>CAIJPE010000163.1 GCA_903822435.1 uncultured beta proteobacterium | reverse complement strand
GGACAGCCTGCTGGCGATCTGCGCCGACGTGGAAGTGCCGCAGCGCGACCGTGGCGCCTACCACGTGCTGCGCAGCTATGCGCTGCTGGCCCTGGAGCGCTTCGGCGAGGCGCGCGAGGCGCTGGTATCGCAAGGACCCTACCAGCACGGTGAACAGGGTGCCGTGCTGGCAGCGATGATCGGCCTCGTCGACGGCCTGGCCGCGCGCCGCGCCGGCCAGCGGCAGGCCTCGGCGCTGCTGGCCGACGCCATCCGTCGCTGCGCTGCGCTGGGTTTCGAGCGCTTTCTGCTCCCGCTGCCGGTGCTGGCTTCTGAAGTGGCGCAGTCGGCGCTGGACGTCGGCGTGGAAACCGAATTCGTCAGCCGCGCCGTGCGATCGCGCCGCCTGATACCGCCCGACCCGGCGCGGTCGGACTGGCCCTGGCGGCTGCAGGTGCGGGTGTTAGGCGCCCAGCAGGTGCTGCGCGACGGCGAACCTTTGCCCTGGTCGGGCAAGCGGCCGAAGAAGCCGCTCGAACTGCTGGCGCTGATGGCTGCGCAAGGCGAACGCGCGCTGCCTGTCGACTACGCGATCGACGTGCTTTGGCCCTCGCCTGAGGCCGAGGCACCGAAGGCGTCGCTCGAGGTGGCGCTGGCGCGGCTGCGCAAGCTGCTCGATGTGCCGAACGCGGTGCTGCTGGGCGACGACGGGTTGCGGCTGGATCGCCGCATCGTCTGGACCGATGCCGCGGCCTTCGAGTCGCTGGAGCAGCGCTGGTGGGAGCTGACGCATGCGCCTGTCGCGGCTGCCGCCGTGGCAACTGGTGGCGACCCGGACGCGCTGGCTCGCCGTGCGCTGGCCTTGGTCCGCGGCCCGCTGCTCGAAGGCGAATCGATTTCGCCGCCGTGGCGTGCAATCCGCGAGCAGTGGACGCGGCGCTTCACGCGGCTGGTGGCCGGCCATGGGGCGGCGCTGCAGGCGCGCAGCCGGTGGCGCGAGGCGCTTGAGGTGTACGAGGCCGGCCTGGCCGCCGACGACCTGGCCGAGCCGCTGTACCGCGCCCTGATGCGCGCGCAGCTGCAGCTGGGCGAGCGCGCCGAGGCGCTGCGCACGTTCGGCCGGTGCCGCGACCGGCTGGCCGCCGCTCTGGGCGTGGCGCCATCGCACGAGACCGGCCTGCTGCGCGATCAGGCGGCCGCGCCTCCGGCCTGCTGAAGGCTTGCACCGCGCCGCAGCGCCAGCAGCGGCAGGCCCAGGCCGAGCATCAGCCACACGGCCGGCTCGGGGACCGGCGGCGCGGCATAGTCGTGCCCACTGGCGGATGACAGCGTGACGCCGGCGTTGATCGCGTCGACGTAGAGGTCGAGATCGACCTGCTCGGAGACGCTGCGCGCGGTCTGGTCGATGTATTCGGCATACGTGCCGATCTGCGTCGAGCTGTTCAGGTTCACGGTGTGGCCGATGGCCGAATGCAGCACGATGCTGAACACGTCCGGGTAGCCGCCGGCACCGTCGGTAAACAGCGAGACACCTTGATTGGCGTCGTTGGCGGTCAGTTGCGCCTGGTAGCCGGCGGTCAGGTAGTTCGATAGCGCCTGCGAAGCGCTGAAAGTGTGCAACAGGGTCATCGTGAACAGGAGGTCCACCGGCGTGCCGGCGGCCAGCGTCGCCGATCCGACCAGCAGCGAATCGGTGAATCCGCCTGAGTCCGTCTGCTGCGACACCAGCGTGCCGCAGTTGAGGCAGCCGTTGGCCACCGGATCGACGGCAAGCGAATAGGCCTGCATGCTGAAGTGACCGGCCATTCCGGTCATCGAACCGCTCGATGCTGAGCCGTAACCGGTGATCGACGAGCTGACGGTGTGCAAGCTGGCGACCTGAGCCGGGTCGAAGGTGCTGTAGCTGTGGCTGTCGCCGGGATAGACCGCGTTCACGCCGGCCGAGGCGCCTATGCCCAGGCTGGCCGCTTGGGCGCCAGTCAGGCTGGCCAGCATCAGGCCGGTAGCAGCAAAGGGGTTCAAGTGCTTCATGCGGAGTCTCCTGTGTGTTGAAGAATGCACGGGCTCGATCATGCCGACCGCTGCGACGCTGGTGCAGACCGATGACTGACGGATGGTGCGTCGGCGGCCCGGCGTTCCCAGGCCCAGTCCTAGTGCCAGCGCCAGAGCCAGAGCTACCAGGGCCAAGCTCCCCGGCTCGGGTACGCTGGTGACGCTGAGCGAGACGTTGTCGAGGAATGCCTTGTCGTCGGCTTGCGGACCGCCGAACGAGTTCACGGTCAGGAACTGCAGGTCCAAGGGCGGGAACATCTGCAGGCCGGTGCCGATGGCGATGGAGTCGACGAAGACGTCGAACGTGGCGTTCAGCAGGTCGTAGTCGACGAGGACGTGGTGCCAGACATCACGCAGGAAGGTGCCTGCTGCCAGCTGCGGGTAGCCGACCGCAGCGAACTGGACCCCGTCGTCGGCCAGCACGTTGAAGCCGCCGTAACCGTTGTACAAGCCGACCTGCCACTGGCTCTGCGCCGTGCTCGACGCCAGGTAAAGGTCGACACCGAAGCTGACCTCGGCCAGGTTGCCGGCGGCTGACAGTCCGTGGATCAGTCCGGCCTGCGCACTGCCGGGCGACAGCTGCGCCGCCTGCAGGCCGCTGGCCACGTTGCCCGTCTGCACCGCGGCGGTGCCCGGGGTGCCGTTATTGAACACAGCCCAGCCGTCCTGGCCGGCGAGATGGCCCGGGGCGTAGTCAGGGGCCTCGAAGCCGCTGTGGTAGACCAACGAGGCGTGACTGCTGCAGCACAGCAGCAGCCCGGCGGTGGTTGCGAAAAGGGATTTCATGGCGATCCTTCCGGGGCTTGGCGGTGGTGAGGACGACGGGTGCCATGGTCCGTGTGCGCCGGGGAGGCCGGCTTACCGATCGCTTACCGTTGAGGCCCGCCGTCTCGTGCCCCCCCAGTTCGTAGCGCCTTGTAGATCAGCACCGGGGTGGCGCGATCACCGGTCCCGTTCCGTTGCGTGGGCCCATTGCTGCAGCGAGAGGGCCAGCGCCAGATCATCGGCATGAAGGTGGGGCCCCGCGTGGCCGAGACGTTCTGGACGGAGTTCCTGCGGAGCCTGATGCGCCGGGGGCTGCCTGGGGTCAGTCAAGCTTGTGATCTCCGACCCCCGCCCGGGCCTGAATGCTGCGGCCCCTAGAGCGCTCAAGGCGACTTGGCAGCGGTGCAGGATGCACCTCATGCGCAATGTCCTGGCGCACGCCAACAAGACCCAGCGGCGCATGGTCGGCGCCACCAACGCCACCGTCTTCGCCCAGGACAGCGCCGAGGACGAGGTGCTGTCGTTCAGGAACTTTCCCAGGGCGCACTGGCTGCAGATCCACAGCACCCATCCCCTGCAGAGGTTGAATGCCGAGATCAAGCGCGGCACCAACGTCGTGGGCATCTTCCCCAACGACGCCGCCGTCACCCGGTTGGTCGGTGCGATGCTGCTTGAACAGAACGATGGGTTGAGCCTGAACCGGCGCTACACGCAGCCTGAAGGACTGCAAACCCTCAGCGGCACTGCCCTCACTCGGATGCCTGCTGTGGAGCGCTGAGTACCGCGCATCACAGCCTTCCCGCGCTCAAGGACTTACGCCACGCGCTGGGGCAGGGTTCAAGGCTGTTCGTCTTCGGCAGAGTGCAGGGCCTGCTTAGGACCAGCCGATACGCCTCAATCCAGGCCCGCCCAGATTTTCGCGTCAGCACCGGCTGAGCGACGCGAGCCTAGGCTCATCCGCGTCGCTTCCAGGACACGGGCTGGCTAGGTGCCAAAATTTCGGACACGGGTCGGACACGGGATCCAGAAACGACAAAGGGGTCACGCGATCACGCGCAACCCCTTGATTTCTTTGGCTCCCCGACCTGGGCTCGAACCAGGGACCTACGGATTAACAGCCACATCCGGAAGATCGAAGAATGTGGTCTAAGTTGTTGATCTGGCTAACTAATCAAGCGATTTTGACGGAAGACTTTTGTGCCGCAAAGGGCCTTCCGGAGGCCTGTTTTTCAGGATTCACGGCACGTTTTCGTCACAGTGGCGAGGCCCCAAGCTTCGACTGGCAATGCCTTCAGCGTCACGTCCCTGCGAGCAGGCTCTCGTACGGGATGCGCAAGCCCTCATGGAGTTGCTTCACCATTCGAAGGCTCAGTGGCCGCTTGCGGTTGAGTACCTCCGAGACGCGTCCGCTCGGCCCAATGTAGGCCTCCAGATCGCGTGGCGTCAGCCCCTGTTGTTCCATCCTGAATTTGATGGCCTCGACCGGGTCCGCCGGGCCGAACGCGTAGTGCTGGTTCTCGTAGGCTTCGATCAAGGTCACGAGCACGTCTCTCTCGTCGGCTTCAGGTGTGCCCTCGTCCGCTTGAAAGATGCCCTCGAGTCGATGGAACACGGCGCGCAGGTCTGCATCGGTGCGAATGGGCTTAATAGTCATTGACGCTCTCCACGTTGATCCTGTCGTACTGCTCATGG
>CAIJPE010000162.1 GCA_903822435.1 uncultured beta proteobacterium | reverse complement strand
GGCCGGCAGCTCGGCCTGCATGTCGCTGAAGCTGGCGTGGCAGATCGAGAAGCGGCTGTCGGTGATCGCGTGCGCAGCGGCCACGGCTTCGGGGTCGCGGTCGAAGGCCAGCAGGCGCCCCGCCGGGGACAGCCGCGCCAGGATGGCCCGCGCGTGGCCGCCGCGGCCGAAGGTGCCATCGACATAGATGCCATCCGGGTGCGTGACGAGGGCCGCGACGGCCTCGGCCAGCAACACCGTGGTGTGGGTGCTGGCGGGCGCGGGAGTTTCAGTGGCCATGGGGCCTATCGGATGACGAGATTTCGCAGGGCCTCGGGGCGGCCCTTGGCGATGGCTTCGGCTTCGCGGGCCTCGTAGCGGGCCATGTCCCACAATTCGAAGTGCGGACCCACCCCCATGAACTTCACCTCACGCTCCAGGCCGGCCCAGTCGCGCAACTCGGGCGGCAGCAGCACGCGCGATGCGCTGTCGATCTCGACCTCGGTCGCGCTGCCGATGAAGAAGCGCCGCCAGGCCTCGTCCTCGGTGGACAGTGAGAGCACGTTCTGCTCGAACTGTTCCCACACGGGCAGCGGGTACAGCGCCAGGCAGCCGTCGGGGTTCTTCGCCACCACCATCTGGCCGTTCACGGCAGCCATGAGCATGTCGCGCCAACGCGCGGGCACTGTGATGCGCCCTTTCACGTCCAGCGTGAGCACCGGCCCCCCGCGAAATACCATGGCTGACACAAAACCCCACTAAAAACCACCAGGCCCCACTTTACCCGACGGAAAACCCCGGGTCAATGCCACTTGGGCTTGAAAAGTCATTCAAATCAAGTACTTACAAGCTCAATTTGAAAGCGACTGCCGAAGTGAAAAACTCCTTCAAGATGAACCACTTGGGGCTCAGACTGAAAGAGCTTTGTGAGGACATGTGCCTTTGGGGCACCATTAGCCGATGACGCAGCAAGACCCACTTTGGAAGCTGCGCCACGCCCTGGCCGGCGTCGCGCTGGCCTTGTTCCTGTCGGTGTTCGTGGCCGCCGTGGCGGGCCGGCTCATCGCCGACCTGGCGGGCGGCGACTACGGCACGCGCGTGGCGATCTACGGCTGCCTGCTGCTCTACGTGGTGGCGGGCGGCGCGGTGGTGTTCGCCAAGGTGGCGCAACACGAAACGCGCCCGCTCAGCGCGGGCCGCGTGGTCTTGTGGCTGGCCAGCCTGTGGCTGTGGCCCGCGCTGCTGCTGGCCCGGCGGACCCGACCCTCGTCCTAGGTCAGCGCGCGCTCGATCTCAGAGAAGCTGTTGGCAATCGGCAGGATGTCGATGGCCGTGCCCAGCTGCCGCTCGATCTGCGAGCGCGAGATCACGCCGCGCACGCGATGCGCAGATGGCAGGCCGGATTGCTCGACCACGAGCAGGTGGTTGCGCCCCACGTGCTTCAGCGTCGCCACCAGGTGGCCGACGCGGGCCGTGCGGATGCGACCGTAGTCCACCGCATCCAGCAGCGACAACTCGCTCATCACGTCGGCCACGCAAAGCTCATCGAAGGGGATGTGCCGATCGCTGACCACGCGCATCTGCTTGTCGCCGCGCAGATCGTTGCTGGTGATCAGGCCTTCGATGGTGGGCATCTCGCTGACCACGAACAGCATGCGCACGCCCAGGTAGATCATGGCCTGTTCGGCCTGCCGCAGGCCCGTGGTCGGGTGCACGGTGGCGGCCTTGACCAGGGTCAGGTCCGTCATCACCTCCTGGGCCGGCGAGTCGAGCGTCACCGTGTGGGTGTGCCAGGGCTCGGACTGGGCAATCGAGGTGCCCGGCTCGATACGGAAGGTGGGCAGGGGAGCGTCTTGGCTCATGGGGACTCCGGAAGGCAACCGACGGTCCAGCGTACGCCGATTGCCCGCCGCGGCACATCCCCATGACGATGACAGGGACAGCCGCGATCGGCGGCCGCGGGCAGCCCTCTTCAGTTCGACTGCATGATCCGCCGCCCCGACGCCGACTGCACCGGCCGGGCGTTCATCGGATAGATGCGGGCGAAGATGTCGATCTGCTCCTGGGTCAGCGTCACCGGCTGGCGCATGACGATCCACTGCACGCCCTCGGAGCAAGGCGGCGTGGTCAGCGAGCCCATGTAGGTGAAGTAGCGGCGGTCGGCCGGCAGCAATTCGGCCAGCTCCAGCGGCACGCGGGCCTGGGCTTCATCGTTCTTCTCCAGCGGCAGGTTGTTCCACACCTTCTGCAGCACCGGTTGCGGCGGGCCCTTCTCGAAGAGGAGGCCGACCACGGCCAGGCGGCCCTGATCGTCCTTGTGTACCAGGTGCAGTGACATCTCGAACTGCCGCCCGTCGATGCGCTCCTCCGAAGGCCGGTGGAAGTGGAACTGCACAAGCTCGAAGCGCTTGCCGCCCACCTCGATCGAGTTGCCGGGGCCCACGTTGACCTGCACCGTGTGCCCGTTGTCGACCACCGCGAAGCGGCTGGCCTGGTAGTCGAAACGCACCGGCTCCAGGTCGACGGCCAGGCCGCCGCGGATGTCGATGGGACTCTGTCGCTGGCCGTTGCCGCACAGCGAGTACTCCGGCTTGAGCGCACTCCAGGTGGCCGGGCCGCCGGCGCCGTTGTAGGCCCAGTGCACGTGGGCGTCCGACGATTCGCTGGCCTTGGCCGTGAGCTTGCTGCCGCCATGTCCGGCCGGCTTGGCCGCGACGGGCGCCACGGGCGGCGCCTTGGCCACCACGCGCACGTCCAGTGCCGGCGCCGCGTCACCGGGCTTGACCGTGGCCAGGCGCTCGGACAGCCGCTGCCGCAATCGGTCCAGAGGGTCGGCAGGCGGCGGGGTCATGGGCGCCTCGGCGATCTTGGCGGGTGCTTCTTCGCTCTTGGCGGCCGGGGGGGCGGGTGTGGCGGGCACGCCGTGCTCGGACGGCAGCGCCGCGCCGGGCAGCAGCAGGCACAGCGCGAGCGCGGCAGATTCGATGCGGATGGTTCTCATGGCGAGGGCTCCTCGCCCTATATCGGCAAGCGCCACCCGCGACTTGAACCGTGCGCTCAGCCGGTGCGCTCCAGGCGCGGCTTGACCCACACCCAGGCCACGACACCCACGCCCATCATGCCGATGGAAGTCAGGGCCAGGGCGACGGTGGAATGCATCACCAGGGGGGCGATCACGCCCGCCACGCCCGCATTGGCCAGGCTGCCCACACAGGACTGCACCGATGACGCCATGCCGCGGCGGTCGGGGGCCTGATCAAGGGCCAGCAGCGTGACCACGGGCACCATCAGCGCCCAGCCGAAGGCGAAGACAGCCAGGGGCAGGAGCGCCCACCAGACATTGGGCTCGAACAGCAGGTTGAGCACCACATTCACCACCGAGGTGACCAGCATGATGAGGAAGCCGTGTCGGATCTGGTGCCGCGGCTTGATCCGCCCGGCCAGCCGGCCCGAGGTCCAGGCCCCGCCCATGATCCCGCCCACGGTCAGCAGGAAGAACCAGAAGAACTGGGTGGGCGCCAGGTGCAGATGGCGCCCCAGGAACTCGGGGGCCGACAACACGTACAGGAACATGCCGTTGAAAGGCACGCCGCTGGCCAGGACGAGAGCCAGGAACTGCGGGCTGCGCAGCAGCTGCCAGTAGCCGCGCATCAGGTCGCCCGCCGCGAAAGGCTGCCGCGCGCTGTCGTGCAGGCTCTCGGGCAGGTAGCGCCAGCTCGCCCACCACAGCGCGGCGCCCAGCACCGCCAGCAGCACGAAGATCGAATGCCAGTTCAGGTTCGCGAAGAGAAAGCCGCCCACCAGGGGGGCGACGGCCGGCGCGATGCCGAAGTAGATGGTCACCTGCGACATCACCCGCTGCGCGTCGGCCGGGGGGAACATGTCGCGGATGATGGCCCGCGAGATGACCATGCCCGCGCCGGCGGACATGCCTTGCACGGCGCGGAAAAACACCAGCGTGCCGATGGAGTTGCTGAGCGCGCAGCCCACCGAAGCCACGGTGAACAGCGCGATGCCGGCCAGGATCACCGGGCGGCGGCCCAGGCTGTCCGACAACGCCCCGTGAAACAGGTTCATCACCGCAAACCCGAGCAGGTAGCTCGACAGCGTCTGCTGCATCTGCACCGGCGTGGCGCCGATGCTGGAGGCGATGCCCGAGAACGCGGGCAGGTAGGTGTCGATCGAGAACGGCCCGAGCATGCCCAGGCAGGCCAGCAGCAGCGCCAGCGTCCAGCGCTTGCCGGGCCACAGGGTGGCGGCGTCAGGGTTCATCGGGCGGGCAAAACCGCGCAGTTTAGTTCGGGATTACCCGGGCAGGCCGGTGTCACCACCGCAGCTCGGGCCATTCAAAAGTGTGAAGCAGACCGATAGGCCGGATTCTGTGCAGCGGCACCCGCTTGCGCGCGCACCGCCGTGACCGCCATTCCTCTGGGCCGGGAGTCGCCCCCCGGCTCGGTGCTACCTACCCGCACACTCGCCGGGCCGGGTCAACGTGTGCCTATTTGGTATTGCTGCGCGTAGAGATTGCCCGTTTCACCCGAACTGAATCGGCTCGTCTCTGTTGCTCTGATCCGCACCTTTCGGTGGACAGCCGTTAGCTGCTACGCCGCCCTATGCAGTCCGGACCTTCCTCCAGTGCCGTGTTTCCACGATCGCACCAGCGGCGGTCTGGTCTGCTCCACCGGGTGGATTATCCGCCCCGCAGGCGCAGGGCCGTTTCAGATCGACATGCGCTGGCGCGCGCCCTCGGCTTCCATGTCCTTGCCCAGGCCGCGCTGGACGATCTCGCCGCGCTCCATCACGAGGTACTGGTCGGCCAACTCAGCCGCGAAGTCGTAGTACTGCTCCACCAGCACCACGGCCACGGGCTGGCCGTCCATGCCGGTGTTGGCCAGCATGCGCAGCACGCGGCCGATGTCCTTGATGATGCTGGGCTGGATGCC
>CAIJPE010000161.1 GCA_903822435.1 uncultured beta proteobacterium | reverse complement strand
GGTCCGCACGGTGCGCAACTTCACCGTGGGCGATGTGGGTGTGTACAACAATTACGGGACGCCGGGCGCCACGACCAACGCTTTCGTCAACGTGCTGGCCGGCGGCACGCTTCGCACCGAAAGCACCTCGCTGGGCATCGGCCCGAACGGCCCCTTGGCGCTGGGCACCGAGCGATCGTTCGCCACCGCGGTCGTCGACGGCGTCGGATCGCAGTGGGTGGTCACGCGCAACAGCGTGGACAACACGGCGGCCTTCATGGGCATCGGTACCGCCACCAACGCCACGGGCTCGCTCACGGTGAGCGGCGGCGGCAGCCTGCGTGTCGACGGCACGGGCAGTGCGGGTCCGAACGACGGGATCGGCGTGGGCAACGCCGGCAAGGGCACGCTCATCGTGACGGGCACAGGCTCGAGCCTGCAGATGACCGGCGTGAATACGTTCATCAACGTCGGCGTCAATACCGCGACCGCCGATGGCACTTTCCAGGTCCTGGCGGGTGCGACGGCGTCCATGCTGTATGCCAACGTCGGCCGGGGCGGCGGTCATGGCGTGCTGCTGATCGATGGCGCCAATTCGTCGCTCAACCTGGTCGGTGTGGGCACCGTGAACGCCACCAACACCGGCGGGCCGGCGGCCATCTCGATCGGCCGCCTGGGTGGCACGGGCACTGCCACGGTCAGCAACGGCGGACGCCTGTTCATCAGCGATGGCGGCGCGGACGGTCGTCCGTCCACTTTCAGTCCCGGACTTTCGGTCGGCTACGCGCAAGGCGTGGCAGGCAGCAATGGCAGCCTCACCATCGACGGCACCGGCTCGACGGTCGAGGTCGTCAGCGGCACGCTCGGCCTTGCCGCGGGCACGCCCGACAACTACAACCCGTTCGTCGGCGTCGGCCGCGACACGGGCAGCACCGGCACGTTGACGGTCCGCAACGGGGGCAAGCTCCAACTCACTGGCAACGCTGTTTCGACGGTGGCAGACAGCCGGAGCACGACTTTCCAGGTCGGAGGAACGAGCGACACGGTGGCCGGCGGTACGGGTACGGCCTTCATTTCCGGGCCGGGCTCGGAGGTGCGGGTGGAAGGAGCCGATTCGTTTGTCGGCGTGGGTCGAGGCGGCAATGGTACGTTGACGATGACCGACCAGGCGCTGCTGGTCACGCTGGGGGTCAGCATCGGCCGTGGGGCAGCCGGCGTGGGCTTGCTGAACATGGACCACAGCACCATGTCCCTCAGCGGCCAGCAGACCGGAACCTTCCTGTCAGGAGCCAACCTGTCGGTCGGCCTGGGCGGCGGCACCGGCACCGCCCTGATCGGCAACGGCAGTGTCGTCACCATCAGCAACACCGGCAGCGCCGGCGCTTCATTCAACCTCGGCGGCACCAGCGTATTCCCCCTCGGCAACGGCCAGCTCACCCTCAGCGGCGCCTCGCGCATCCAGATCACGGCCAATCCGGGCCTGGGCAGCTTCAACGTCGGCCGTGACGGCACAGGCACGGCCATCCTGTCCAGTGCCAGCGTCGTCGACGTCAGCGGCGGCAATGCATTCGTCGGCCGCCTCGCGGGCGGTGTGGGCCAGTTGACCCTGGTCGGCGGCTCCAGCGTGCTGGCCGACGTGATGGACATTGGCGGTACCAGCGACACCGTAGCCGGCGGCTTCGGCACCGCGACGGTCTCGGGCGCGGGCAGCGCGCTCTCGCTGTCAGGCCCCAACGGCTTCCTGGCCGTCGGCCGGTTCGGCGGCACGGGTTCGTTGACGGTCTCGAACGGTGGCACGGTTTCCGCCATCGTCGCCAACATCGGGCGCGGCGTGGGTGCCAGTGGAACGTTCAGCCTGAGTGCCGGCGTGCTGGCGCTGTCCGGTGAACAAACCGCCGGCTCCACGCCAGTCGGAGCCTCATTGGCGGTCGGTAACCGCGGCGGCACCGGCGCTGCCCTCATCGGCAACGGCAGCGTGGTGACGATCAGCAACCCGGGCAGCCTGGGGGCCAGCCTGTACGTCGGCGGCACACCGCTCAGCCCCCTCGGCACAGGCACCCTCAACGTGAGCGGCGGTTCGCAGGTCACGCTGTCGGCAGCCCCGGGCCTGGGCACCGTGCGCATCGGCCACGACGGCAACGGCACGGCCTCTTTCAGCGGCGGCAGCACGCTCACCGTGACCGGCAACGACGTCATCATCGCCGGCCAGCCGGGCTCCACCGGCACCCTCACGTTGAACAGCGGATCGACCCTGACCGCCAACTACGTGGGCGTCGGCAGCAACCCGGGCGGCATCGATGGCGGCACCGGCTTCCTGTTCGTCAACAACAGCACCGTTACGGCCAACACGGTGGAGATCGGCTCGCACAGCCTGCTGGGCGGCAACGGGGGCGTGATCCACGCCAACGTCATCAACCGCGGCATCCTCTCGCCGGGCAATTCGCCCGGCCACGTCGTGATCGACGGGGCCTTCAACAGCGAGACCGGCTCGAAGATCGTGCTCGACGTCCAGAGCCTGACCGGCGGCGGCTACCTCGTCGACGAGCTGGCCCTGACGCAAGCAACCACCTTCAGCCTCAATGGCGTGGCGGTGGTCTTCAACTTCCTCGGCAACACCGATCCGGTGGCGGCCGCCAGCTCAGGGGCGTTGGCGCTGGACACCTTCCTGCGCAGCACCGACGGCACGACCGAGACGGGTCTGTCCACCCGCTTCACGGCGGGCCAGACCTGGAACACGCTGCTGGCCAATGCCACCTTCAGCGCCACGTCCTCGGCCTACGACGTGACCAGCCTGGTCCTCAATACGGATGGTTCGGGCACCTTCACCGTGACGGCGACGTCCGTGGTGCCGGAGCCCGCAGCCGGCCTGCTGCTGATGCTGGGGCTGCTGGGGGTCGTGGGAGCCTCCAGGGCCGCGCGCCATCGAGCAGCCTGAACCGACGTCCGCTGCGCTGAAGTCGATGGCCGAGGGCGGTCGGTCGGACCTGCCTCGTTGCGTGTAGGAGTGCCTTTGACGCCCGCCGTAACGCACCCCAGGTCCAGGTGCGGGGTCGAGCCGCTGATCAGACTTTCACTTCCACCACCTGGTCGAAGTTCTCAAAGATCAGGCGCTTGCCGTCAACGGGCATGGAGGGATTGCCGGAAGCGCAAGGGCCCATGCGAGGGTCGTCCAGCATCTTCTTCATGGCGGCATCGCGCGTAGGCTTATCCGGCCATTCGAGCCACGGAGAGGCCGCTGTCTCCTCCGCCGTGGCTCAAATGTGCACGAGGCAACCAATCTGACTTACCAAGCAAGTCTTGCGAAGCGGGCAAAGACGCTTGCGCCGACGCCGCCAGTGGAGTTGCTGGACTGAAGCGCCTGCGGCGCAGAGGGTGGGCGGAAAGTAGAAGTTGCGCGGCATATCGGGCAGCGGTCATGCGAATTGACCGGTCCCCGACATCGGCGCCTCTCTGGAATCGAGTCATCGCGCCGGTAAGAGCGCCGGATATTCGAACACCACCTAGCCGTCGACCAGTGTCAACAGGCTCCTCGTGGCTGGCAACTGCTGCACCGACACGGTCAGGATGTCTTGCGACAGCACGCCCAGATCGGCCGCCATGCCTGCCACGATGCGCCCCTATCGCCCTTCCTGGCGCGCTGCGTATGCGCCCCCCGAGGTGTAGGCCTTCAATGCCTGTTCCCGGCTCAGCGCTTCGGAGGGCTGAGACCCGTCGGTGATCGCAAGCATGAAATTGAGGAATGGGTTTCGTTCGCGCCGACCGCCATCGGAGCCGAGGGCGAAGGGTCAGGCAGCCCGCCGCGGTTTGAGTGACGGCTCTACCTCGCTTCGCTGACGCACTTGACGTCGCCGACCGCAAGACTGAAAGTTGCCTTGCTGCCGCTGACCGAACGTACGCCCTACAGCGGCTACGGCAAGCAACCGCTGCAGTGCAGGCCGTAGGTGACGATCACCTGCTTGAGACGGGTTCAGCCGCCCGGACTTCTTCGACCAGCGCTGGTTCAGCTCATGGCCAGCGGCAGCTTGCGGCGCGGCGGCGGAAAACGTGCCTCAATGGCCTGACGCTCGGAGGCGTCCAGCTCGATGGCGCTGGCTGCCAAGTTTTCCTGCAGGTGCTGCAGCGTGCCCGCCTTGGGGATGGCCAGCACCCCGGGTTGGCTGCTGATCCAAGCCAACGCCACCTGAGCGGCGGTCAGGCCCCGCGGTTTGGCGATCGCTTCCAAGGCTGCGTCGGAAACCAGCGCGCCCTGGTCGATGGGGCTGTAGGCCATGAGCGGCAGCTTCCGCTCGCGCATCCAGGGCAGAAGGCTGAACTCGGGGCCGCGCTCGCTCAGCGAGTAGTAGACCTGGTTTGTGGCGCAGGAATGGGACCCGGGAGTTTCCTCGCCTGACAGGTCTGCAAGTTCCTGCAGGTCGTCCACGTCGAAATTGCTGACGCCCCAGTGGCCGATCTTGCCGGCCGCTACCAGCGCTTGCATGGCGGCCACGGTGTCCTTCAGGGGGTGGTTGCCGCGCCAGTGCAGCAGGTACAGGTCGATGCGGTCCAATCCCAGGCGCTTCAGGCTGTTCTCGCAGGCGATCACGGTGCCGCGCCGGCTGGCGTTGTGCGGATAGACCTTGCTGACGATGTAGAGCGCCTCGCGGTCCACGTCGCCTGCACGGATGGCATCGGCCACGGCCTGCCCCACCACCTGCTCGGCCCCGCCCTCGCCGTACATCTCGGCGGTGTCGATGAGCCGGTAGCCCATGGCGATGGCGGCGTGCAGGGTGCGGATCTCATCGCGTCGGGTGGCCGCGTCTTCCCCGAACCGCCAGGTGCCCAGGCCCAGAACGGGCAACGGGGTGTCGTCAGGCAGATGGG
>CAIJPE010000160.1 GCA_903822435.1 uncultured beta proteobacterium | reverse complement strand
GCCATGCGCGAGATGTAGCTGCGCCCGGCCCGCGTGAGGATGGGCGTTCCCATCCACAGCGCGTCGCTGGCGGTGGTGCCGGCGTTGTAGGGGAAGGTGTCCAGCATCAGGTCGGCCACCGCAAAGCGCGCCAGGTACTCGGGCGGCGACACGCGCGGCGCGAAGATCAGGCGTTCGCGGGCCACCCCGGCGGCATCGGCGCAGCGCAGCATGTTCTCCCGGGCGCCGGCGTTGTCGGCCAGCAGCCACAGCACGCTGGCGGGCACCTGCTGCAGCACGCGCATCCAGGCCCCGAACATTTCTTCGGTGAACTTGAAGTTGTTGTTGAACGAGCAATAGACGAAGGCGTCCTCGGGCAGCCCGCAGGCCTGCCGGTTGGGCCTGGCGGCTTCGTCACGCTTCCGGTCGCTGACCTGGTAGCAGTGCGGCAGGTAGATGGGCTGTTCGGTGCAGTAGGGCACCAGATCGGGCGGCATCACGAAGCGGTCGGCCAGGATCCAGTCGACCCCCGGCAAGGCCGAGGTGCCCGGCAGGCCGAGGTAGCTCACCTGCACGGGCGCCGGCCGCTGGCCGAGGATGGCCGGGCGCGCGCCGTTGGTGATGCCCTGCAGGTCCACCAGCACATCGATGCCGGCCTGCGCGATGAGCTGCGCGGCGGTGTGGTCGTCCACCCCGCCCAGGCGCACCAGGTGGTCCACCGCCTTGACCAGGCGGCGGCGCTGCGGGCTGCCCGATTCGGGCGTCCAGCAGAAGGCGTGCACCTCGAAGCGGCTGCGGTCGTGCAGCTCGAAGAGTTCGGCCGTCAGCAGGCCCACGGCGTGGTGGTGCAGGTCGCCCGACAGGTAGCCGATCTTGACGCGGCCCTTGCGCGCCGCCACCGAGGCGGGCAGCGTGTGCAGCGGCGTGGCGGGCGGCTTGGGCACGCGTTCGTGCACGAAACGCTGGGCCACCAGCAGCTGCACGGCGGGGTCGTCGGTGACGCTCATCATGGCCAGCGGCGAGGTGCCCATCAGCAGCTGGTTGGGCGTGACTTCGCCCACCGGCTCGTACAGGGGCCATTCGCACTGCTTCTGGCGGATGTGCACGTAGTGCTGGATGACATCGAACTGCGCCGCCTTGAGCGTCAGGCTGCGGCGCATCAGGGCTTCGGCTTCGGGCAGGCGCTTGAGCGTCTCCAGCAGCCGGGCGCTGTTGTTGATGGCGTGGACGCGGTACTCGAAGGTGGAGCGCGTCACCGAGTCGGTCGCTTCGATCACCTGCCGCCATTCGGCCAGCGCGCCTTCGTTGTCGCCGCGCCGCTCCAGCAGGTGGCCCAGGTTCAGGCGCGCCGGGGGAAAGCCCGGCTGGAAGGCCAGCGCCTGTCGATAGGCGGCTTCGGCCGCGTCGTCGCGACCGCTGGCCGAGAGCATCGTGCCCATGTTGAAGCCGGCCACGTGGCGCAGCGCCGATCGGCTGTGGGCGATCCAGGTCTCGTACAGGCGCGCAGCGGCCTCGGTGTCGCCAGCTTGCTGCAACTGCTGCGCGCGGTCCATCACCGCCTCGAGCGTGAGGTGGCCCTGGCGGGCGGCCTCCAGCTGCGGATCGGGTGCGGCGGGGCCGGCCGCGGCGGGCGGCCTGGCATTCGGCTTGGGGGAAAGGACTGCGTCCATGGGAACCCAGGTAGGCGTGGCCAGCCGATGCTAGGCAGCCCGGGCCTTGCGCTGCGCGACATAAACGCGACTTTTGCGGCGCTCATCACGCCTTCGGTCCACGGGGGGAGACCCTGCGATGCCGGCGCCGGGTCAGGAGGGTTGCACGCCCATCAGCCAGGCCAGCGCGCTGAAGGTGCCGAACGCCAGGACCGTGCTGGCCAGGATGATGCGGGCGATGCGCCCGTTGTCGGCGCCGTAGCGTTCGGCCAGCAACGAGACGTTGCTGGCGCTGGGCAGCGCGGCAGCCAGGGTCAGGGCCGTCAGCGCCGCCGGCGGCAGCGGCGCGCCCAGGGCCTGCGCGGCGCGGCCGCCCGCATAGACGATCAGCGGGTGCACCACGAGCTTGATGCCGGCCACCGGCCACACCTCGGCCGCCGGGGTGTGGCGCGTGGCGTGGCGCTGCGCCCGGCACAGCACGGCACCGATGGTGAACAGGGCCACCGGCGTGGCGGCGTCGGCCAGCATGCGAACCACCGAGGCCACGGGCCCGGGCAGTTGCAGGCCCAGCACCGAGAACAGCGCGCCCAGCGCGATGGCCCAGGGCAAGGGGTTGGTCAACGGCCCGCGCAGCGCCCTGCGCACAACAACCCCGGGAGCTGCCCCCGCAAGCCCATGGGCCTGGGCCAGGGCGATGCACACCGAACTGGTCAGGAACAGGTCGGTCAGCAGGGTGCACATCACCGGCCCCACCGCCTGCGGGCCCAGCAATGCCGCCAGCAGCGGCACCCCCATGAAGCCGGAATTCGGGAAAGCCGCCACCAGCGCGCCCAGGGCTGCATCCGGCAGGCCCAGGCGCGGGCCGCGCGTCAGGGCCACGGTAGCCGCCACAATCAGCAGCGCGGCCAGCCCGTACACCACCAGCACGGTGGGGTTCAGCAGGGTCAGCAAGGGCGTGCCCGCCCCGAAGCGGAACAGCATGCACGGCAGCGCGAAGAACAGCACGAAGCCGTTCAGGCCCGGCACCGCGGAGTCCGGCAACCGGTTGAGCCGGGCGGCCAGGTAGCCACACAACACCAGGGCGAAGAAGGGAACCGTGACGGCGAGGATGGCCTGCATGCGCAAGCGAGTATCTCAAGCGGCCGCGCAGTGCGGCGCCCGCATCTGCGTAAGCTACGGCCTTTGGTCTTCATCCCAAACCATGCCATCCACACTCCTGTCCACCACCGGCCGCGTGCTGCGCCGCCTTTGGTGGCTGCTTGATCTCAGCCGCCGTGCGCTGCTGAATCTGCTGCTCCTGCTGCTGCTGGGCGGACTGGTCTGGGGGCTGCTGCGTGGCGGGACGCCCGACTTGCAGCCCAAGACCACGCTGGTGCTGGACCTCGCGGGCCGCATCACCGAACAACGCGCCGGCGCCAGCCGCAGCACGGCGCTGTCCCGGCTGCAGGCCGGTGACTCGGACGGCATGCGCCTGCGCGACCTGCTGGCCGTGCTGGACGCTGCCAGCCACGACGAGAAGATCACCCAGGCGCTGCTGGTGGTGGACGGCTTCGCAGGAGCGGGCCTGCCCACGCTGCACGAAGTGGCCGCCGCGCTGGAGCGCTTCAAGGCCACGGGCAAGCCGGTCTACGCCTGGAGTGGCGCCTACGACCAGCGCCAGTACTACCTGGCCGCGCACGCCAACGAGGTGTGGCTGCACCCCATGGGCAACGTGCTGGTCGAAGGCTACGGGCGCTACCGAAGCTACTACAAGGATCTCCTGGACCGCGTGGGCGTCACCGCCAACGTGGTGCGTGCCGGCACCTTCAAGAATGCCTACGAGACCTTCGCGGCCAACGCCCCGTCGCCCGAGACGCAGGCCTCCGATGGCGCGCTGTACGGCGCCCTGTGGAACAGCTGGACCACCGAGGTCGAGCGCGCGCGCAAGCTGCCGCCGGCCAGCATCGCCAAGGCCATCGACTCGCTGCCGGACAGCCTGGTGGCCGCCGGCGGCGACGCAGCGCGCTGGGCGGTGGACCACAAGTGGGTCGATGCCCTGAAGACGCGTGACGAGATGCGCGCCACCCTGGGCGAGCGTGGCGCCAAGGACGAGGTCAACAAGACCTTCCGGCAGGTGCACTGGACCGACTACCTGGGCCGCGTTCCACCCATGTCGCAAGGCGATGCCGTGGGTGTGATCGTGGCCGAGGGCGGCATCAGCGACGGCAATGCGCCCCCTGGGGCCATCGGCGGTCGCTCTACCAGCGAGTTGATCCGCAAGGCCCGCGACGACGACAAGATCAAGGCGATCGTGCTGCGGGTGAACTCACCCGGCGGCAGCGCCTTCGGCTCGGAGCTGGTGCGGCGGGAACTCGAGCTCACCCGCAAGGCCGGCAAGCCGGTGGTGGTGTCGATGGGCGATGTGGCGGCCTCCGGCGGCTATTGGATCTCGACCGCTTCCGATGAAGTCATCGCGGACGAGTCCACCATCACCGGCTCGATCGGCGTGATTGCCGTGCTGCCCACGG
>CAIJPE010000159.1 GCA_903822435.1 uncultured beta proteobacterium | reverse complement strand
GTTCACCCGCTTGTGCAGGGTGTCGATGTTCTGCTTGATGGCCTGCGTCTGGATGTCGGCGATGGCCTTGGGCGACAGGCGGCCGATCAGCTTGACGCTGCCGCCTTCACCCGGCTCGTCGGTCCACTGCAGCGAAGGCAGGCGGTCGAGCAGCAAGTCCTTGGCCTTGGCGGCCTCGGCGGCGTCGCTCATCGTGACCGTCAGGCCGTTGGGCTCACGGGTGATGCCCGAAAATCGCAGCCGCTTGTCGCGCAAGGCCGCGCGGGCATCGCTGCCGTAGGTGTCCACGCTCTGCTTGACGGCCGCGCGCATGTCCACCTGCATCAGGAAGTGCACCCCACCGCGCAGGTCCAGGCCCAAGTACATGGGCAGCGCCCGCAGCGACGCCATCCAGGCGGGCGTGCGGGAGACCAGGTTCAGCGCCACGATGTAGCGCGGATCGGTGGGGTCGGGGTTCAGGGCCTTGACCAGGGTGTCCTTGGCCTTGACCTGCGTGTCGGTGTCGCTGAAGCGGGCGCGCACCGAATTGCCATCGAACTGAATGAAATCGGGCTTGATCGACGCCGCCTGCAGCACCTGCTGGACGCGGTCGATGGTGCTGCTGTCGACCTTGACGGTGGACTTGCCGCCGGACACCTGCACCGCGGGTGCTTCGCCGAAGAAATTGGGGGCGGTGTAGAGCAGGCCGATCAGCAGGGCGACCGCCAGGATCGCGTATTTCCACAAGGGATAGCGGTTCATACCAGTTTCCTTACGGCCCGGTGGCCGCGCGATCAGCGTCGCGAGATGCACGCCGCGGAGTGCGCGACGCGGATGGCTGTCGTGACTGCGGACGTTACTTGAAGGTTCCCTTGGGCAGCACCTGCACCACCGCGGACCGCTGCACCTGCAGCTCGACGCCGTTGGCGACCTCGACATGGAGGAAGGTCTCGCCGATCTTGGACACCTTGCCGATGATGCCGCCGCCCACCACGACCTCATCGCCCTTGGCGATGGCTTCGATCATGGCCTTGTGTTCCTTCTGCTTCTTCATCTGCGGACGGATCATGATGAAGTACAGCACCACGAACATCAGGACGAGCGGCAGCAGGCTGAACAGGGAGGATTCCGCGCCACCAGCAGGGGCGGCAGGGGCGGACTGGGCGTAAGCTTCTGAGATGAACACGTTCGGCGATCCTGGCTGCGATTCGGCACTATCGGCATCCCGCGCGCCTGGCAAAGCATGCGCGGACCAACCGGCGATTGTAGTCTCGGGCAGCCCTGCGGCCGGGGGGCGCCGCGCCGCCGCGTGGGAAAGGGCCGGCAGGGGCGCGATCGTGCGCACAGGGCCCTGAACTTCCGAATCCGCGCTCAGGCCCCCACCCCAGCCCTTTCGAATGCCGACAGCTTCCCGGCCCACGTCGCGCGTGGGTGAGATCGACGCCTTGCGCGGCATCGCTGCAGTGGCGGTGATGCTCTTCCACTACACCACCCGCATCGGCCAGCTCTACCCCATGGCAAGCCCGGCCTGGGTCGATGTCCGCCACGGCCACTACGGCGTCAACCTGTTCTTCATCGTCAGCGGCTACGTCATTTTCATGACGCTGCAGCGCACGCGCCGGTCCATGGACTTCGTCGTCTCCCGGTTCTCGCGCCTGTATCCGGCCTACTGGGCCGCCGTGGTGCTGACATTCGCGGTGACGTCGCTCCTGGGGCTGCCCGGCAAGCAGGTGACCGCGCTGCAGGCGGCTGGCAACCTGCTGATGTTCCACGGCTTCTTCGGCATCCCGAACGTCGACAGCGTCTACTGGACGCTGGAGGTGGAGTTGCTGTTCTACGCCGGCATGTTCGGCCTGTATGCGCTCGGCCGCCTGAACCGGATCCACCGGGTGCTGTGGGGCCTGCTGGCGCTGCGGCTGGTCTACCACCTGGCCGCCGCGCTGGCAGGCATCGATCTGCCCTGGCGCATCTACAGCGCGCTCATCCTGGCCTATATCCCCTGGTTCGCGCTGGGCATCGCCATCTACCGGGTGGTCCATCCCCAGGACGCGGCTGACCGTTCGGCATCGCTGGCGCTGTGTGCGGGTGCGGTCGTGGTCCTGGGCGTCGTGGCGGGGCCGGCGATCGGGGTCATGGCCGTGGCCTTCGGCGGACTCGTGTGGGCCGCCGCGACCCGCAGGCTGCCCTGGCTGGCCCATCCGGTGATGGTGTGGCTGGGGGCGATCTCCTACACCTTGTACCTGCTGCACGAGAACATCGGCTGGAGCCTTCTGCTGCGCCTGCAGGACCTCGGCGTGCCGCGGAACGCCGGCATCGCGATCGCCATCGCGCTGAGCCTCGGGCTGGCCACCGCCCTGACCCGGCTGGTCGAGCAGCCCGTCATGGCCTGGATCCGTCGGCGTTACCGGGACCACCAGGCCGGATGAAGCCCGGCAGCTGGGCGGCCAGGGTCGCCATGGCGATGTTCGTGGGGGCACTGGCGTTCGGCCTGGCGCTGGCGCACCGAACCAGGGCCGCCCGCGAGGACCTCGAGCGCCGGATCGCCGGGCTGGCGCAGCCCGCACCGGGCACCGAGGTGCCGTGCCAAAGGCTGCGCGCGATGCAACCGCGGGTGCTGCTGGTGCTCGGCCAGTCCAACGCCGGCAACCACGGGCAGGCCGGCGGCAGCGGCGCCGCGGTGCCCGTCATCAGCGCTGCCGGCACCTGCCACCTCACGGCCGACCCCCTGCCCGGCGGAACCGGCCGGGGTGGCAGCATCTGGAGCCACCTGCCGGCGGCGCTGGCGAACCTGCCGGGCAGCAGGCCGGTGGTGTTCAGCCTGCTGGCGGTGGAGAGCACCACCCTGGACGACTGGGGCGACACCAGCGGCCCGCTGGCCCCGCTGCTGACGGACACGGTGCGCGCGATGCGGGAAGCGGGGCTCATGCCCGAGCTGGTGCTGTGGCAGCAAGGCGAGGCCGACGCCCGCGCGGGTTCCGACCCCGGGCGCTACGCCCTGGGCCTGGCGGCGCTGGCCGACAGGCTGGCCGCCCTGGGCGTGCAGGCGCCCTGGGTGCTGGCGCGGTCGACCGTGTGCCGCACACCGCCGGCCCCGGGGCTGCGCGCCGCGGCGAAGGCGCTGGTGGATCGGGACGGGCGCTTCCGGCTGGGTCCGGACACCGACCGCCTGCTCGCGCCGCAGGACCGCCCCGACGGATGCCACTTCAGTGAATCGGGGCTGCAGGGCGCTGCCCGGCAATGGGCCCAGGTGCTGGCGACCGAGGCCATCAGCCCGCCGGCCGGTCGCTGACGCGCGGCAGCATCAGGCCCACTGCCACCAGCGCGAGCGCCAGGAAGGCCACGCGGGGCATGTCGAAGATGCTGTCGATCAGGCCCACCACGCACAGGCCCACGATGGCCGCGGCCACGGGCGGCGCCAGCGGGTGTCGGCGGGCCGCACCCAGGCTCAGGCGCCACAAGGCGGCAGCCACCGCGAGCCCGAATCCCCCCAGGCCGAGCCAGCCCTGCTCGAACAGCAGGTGCAGGGCCATGTTCTTCGCATGCCACGGCAGGTGCCAGCGGTCGCTCGTGAAGAACCAGTGGGACATCCCTGCTTCGAAGTCGCCGTTGGCCAGCAGCTCCCGCCCGGCGCTGTCGATCAGGGACAGCCGGTCGACGACGATCCGGGTGTTGCCGCTGTTCAGGCCGATGGCAAAGGCGGCCAGCCGCGGGGCATACCAGTGGCCGCCCGTCAGCGCATCGCCCTTGAGCTGGATCTCCAGGGTCTGCCAGCCCGGCTGGGCCGCGATCTCCGTGTCCGCGTTGAGGCAGTACAGGGGATAGAGCAGGTGCTTCTCGCACACCTCGAAGACCAGTTGCGAATGGCCTTGGGACAGCACTTCGAGCTTCACCCGCACCGGGCCGGGGGCCGGCGTGGCCACACGCTGCGCCACGCGCAGGATTTCCCCGAAGCCGAGCGTGTGCCCTCCACTGCTCATGACCAGCGCCGTGCCGGTACCCAGGCGGTCGCCGTGCGGCAGCAGCCGGTAGTCGCCGACACGGTCCTCGGGCCGCCCCGACAGGGCGTGGACCGAGGCGAACCGGCCCAGGCCCTTGCCGAGCCAGCGGTCATCGTCGTCCAGCAGGTCCAGCGACTGCTGCCAGTGGGTGCGCCGCGCGCCGGCCTCCTGGGATGAATCGGAGAATCGCTTGAGCATGTAGCCCCCGCCATCGAAAACGCCGACGACGGCGGCAACCGCCAGCAGCCCACCCGCCAGTTGTGCCTGCCAGCGCCATAGCGGTGGCCACGGCGGACGGGGGGCCAGGCTCGCACCGACGCCCAGCGCGCCCAGCGCCAGCGCTTCCAGGGCGCTGGCGGCCAGGGCCTGCGGCCCGCCACAGTGGACCGCCACCGCGACCAGGCCTGCCAGCACGCCGGCGTAGGCCGCGATGCTGGCTGTCGCGGCCCCGCGCCCGGGCTGGCTGCGTGCCACCACCGCCAGCCCCAATGCCGCCAGCGCTGCCAGCGCAAAGGCGACGTAGGCGCCCTTGGGCACGACATGCACCAGCGCCAGCACGACCCCGGCCGACGGCATCGCCAGCCCCAGGCCCAGCCAGCGGTGCCGTGCGGGCAGGCTGCGCCACGCCCCCGCGAGCAAGAGCAGGGCGGACACCGCAATCCAGAGGGCCAGCAGGCCGCGATAGCCGGCGGTGGGGAACAGGCCTGCCGCGCCCACCGTGAAGGCCAGCAGGACCAGCAAGCCGGGGATCCACGCAGGGGCTGCCGCAGGGGACTGCGCGGGGCGATGCCGGCCCACACCCTGGAGCAGCACCAGCACCAGCAAGCCCAGCGGAACCGCCGCATACACGATCCGCGAGAAGGTCACCAGCGCCGCATACAGACCGGCGGACAGCACGGCGGCCACGACGACCCACCGCCACGGCGCCACCGTGCGGAACAGGGCCGCAAACACGAACGGCAGGCTCATGGCCAGCACCGCATCCAGCGCCGCGCCGCCCACGTGCATCTCCCAGAAGGGGCCGGTAACGCGGTAGTCGCTGGAGAAGTCCAGCAAGCCCGTGTAGGCCAGGCGCTCCCAGACCACGCACACGGCCACCACGGCCAGCAGGCCTGCCATGCCGTCGGCGAGGCGCCGCACAGCGGCCGGCTCATCGGCGCGCACCGCCGCACGCCACAAGGGCAGCAGCAACAGCACCTCGGCCAGCGGCTTGGCCAGGCGCACGCTGTTCAGGGGCTCGCGATAGCCCTGCCACCACCCCAGGGTCAGCCCCCCGGCTTGTGCGATGCCGTGCTGCATCGACAACCCCGTCGAGACGGTCAGCGGCAGCAGCCACAACAGGGTTGGCCACAACCGCCCGCCACTGGCGGCGGGCCCGTTCTGCGGCCAGCCCGAGCCCATCCGAAGCCACCCGCCGGCCGCCACGGCCAGCACCACCAGGTCGAACTCCTCGACCACGATCCAGCCCGTGAACGGCATCAGGCCCGCCACTGGCAGCAGCGGCAACAGCCACAACGGCCAGGATGCCGGCTTGAGCAAGCTCAGGCCCGCGAGGGCCGCACAACCGGCCAGGGCCAGGGCCGGTGACAAGGGATGGTGCAGCGCCAGCCAGCCGGCGGCCACCGCACAGGCCAGCCCGATCGCCAGGGACAGTCCGCGGGCGAAGAAGCCGGCAACCGCGGGGCGGGCGCCGGACGGCGGCCGCGACCGGACGGCCGTGTTCACACCGGGCGCCGGCGAGGGATGTTCACACCAGCACTTCGAGGCAGGCGGGGTGCCCCAGGAACCCTTGCGGACTTGCGCTGACCCCGTAGGCCCCCGACTGGTAGACCGCCACCAGGTCGCCCACCTGCGCGGCGGGCAGGTCCATGCGGTCGGCCAGCAGGTCCAGCGGGGTGCACAAAGGGCCCACCACCGAGGCCACTTCGCGCTCGGCGGCGCCAGCGCGGTTGGCGATGGTCACGGGGTAGTTCTTGCGCACCACCTGCCCGAAATTGCCCGATGCCGCCAACGCGTGGTTCAGCCCGCCGTCGGTCACCAGGTAGACCTGTCCGCGCGAGACCTTGCGGTCGACCACGCGGGTGATGTACAGGCCCGCCTCGCCCACCAGATAGCGGCCCAGTTCGATCACGATACCGGCCTGCGGCAGTTCCTTGCGCGCCCGCTCGCAGATGACGTCCAGGTTGGCGCCCACCGGGCCGAGGTCCAGCGGCTGCTCGCCCGGGAAGTAGGGAATGCCGAAACCCCCGCCGAGGTTGAGGAACCGCACCGGCGTGGAGGCCGCTGCGGCCAGGCGCAGGGCCAGTTCGTAGCTCTTGAGCTGCGCGTCGCAGATGGACTCGGCGCGCAGGTTCTGCGAGCCGGCGAAGAGGTGGAAGCCTTCGAAGGCCAGCCCTTCGCGGGCGATCCAGGCCAGGGCATCGGGTACCGCTTCGGCGTCGATGCCGAACTGCT
>CAIJPE010000158.1 GCA_903822435.1 uncultured beta proteobacterium | reverse complement strand
GGCGCTGGCCCTGGCCGCGGGCCGGGAGATGACCGTGGACGCAGCCCTCGTCACCCTGGACTTCGGCCTGCGCCACGGTGTGCTGCCCGCTGGCGAGGGTTGGGACCACGAGGAGCTGGCCGCGGCGCTGGCGGCCCTGCGGACGCCCGGCTGAACCGGCGGCCGGCCGGGCTGCAGCCCGGGGCCGGCGTGAAAGTGCGCGGCTTAGGCCCTCCAACTCCGGCGACCGGCCGGCGGCCCGGCGGCGGATCATCCCCCAAGGCCAACCTCGGGCCCGCGCGACCCGTGGACCGAGCCTGCCAACAGCCCCCGGGACACCGACCATGCCGAAGCCGCACCACCCTCCGTTCAGGCGCCCCGTCGCGCGGGCAGGCTCGGGCCTGCGGCGGGCCTTGGCCTGGCTCGGCAGGCCCGCCCTGGCGGCGATCGTCCCCATGGCCTTGCTGCTCGGCTTCGAGCCCGCCAGCGCCGGGGCGCTGGAGCGCATCCGCAGCAGCGGCACCCTGCGCGTGTGCATCTGGCCCGACTACTACGGCATCACCCTGCGCAACCCGCGCACCCAGCAGCTGCAGGGCATCGACATCGACCTGGCCGGTGAACTCGGCCGGGACCTGGACGCCCGGGTGGTGTTCGTCGACTCGTCCTTCCCCAAGCTGATCGACGACCTGCAGAACGAACGCTGCGAGGTGGCGATGTTCGGCGTGGGCATGCTGCCCGCACGCACCGCCGCGCTGCGCTTTACCCAGCCCTACCTGCAGAGCGACATCTACGCGGTCACCACCCGCAGCAACCGGGTCGTGCGCCAGTGGGCCGACATCGACCAGCCCGGCGTCAACGTGGCGGTGCAGGCCGGCACCTTCATGGAGCCGGTGATGGCCAGTGCGCTCAAGCAGGCACGAATGGTGGTGGTCAAGCCGCCCACGACGCGCGAACAAGAGCTCGAGGCAGGACGGGTCGACGTGTTCATGACCGACTATCCCTACAGCCGCCGGCTGCTGGACACCGCGGACTGGGCGCGCCTGGTCTCGCCACCCTCGCCCTTCTTCGTGCTGCAGTACGGCTACCCGGTCAAGCCCGGGGATGAGGCCTGGTTCCAGCGCATGTCGGCCTTCGTGGCCGCCATCAAGCGCGACGGGCGGCTGTTGGCCGCCGCCCGCCGCAACGGGCTGGCCGATATCGTCGTGAGCCGCTGAGGCCCCACGGCATCGTCGCCCCATGGTGCTGCGGCCCCTGCGAAGCCTGCACTGGCGCCAGCTGAGCGCCTTGCCGGCCACGCCCCTCGCCCTGGCCCTCACATGGGTGGCGGCCGGGACGGTGCTGGTGCACGGCCATCAGCGCGCGCTGGAGCAGGGCCAGCGCCAGGCGGCCTTGTACGCCCGGGTGCTGGAAGACCACGCCAACCGGACCTTCAGCGCGCTGGAGATCACGCTGGGCGCCACGACCGGCCGGCTGGAGGCCCTGGCCGCGGTGCCGAGCAGGACCGCCGCCACCCCCAACCAGGTGCTGGCCGATGTCATCGCCGGCCAGCCCTTCCTGCGCAGCCTGTCGATGGTGGATGTGGAAGGTCGGATCGTCGCCAGCTCGCAGAAGCCGAACATCGGTGTGCAGCTCGACGGCGACCTGCTGCGCCCGCTGCTGACCGACGCCCGCCGCGAAACCGCGCCGCAACTGCGCAGCGGCCGCGATCTGGCCGATGTCTCCATGAAGCCCGGCCACCGCCACCAGGTGCTGCTCATGGCCCGGCCCGTGCCGGCGGCCACCGGCGAAACTGCGCACTGGCTGGTGGCCGCCCTGAATCCCGACTTCTTCACCAACCAGTACGAGCTGCTGCTGGACGACCCCGCCTGGCAGGCGGCCTTGGCCACGCTGGATGGTGCCCTGGTGGCCGGTACCACCAACCTGTCCATTGCGCCGGGCCAGCCCTTGCCGCATGCACCCTGGGGCCATTCCACGGTGACCGCCGCGCGGGGCGAGTCGACGGGGTCGGGCCTGGGTGCAGAGGATGCCGTGGGCAGCTGGCGCGTGCTGCGGCAACTGCCCCTGGTGGTGGTTTCCGAAGCGCCCGAATCCCAGGTGCTGGCCGACTGGCGCCGCGACCTGCGGCAGGTCCTGCTGGCCGCGGGGCTGGCCAGCGTGGCCATCACGGCCCTGGCACGGCTGAACCGCCGCGAGCGCGAAAAGGGTGAGGCGGCCCGCGCAGAGCAGGAATCGGCGCAACGACAGTTGCGCGAACAGTACGAACTGACCGAACAGCTGATCGACGCGATGCCGCTGCCGGTGTACCTGACCGATCTGGACGCCAACCTGCTGCTGGCCAACCGCGCCTGGGTAGAGTGGCTCGGGCTGGACCAGGAGTCGCCACCCCCGGGGCAGGAGGCCGCGCAGCGCGAGCTGGTCGACAACCTCCTCGGCCAGGGCGCCCGCGAAGTGGCATCGGCCGGCGTGGCGCACTGGCCGCTGCAGTTGCCCACGCGCGCAGGCGGTGTTCGCGAGACCGTGCTGACCAAGGTGGCCATGCGCGCCAACCGAAGCGGCCAGGTCACCGGCGTGATCGGCACCATCATCGACGTCACCGAGTACACCCTGGCCCAGCGCGCCACCGAGCGCGCACGGGCCGCGGCCGAAGCCTCGAGCCAGGCCCGCACCGAATTCGTGGCCAATGTGACCCACGAATTGCGCACGCCGCTGCAATCCATCATCGGATTCGCCGAGCTGGGCCAGAGCCGGTCCGACGGGCAGGAGCGGCTCGGCGCCATGTTCAAGCGGATCGAGGGCGCCGGCCACCGCATGTTGCGGCTGGTGGAGGACTTGCTGGATGTATCCCGCATCGGCAGCACCGTGGGCAGCGTGCAGCCGCGGCCGGGCTGCGTGACGGCCGCGGTGGTGGAAGTGGTGGACGAATTGCGCGCCCTGGCCGGTGGCCGCGGCCTGACGCTGCGTTACCGCTCGGGTTATGCCGCCGCTGAAACGCCGGCCATGCTGGACGTCCAGCGCTTCCAGCAGGTCACGCGCAACGTGGTGGCCAATGCGATCCGCTTTGCCCCGGCCGACAGCACCATCGACATCGAGACCCACCTGGCCGATGGCATGGCGATGACCAGCGTGCGCGACCACGGCCCGGGCATCCCGGAGGGGGAATTGCAGGCCATCTTCGAGCCCTTCGTGCAGAGCAGCCGAACCAAGGATGGCTCGGGCGGCACGGGCCTGGGGCTGGCCATCTGCCGGCAGATCCTGCAGGGCCACGGCGGCTTCATCGACGCCAGCAACCACCCGGAAGGCGGGGCCCTGTTCCGCTGGGCGGTGCCGCTGGTGGCCATGCCCCAGGCCGCGGCCCCTGCCTGAGCGGGCGCGGCACGGCGGCAGGCGCCTGGAACCGCCGGAACGGCTAGAAGAATTCGACGACGGCCTGCTCGGCCGGCTCGGCACGCGCCGCACTGGCGGGCCTGACAGGGGCCACCGACCGCTCGCGCGCAGCGCGCGGTTCGGCCACCGGCGTGCCCCCGATCGCCGCAGACGACGGCCCTGCCTCGCCGAGCCGGAACGAGGACATGGACTGGTTCAGGCTGCTGGCGCGGTCGGCCAGGTCGTCGGCGATGTGGCGCGACTGGGCGGCCACTTCCAGGTTGTACTGGGTGGCCTCCTTGAGCTCGTTCATGGTGTCGCGGATCGCCTCGATGCCCGCGGCATGTTCGTTGGTGTCGTCCGACAGGCTGTGGAACACCTCGTCCACACGGCCCACGGCGGCGGTGAGCTGTTGCATGGTGCGGTCGGCCGCACTGGTCAGCTGGTTGCCGCGTGCCACCGCGACGGTGGAATCCTCGATCAGGCCCTTGATTTCGGCCGACGCTGCCGTGGACCGCTGGGCCAGCATGCGAACCTCGCCGGCCACCACCGCGAAGCCACGGCCCTGCTCGCCCGCGCGGGCCGCTTCCACGGCGGCGTTCAGGGCCAGCAGGTTGGTCTGGAAGGCGATGCTCTCGATCACGCCGATGATGTCGGTGATGCGCCTGGACGCACCGTCGATGGCCTGCATCTGCTCGACCACCTGCCCGACGATGCCTTGGCCCTCGCTGGCCAGCGCCGAGGCGGCCTGCGCCGTCTGCCGCGCGGTCATCGCGGCGTCGGCGCTCTGCTTGACGATGACGGCGATCTGGGTGAGCGTGAGCGCCGCGTTGTTCAATTCCTCGGCCGCATGCCCGGTGCGCTGCGACAACTCCTGGCCGCTGGCCTGCAGCGCGCCGGCCGCCTCGGTCGCCGCACCGACCGACTGCCTCACCGCGACCAGGGTCTGGCCCACCCGCTCCTGCACCGACTTGAGCCGCTGGCCCATCGCGGTCTCGGCCCTCAGCACGCCCAGGTCGAGACGGATCGGGCCCTCGCGGCCCATGGCACGCACGAGGAAATCGATGTCGAAGAGGGCCTTGGCCTGGGTCTCGTTGCCGCGGGCGACACCGGCGAGCCAGGCGGCCTGCGCCAGGATGAAAGGGGTGGCCAGCAAGGCCTCGGTCGAGGCCGCCGCACTCGCCAGCAACCAGGGTGCCACTGCAAAACCGGCACCGCACGCTGCCACCAGCGTCCAGCGGCGGTAGGCCGGCATCAGCGAGAGCACCAGCATCAGGTTCAACAGGAGCACCGGGTGGCCCGGCGCCGCGGCCAGGGTGCCGACGGCACCCGCTGCCAGCAAGCCGCCCAGGATCCAGGCCGACCAGCGCCCGCCCCCCCGCCGCAGCACGACGCCTGCGGCCACGCCCACCGCACCCAGCGCCGCCGGCAGCAGCCAGCCCAGGCTCGCACCGGCCTGCACCCCCACGGCCAGTCCCAGGGATGCCTGCAGCGCAATGGCGGCAGCGAACAGGCGGTCAACGCGCCGGGCGTCGGCATTCAGGGACTGGGTCATGGTGGAAGTGGGACTGGGATGCGCTGTCCGGCAGGGTAGCGCCTGGCGTGCCGCACGAGGCGCAGAGAAACGTGGACTACTCCCGTCTATTGCCGCGCAAGGCCGGGCCCCGGCCTTCTACACTGAATTTCACTCGGGGCGGCTTCGTCGGGCCGTCCGGTGCACAGGCGCGACCGGACCCGGACGCTGCCTGGCACTCGAGCACTTGACCACCTGGGGCCATCCATGAAGCGTGTACTGATCGTCGAAGACCAAGCCGACATCCGCGAGTTGATCCGAATGACGCTGGAGCTGGAGGATCTCGAATTGCACGAGGCCGCCAACGGGCAGGCCGGCCTCGACGCGGCCTTGTCCCTGGTGCCCCAACTGGTGCTTCTGGACGTGATGATGCCGGGCCAGCTCGATGGCTTTGCGGTGTGCAAGCGCATCCGCGCCGAGGCAAGGCTCAAGCGCACGAAGGTCGTGCTGCTGACGGCCCGCGCGCAGGCCGAAGACCGCATGCGGGGCCTCGAAGCCGGCGCCGACGAATACCTGGTCAAACCCTTCAGCCCGCGCGAGTTGCTGGGCCTGGTGAGCCGCCTGGTCTAGCGCGCCGGTCCTCAGGGTGCTGCAGGCCTGGCGGCCGCCGATGCACCGGCGTCGAGGTGGGGGGGCCCTGCAGGCGCCGGCACCAAGAACACATCCGCCCGGCCACCCACGCAATCGGTGGTCTGGCCAGGGCCGCAGGCCGGGGCATCGGGCGCCTGCGAGGCTGCATGCGGCCCGCGCGAGCCGGCCGGCGGGCTGACCAGGCTCATCACGATCGTCACCGCCGTGGCGATGGCCAGCAACGCGATCAGCAGCCGCCGGCGCCGCGACACCGGCCGGTAGTCGTCTTCACTCATGGTCCCGATGATAGGGACCCGGGCCGTCGGCAGCCCTCGCAGCGCAAGGCCAGCGGGTATTCGCACGGGTCGATGGCGGCGAACAAGCCCATCGAACCTCGGGCCCGCGGCAGCGCCCGCATACTTCGTGGCGCCATGTCAACGATCCCGACCGCCGCCCCCTACACCCGCACCGCCATCGCCCTGCACTGGCTGCTGGCGCTGATGATCGCCGTCTCGTTCGGCGTCGGCTGGACCATAAGCGACCTGCCCTTCTCGCCGACCCGGCTGAAGCTGTTCAACTGGCACAAGTGGGCGGGCATCACGATCCTGCTGCTGTCGGGGCTGCGGCTGGTCTGGCGGCTCACGCACCGGCCGCCCCTGCACCCACCCATGCCGGCCTGGCAGCGGCTGGCCGCCGATGGCGCGCACGGCGCGCTGTACCTGCTGTTCTTCGCGGTACCCGTGGCCGGCTGGGCCTACAGTTCGGCCGCCGGATTCCCCGTCGTGCTGTACGGACTGATCCCCTTGCCCAACCTCGCGCCGGTAGACCGTGGCCTGGCCGACACCCTCAAGGAAGTTCACGGCACGCTGGCCTGGGCACTGGCCGCCGTGGTGGCGCTGCACGTGGCGGCAGCCCTGAAGCACCAGTTCATCGACCGCGACGGCCTGTTGTCGCGAATGCGCCCCGGCGGCGGCCGCTGAGCCGCTTGCGCGCCGCGCTCCCCGCCCTTTCGAACAAGGAAGTCCAATGTCCCAACGCCATGCCCGGGTCCTCTCGCTCAGCGCCGCCTTGTGGGTGGCCGCGCCCTTGGTGGCCCACGCCCAGCCCAAGCCCGCACAACTGCAGGCCGCGGGCAGCGAGATCGTCTTCACCACCAGGCAGATGGGCGTGCCGGTGGAAGGCAAGTTCGGCAAGTTCACCGCCACCATCGCGCTGGACCCCAGGAAGCCCGAGACCGGCAGCGTGGCCTTCACGATCGACACGGGCAGCGCGCGCTTCGGCAGCGCCGAGCTCGATGCCGAGGTGCCAAAGGCCACGTGGCTGAACGTGGCCAAGTTCCCGCAGGCGACCTTCCAGTCCAGCGCCATCAAGGCCGCCGGCCCCGGCAAGTTCGAGGTCACGGGCAAGCTGGGCATCAAGGGCTCGACGCAAGACGTGGTCGTGCCCGTGCAGGTCACGCAGTCCGGCACCACCAGCTCCGCCAGCGGCGCCTTCGTCATCAAGCGGCTGGAGTTCAAGGTCGGCGAAGCCGAATGGGCCGACACCTCCCTGCTGGGCAACGAGGTGCAGGTCCGATTCAAGCTGGCACTCACGGGCCTGGGCCCGCTCTGATCGCACCGGCCGGACAAGCCGGGCCTGCGCCTCGGCGCGGCGCATCCCCCTCCAGGAGAACCCATGCAGAAGTTCCTCGCCGCCCTCGCCCTGGCCATCATGGCCGCCACGGGCGTGGCCCACGCCGAAGCCGCGGCCTACGCCATCGACCCGGCCCACACCTTCGCCACCTTCGAAATCGTCCACATGGGCATCTCCACGATCCGGGGGCGTTTCGACAAGAAGGAGGGCAGCCTCACCATGGACCGCGCGGCCAGGTCGGGAAAGGTCGAACTGACCATCGACGTCACCTCGATCAGCACCGGCGTGGAGTCCTTCAACAAGCACCTGCAGGGCAAGGACTTCTTCAATGCCGCCGAATTCCCGACCGCCAGGTTCGTCGGCGACAAGTTCGTGTTCGACGGAGACAAGGTCACCGAGGTCTCGGGCTCGTTGACCCTGCTGGGCAAGACCAACCCTTTCACCCTGAAGGCCGACCGCTTCAATTGCTACGTCAGCCCGATCCTCAAGCGCGAAGTCTGCGGCGGCGATTTTCAAGGTAGCCTTGAGCGCAGCCAGTACGGCATGGACTACCTGATCCAGAGGGGCGTGCCCGATACGGTGACCCTGATGGTGCAGGTGGAAGCGATCAAGCAGTAGCGCGGACGCATCGACGTGTCGTTCCTCCGGGCGGATGTCGGCGTGGCGTTGCGACGCAAGACGCTGGTGGGCCTGGCCCTGGCCATCAGCGCGGCGGGGCCGGCCCGGGCCGCACCGGTGACCTACACGCTGGATCCCGCGCACAGCTGGGTGCACTTCGAGGTGCTGCACTTCGGCACCTCGACCATCCGCGGCCGCATCGGCCCGATCCAGGGGGGCGTCACGCTCGACCGGCAGGCCGCGCGGGGCGAGGTTTCACTGCGCCTGCCCACGGCCACGGTCGACACGGGCCTGGCGGTCTTCAACGCACGCCTCCGCGAGCCCGACTTGCTGGCTACCGAGGCCTGGCCCGAGGCGTATTTCGTGGCCACGCGATTCCGTTTCGAAGGCGGGCAGCCCGTGGAGGTGCGCGGCGAATTCACGCTGCGGGGCGTGGGCCAGCCGCTGTCTCTGCGCGCGATGCGCTTTGCATGCCGGCCCGTCACGGCCGACGCCAACGCCGCTGGCGCGCCGGGTGGCGAGGTCTGCGGCGGCGATTTCGAGGGCGAGATCAACCGCGCGGACTTCGGCGCCACCTTCGGGATGCCCTTCATCAGCGGCCGGGTGCGACTGATCGTGCAGGTGGAAGGGCGCGCGCCCTGATCGGCAAGAGGAGGCTCAGCCCCCGCCCACGAACGAGCGGCCGAAGGCGAACACCGAGTTGGGTGTGCCGGGGTAGTTGACCCCCGAAGCGGGCGCCTGCGCAGACGGGCGCCGACGCCGCACCGGCTGGATGTCGGTCACCTCGCCGCGGTGGGTTTCGACCAGGCTCTCCAGGGTGATGGTGGCCATGTGGGCCAGCATCACTTCGTTGAGCTGTTGCCACAGTTCGCGCGACAGGCCGGCTTCGTCGCCGCTCAGGGGTTCGTCCACGGCCGAGACGATCTCGGCCACCGAAACCCGGCTGGCCGGACGCGCCAATGTGTAACCGCCGCCAGGCCCCCGCGTGCTGTCGACGATGCCGACGCGGCGCAGCCGGCCGAACATCTGCTCGAGGTAGGACAGCGACACCTGCTGCCGGGCGCTGATGGAAGCCAGCGGAACCGGCCCATGGGCCTGTCTGAGGGTCATGTCGATCAACGCGTCGATGGCAAAACGACCCTTGGTGCTCATGCGCATGCGAATCTCCGGACAGGTAAACGACAGATTGAATCTTGAGGCCCCTGTCACTTCGCGTAAATTCGAAGTTTTTCGTCCTTTTCATCGAGAAAACCGAAGGATGAACTTCAAGCATCTGCAATATTTCTGGGTCACCGCGCGGGCTGGCGGCGTCACACGGGCCAGCGAGCAGCTGCACATGACCCCCCAGACCCTGTCCGGACAAATCAAGCTGCTCGAAGAGCGGCTGGGCAAGAAGCTGTTCCGCAAGACCGGCCGGCGCCTTGAGCTGACGGACGAAGGCCGCATGGCCCTGCGCTACGCCGACGAGATCTTCACCCTGGGCGGCGAGATGGAAGCCGCCCTGCGCGAGCAGCGCACGGGGGGCGCCCAGGTGCTCGAATTCCGGGTGGGCGTGGCCGATTCGGTGGCCAAGTCGGTGGCCTGTCGGCTTCTCTCGCCGGCGCTGCAGGGACCCGATCCGGTGCGCCTGGTGTGCCGTGAGGGCCTGTTCGCCGACCTGTTGGCCCAGTTGGCGCTGCACCGCATCGACTTGGTCATTGCAGACGAGCCCCTGACGCAAAGGTTGAGCGTCAAGGCCTTCAACCACCCGCTGGGCCAATCACCCACCAGCTTCTTCTGCGCGCCGCCCTTGCAGGCCCGCCTGCACGGCGACTTCCCAGCCTGCCTGGACGGAGCGCCCCTGTTGCTGCAGGGCGTGGCCTCGCCTGTGCGCCAGCAGTTCGAGGCCTGGCAGATGCGGATGGGCCTGCACCCCCAGGTGGTCGGCGAGTTCGACGACGGCGCGCTGATGAAGTCCTTCGGCCGCGAGGGCCTGGGGGTGTTCATGGCCGCCAGCGTGCTGGAAGACGAAGTGGCCAGGCAGTACGGCGTGGCCTGCATCGGCCGGCTTGAGGAGGTCACGGAAAGCTATTACGCGATCTCGGCCGAACGGCGCATCACCCACCCGGCCGTGGCCGCCATCACCCAGGCCGCCCGGCTGACGCTGGCCACCTGAAGCACCCCAGGCTCCGGCCGTCAGGTACCTGCGCAGCCTGTCGCGCGCGTGCGGCAATGCATCGAGTACCGCTGGCGGCCGGCCGCCGCCTGCGTACATTGCGCACCATGCCTCCGCTGCTGCCGTCCCCCAGACCATGAACGCCGCCTTGTCCGACACCGCCCTGTGGCACGCGCGCTGGCAGCGCTTTTCCGCCGGCACCGTCCGCGCGTATCACGCCTACGCCAACTGGCTGGTGGGCATCACCTGGCGCCGCTTCATCCTGCTGTCCGTCGGCCTGCTGGTGGTGGTGGCCATCGTTCACGACATGCCGCCCTTCACCTGGACCGTCACCGAGCACATCGAATCGCCCGGGCCGCAGGTGATCGTGGTGCCCAAGGCCCCCAGGCCACCCGCTGCACCGCGGGCGCCGAAGGACGCGACACCGTCCACGCCGACCTCACCCGCACAGGGGCCGATCCATATCGAGACCCCGGGCAAGGGCGAGGGCCTGGAAATCAACATCGGCCGCGACGGCATCCACATCACGCCCAAGTCCGCACGACCTGCCGCCAGCGCGGCGTCCAGCGCAGCCCAGACCGAAACTGCGGCACGTGCGGCCGAGGCGGCCGCCTCGGCCGCCCAACAGGGCCTGCAGATCACCTTGCCCCCCGGCGTGGCCAGCGAGAGCGTGCGGACGGCCGTCGAAGAAGCGCGCCAGCAGATCGAGGAATCCATCCGCGAAGCCCGCGAGGAAGCCCAGCAGGCCACCCGCGACGCCGAGGAGGCCCGGGCCGAGGCCCAGCAGGCGATGGCCGACCTCGTGCGCGAGCAGGGTCGCTCGCGCTCTTCCACGCGGGTGACCCGCGCCGGCATCGGCGACGCGATGATGCAATTCACGCTGCTGTGGATCGTGGCTTCGGCCATCATCAAGTTCACCTACAAGGGGCGCATGCAGGCCGAGGTCAAAGCCGCGCAGGCCACCGAGACCGCCGAGGCCGAATCGCTCAAGCGGCAAGTGGTGGAAGCGCGCATGGCCGCCATGCAGGCACAGGTGGAACCGCACTTCCTGTTCAACACGCTGGCCTCCATCGACCACCTGATCGAGACCGACCCGGCGCGCGCCAGCGTCATGCAGAAGAACCTGATCGCGCTGCTGCGGGCCAGCATGCCCACCATGCGCGAAGCCAATGACGGCGGCGTGCGCGACCTCGGCCGCGAGCTGGCCGTGATCCGGCCCTATCTGGAGATCCTCAAAGTCCGGATGGAAGAACGCTTGAGCACCGACATTGCGGTGCCCGAGGGACTGCAGTCGGCGCTGTTCCCGCCGATGATGATCCAGACCCTGGTGGAAAACGCCATCAAGCACGGCCTGGAGCCCAAGGCCGAAGGCGGCTCGCTGCGCCTGGCGGCCGAGATCGTGCACGGCAAGCTGCAGGTGACGGTGGCTGACACGGGCCTGGGGTTCGGCAAGGCCGCCACCGCCGGCACCGGGGTGGGGCTGGCCAACATCCGCGAGCGCCTGCAGCTGCTCTACGGACCCAAGGCCGCGCTGACCGTGGCCGCCAACCAGCCCAGCGGCACGGTGGTGACGATCACCGTGCCCTACCGGACGATCGAAGGGGCACACCCATGACCGACGAAGTCATCCACGCCTTCACCGCCGCCCGGCCGGCGCGGCGCCCACGTTGGCCCTGGTTGATGGGGCAGGTGCTGCGCCGCCGCACACCGCCAGCCGCTAGGATGGCGGCATGACGGAGCAGACCCCCGAGGGCGGCGCCAGCCCTGCACCCCCCGCGCCAGCGATCACGGCGGTGCTCGCCGACGACGAGCGCCTCATGCGCGACCAGCTGCGTGCCAGGCTGGCCGAGGTATGGCCCGAGCTGCAGATCGTGGCCGAGGCCAAGAACGGCCTGGAAGCCGTGCAGCTGGTCGACCGGCACCGCCCGGACCTCGTGTTCCTGGACATCCGCATGCCGGGCCTGACCGGTGTGGACGCCGCGCGACAGATTGCGCAACTGCCACCGCGTTCGGAAGGCAGCAGCAACCCCGGCGAGGACACCGGCCATGGCGGCGACAGCGACGGCGATGAGGGCGAGCGCGACGAACTGCTCCCCGAGATCGTCTTCATCACCGCCTACGACCAGTATGCCGTGGAGGCCTTCGAGCAGGGCGTGGCCGACTACGTGCTCAAGCCCGCCGAGCGCGAGCGCCTGCAGCTCACGGTGGACCGCATCCGCAAACGCCTGGCGGCACGCCGCAGTGGCACGGCCGCCGCGGCCGACGCCCCGGCCAGCCCGAACTTGCAACAGCTGCTGCACCAGCTCTCGGCCCGGTTGCAGCCGGGTGGCAAGGCACAGTACCTGCAGTGGATCCAGGCCACCGTGGGTTCGGCCATCCAGATGATTCCGGTGGACGAGGTGCTGTTTTTCATCAGCGACGAGAAATACACCCGCGTTCAGACGACGCAGGTCGAGGCGCTGATCCGCAAGCCCATCAAGGAACTGGTCGACGAGATCGACCCGCAGCTGTTCTGGCAAATCCACCGCAGCACGCTGGTGGCCGTCAAGGCGATCTCCGGCGTGACGCGCGACTTCCGCGGGCGCCAGATCGTGAGCGTCAGGGGCCACCCCGAGAAGCTCGAGGTCAGCCGCAGCTACACGGGCCTTTTCAAGGGAATGTAAAAGGCGCGGCCGGCACACGGGGGCTGCTCCCCCAGTTGCACGGCATGGCCGCGGCTGTCCGTGACCGAAGTCTCGCCCATCGCGCTTGGGACAACTGAAGCATTTGCACGCACACGGGCACCACCCGTCACTGCGTGCAAGGCGCCGCATGGTTACCTTTGAGGCTGCCATGTCCTTTGCCACGACCCATCCCCTGCAGCGCCGGTTCGACTTCGTCAGGCGGGCTGCCTTGCCTCAGCCGGGCTGGGTGACTCGCGAGGAGGCCATCATGGGCACGGCCATCCGCGTGGAGCTGTGGTGCGAAGACAGCCGCGAAGGCGATGCCGCCGCGGCCGCCGTGATGCACGAGATGCACCGCATCGACCGCGCGATGAGCCCGCACAAGCCGGGTTCCGAGCTCAGCCGCATCAACCGCGAAGCAGGCCACCGGGCCGTGCCGCTGAGCCAGGAGATGTGGCAGCTGGTCCAGCGCGCGCTGGCATTCTCGGCGCTGACCGAGGGCACCTTCGACATCAGCTACGCGGCCGTGGGCCAGCACTACGACTACCGCGCCCGCAAGCAGCCCGATGCGGCCCTGCTCGCCGCCGCCCGGGCCCGAGTGGGCTGGCGCAAGCTGCTGCTCGACCCGCACGCCCACACCCTGCGCTTTGCAGAGCCCGGCATGCGCATCGACCTCGGCGGCTTTGCCAAGGGCCATGCCGTGGACAACGCCGCCGCGCTGCTGCGCCAGCGCGGCATCACGAACGCCATGGTCAGCGCCGGCGGTGACAGCCGCGTCATCGGCGACCGACGCGGCCGCCCCTGGAGCGTGGCCATTCGCGACCCGCGCCGCGAAGGCCAGGCGGTGGCCGTCCTGCCGCTGGAAGACGTCTCCATCTCGACCTCGGGCGACTACGAGCGCTACTTCGACGACGGCGCCCGGCGTGTGCACCACCTCATCGACCCCGCCACCGGCTGCAGCCCGCAGGGCGTGCACAGCGTCACGGTGCTGGCCGACGACGGGCTGAGCTGCGAAGCGCTGTCCAAGGCCGTGTTCGTGATGGGCGCGGTGCGGGGCCTGGCCCTGATCGAATCGGTGTCCGGTGCCGACGCCGTGGTGGTCGATGCGGCCGGAACGCTGCACGCCTCTTCCAACCTGCTGCACGGCCTGCCGCAGGTCCCTCAAACACCCGTTCCCGAGCCGGCCAGGAGATGAAGATGCAGTCACTGTCCTCATCGCTGCGTGGAGCCTGCACGCTGGCGGCGGCCGCGCTGGCCGTCCTGGCCGGCTGCTCGGGCAACGGCACCAGCAGCACCGACACCGTGACCGTCAACGGCGACGTGCCCCTGGCCTACGTCAAGCGCAGCACAGCCGTCACGATGAACCCCACCGACGGCGCCAACAGCGCCCCCGGCGGCGACCTCATGCTGCGCGAGAAGTCATCGGCCAGCGCCGCGGAATACAACCTCACGGCACGCTTCACGCAGGGCCAGGGCGATGCCTCGGATCCCGAGGTGAGCTACGACGGCAAGCGCATCGTCTTCGCCATGCGCTGCCCCACGGCCAACACGGCCACCGTCGACGCACCTGGCGGCCCGGTGCCCGCCTGCACCGGACGCTGGAACATCTGGGAGTACACGCTCACCGAGACCAGCGGGCCGGGCCTGGCCAACGGCACCTTCCGCCGCGTGACGTCCACCGCCACCGCCGACGACGTGGACCCGGTCTACCTGCCGGCCAACCGCGGAATCATCTTCTCGTCCAACCGGCAGGCCAAGTCCAGCCTGAACCAGGCGCTGGGGCGTGCCTACTTTGCTACCGACGAGTATGAGCGCGAGCGCGTCTTCAACCTGCACAGCATGGCGGTGGACGGCAGCAACGTCCAGCAGATCACCTTCAACCAGAGCCACGACCGCAATCCGGTGATCCGCCCCAATGGCGACATCATGTTCGCGCGCTGGGAGCACGTGGCCGAACGCAACCGCTTCGCCATCTTCCGCAGCAAGCCCGACGGCACGGACATGTTCGTGCTGTATGGCGCCCACAGCCAGGGCAACAGCTACCTGCACCCGCGCGACATGGATCCCAAGGGGGCCTACGCAGGGCAGGTGATGTCCAGCCTGATGCCGCTGTCGCGCACCCAGGAAGGCGGCGCGCTGCACCTCATCGACATCGCCCGCTACTCGGAGGACGACACGCCGGCCAACAGCACCATCCCGGCGCAGGGCGGCCAGCGCGAGATCACCGCGCAGGCCCTGAACGCAGACCGCGGCCTGTCGCTGTATGGCCGCGCCACCACGCCCTACCCGCTGTGGGACGGCACCGATCGCGTGCTGGTGGCCTGGCGGCCTTGCGAGGTCACGCGCAACGGCGTGGTGGTGTCGTGCACCACGCTCACGGCCGACGAGATGGCCCGCCTGACGGACGGCAACCGCACGCTCGATGCGATCCAGAGCGACAGCCTGCAGGACAATGCTCCGGCGGCCTACGCCGTCTACATGTTCGACCCGGCCAAGCAGACCTGGCTGATCGTGGCTGCCCCTCCCGAGGGCTTCATGTACACGGACCCCGTGGCGCTGGCCCCGCGCACCGAGCCCAACGTGGTCGAGCCGACCACCGTGGACCCCGTGCTGGCGGCCCAGGACCTGGCGCTGATCGAGGTGCGCAGCGTCTACGACACCGACGGCCTGGGCCGGATGGCCGAGCAGATGCTGAGCGACGCCGACCGCGCCGGCTGCACGCAAGGGATCGCCCTCACCCGACCGGCCGACCCGATGGACACCCGGGCCCAGGTGGCCGACATCACCCGGATCAAGAACCCGGCGGACACCGCCTACGGCTGCGCCCCGGCGCGCTTCGTGCGAGCCGTGCGGGCGGTGGCGCCCCCCTCGGGCGCCACGGGCGTGCGCAATGCCTTGGGCGAGACCGAGTTCGAGCCGCAGCAGATCCTGGGCTACGCCCCGGTGGAGCCCGACGGCTCCTTCAAGCTCCAGGTGCCGGCCGACGTGCCGCTGGCGTTTTCGGTGATCGACAGCGAAGGCCGCGCCATCCAGACCCACACCAACTGGATCCAGGTGCGCCCCGGCGAGCGCCGCACCTGCGACGGTTGCCACAGCCCGCGCCGCGGCGCGGCACTGAACACCGGCAGCATCGTCAACACCCTGGCCGCCGGCCTGAACCAGGCACTGGCGGCCCAGCACCTGTCGGGCGAGACGCTGGCCTCGCTGCGCACCCGGCTGGACCCGGCGGCGCTGAGCCTGTCGCCCAACCCGACCTCGGTCGACATCTGGGCCGACGCCACGCAGGCCGGCGTGACGCCCAAGCCGGCCATCGCGCTGCGCTACACGGGCAATGCGCTGGCCACGGACGACCTGGCCACGCTGGCGCCCAGCAACGGCGTCATCAACTACGTCGAGCAGATCCAGCCACTGTGGACGCGCGACCGGGGTGCGAACACCTGCACCAACTGCCACACCGACCCCGACAAGCTCGACCTGCGGGCCACCATCGGCGGCAGCGGCCGGGTCAGCTCTTACGCGGAGCTGGTGCTGGGCGACCCGCTGATCGATCCCGCCACCGGGCGACCCGTGATCCAGCTGCGCGACGGCGTGCCGATGGTCGTGCGCGGCCCCGCCCTGGTCGAGACCAGTTCGGGTGCGGCCAACAGCGCAGGCCAGGCCCGCAAGAGCCGGCTGACCGAGATCCTGTGGGGCCAGGCCCTGCTGGCCAGCGCCGACGCGCGCGCCAAGCACCCCGCCCCCCCGGCCAGTGCGCCCGACCATTCGAAGATGCTCAACAAGGCCGAGCGTCGGCTGCTGGCCGAGTGGATGGATCTGGGCGGCCAGTACTACAACGACCCCTTCGATGCCGCCAATGGCGTGCGCACCGTCAGCACGCTGAGCCTGGACACCTTCGTGGCCACCATCCAGCCGATCCTGCGCAGCAGTTGCGCCGGCTGCCACCAGGCGGGCCTCTTCGACCCCAGCAACCGCTACGTGCTGACGGGCAGCACCGAGGGCGACTTCAACGTCACGCTGGGGATGATCAACGACACCTGCAGCGCGGCCTCCAACCCGATGCTGGCGCGGCCGTCCACCGTGCCGCACCCGGCCGGTGCCGCCTTCACGACACCGCCGCAGGCCGTGGCCGTGCTGCCGGCCGGCAGCACGGCCTACACCGCCATCAGCAACTGGATCACCCAGGGATGCAGCAACCCATGATCGGCCGCCTCGACGCGAAGGCCCGCACCCGGGCCACAGGGGCCGTGTGGCTGGCCAGCCTGCTCACCCTGGCGCTTCCGGGCTGCGGCGGCGGCGGGGCGCTGGACAACGCGCCGAGCCTGGAAAACCCGGCGGGCGTGAATGGCCAGAAGCTGTCCTTCGCGTACTTCCAGCGCTGCGTCAATCCGCTGCTCAACACCGCGCTGGCGGTGGGCAGCAGCGGCACCACCAACACCTGCTCGGCCGGCGGCTGCCACGACAACACCAGCGGCACCGGTGGCGCGTTGCGCCTGCTGGGCAATGCATCGGCGGTGGATCTGGCAGCGGCGGCCGACGCGGTGCGGGCCAGCGACATCTACAAGAACTACTACTCGTCGCTGGGCGAGACGGTGGTGGGCGCGCCCGACCAGAGCCGGCTGCTGAACAAGCCGCTGGTTCGTGGCGTGTTGCACGGTGGCGGCCTGATCTTCGCCAGCCCGGACGAAGCTGCGGCCCGGACGATCCGATATTGGATCAACCGCCCCATGCCCCAAGGCCAGGACGAGTTCAGCGCGGCCGCGGCCACGATGTTCACGCCAGCCGACCCCGCCACCGGCGCCTGCAACACCGAATGAGCCTCGCAACCCCGTTCATGGCCACCCCGAATCGCCCGCAGCTTCGCGGGCTGCTGCCATTGTTGCTGGCGCTCTGGTTGGCCGTGGCGTTCAACGGCGACGCGCGGGCCGATGGCGCACCGGCCGTGGTCGAGCGGCTGCAGGTGGCCGAGCCTTATCTGGAACTGCACACCGGCCCCGGGCGCGGCTACCCGGTGTTCTTCGTGGTCGAGCGCCAGCAGTGGGTGGTGGTGGAGATGCGCCGCACCGACTGGTTCCGCGTGCGGGCCGAGGGCGGCCAGGTGGGCTGGGTGCCGAGGCCGCGGCTGGAAACCACCCTGACCGAAGCCGGCGGCACAAAGACCTTCCGCGACCTGGTCGTGGACGACTACCTGTCGCGCCGGGTCGAGTTCGGCAGCGCCATCGGGCGCTTCAAGACCGAGCCCATGCTGAAGCTTTGGCTGCAGGCGAGGCTGGCCGACACCATCGGCGCGGAGCTCACCGTGGGCCAGGTGCAGGGCTTGTATTCGGGCACCGACTTCTGGCACGTGGGCCTGACCTCCGAGCCGTGGTCGGACCGGCGCCTGTCGCCCTTCCTGTCGGTCGGGCTGGGCAAGTTCGCCAACATCCCCAACAGCAGCCTGGTGGACGCCGTTCCCACCAACGCCAAGCTGGCCAGCGCCACGCTGGGCCTGCGCTGGCACGTCTCCGAGCGATTCACGGCCCGGCTGGACTGGTCGCTCTACACCGCCTTCGTCTCCGACGCCCGCAGCACCGAGTACCGCGCCATCACGGCGGGGGTCGGCTTCTTCTTCTGAGCGCCCCTGCCATGCCACAAGCCCGCCGCCCTGCCCCGCCTCATGCCCACCGACAGGCCCGACGACACGTCGGCACCGCTGCCGGGCTGTGCGGCTTGCTGATGCTGATCGCGTCGAGTCCGCTGCGGGCCCAATCCACCGAGCAGGTGATCGTGCCGCAGGTCGAGCGCCGCGAAGTGCGCCTGCCCAAGTACCCCTCCAACGACTTCAGCGTCGGCGTGTTCGCCGGCACCTACGCCACGCAGAACTTCGGCGCCAGTACCGTCAGCGGGCTGCGCCTGGGTTACCACATCACCGAAGACGTCTTCGTCGAAGGCACGCTGGGCCGCACAAAGGTCAGCGACGATACCTTCCGGCAGATCCTGCCTGGCGGCATCTTCGTCAACCGCAGCGAGACGCTGTCCTACTACAACGTGGTGGCCGGCTACAACGTGCTGCCGGGCGAGGTGTTCTTCGGCCGCAACCTGGCCAAGGCCGTGCAAGGCTACGTGCTGGCCGGCGTGGGCAGCACGAGCTTCGACGGGCAGAAGCGCCAGACCATGACGGCCGGCTTCGGGCTGCGCCTGATCGCCAGCGACCACTTCGTGGTGCAGGCCGACGTGCGCGACCACGTGTTCTCGCTGGACCTGCTGGGCCGGCGGCAGAGCACCCAGAACCCGGAGATCACCGCCGGGCTCACGCTGTTCTTCTGACGAGACGGGCGAACACCATGGCCTTCCACCGCCCTTACCTGTCGCGCGCCGCCGCCGCGCTGGCGCTGTGCATCGCGACGGCCGCGTCGGCCGCAGCGGCCACGGTCGCTTCGCAAGCACCCGCCCCGGACTTCACGCTGCGCAGCGCCGATGGCCACAACCTGCGCCTTCAGGAACAGCGCGGCCAGGTGGTGCTGGTGAACTTCTGGGCCAGCTGGTGCGGGCCCTGCAAGCAGGAGATGCCCCATCTCAACCGCCTGTACGACAAGTACCGCGCCTCGGGCTTCGTGCTGCTGGGCGTGAACATCGACGACGACCCGCGCGCGGCCACGGCCACGGCCGCCCGCATGGGGCTGCGCTTTCCAGTGCTGCTGGACGCGGACAAGGCGGTCAGCCGCCTGTATGACCTGGGCAGCATGCCGGCCACCGTGCTGATCGACCGCGACGGGCGCGTACGGTACCTGCATCGCGGCTATCGCGACGGCGTGGAAGACGACTACGAGCGGCAGATCCGCGAGCTGGTGAAGGAATGAGCATGGCCCTTCGACCTTGCGCCCGGCGGCTGTCGGCCTGCCTGCTGGCCGGGCTACTTTCGATGGCCGGCACCGGCTGCGCCCTGCAGCCCTGGGTCAAGCCCTACGAACGCGAACGGCTGGCCGACCCGATGATGCAATTCGCCCGCGAGACGATGCCCGACAAGCACCTGGAGCACATCCGCGGTGTGCGCGAGGGCGCCCGCGGCGCCACCGGCGTGCAAGGAGGCGGCTGTGGCTGCAACTGATCGCACGGGTCTTTGGCGCCGGGCGCTCGGTGCGCTGTGCAGCCTTTGGCAGGGCCTGCTGGGCAGCGTGGTGGCGGCCGGTGCGGCCCATGGCGCGGCATTGCCCGAGGACAAGGCCGAGCTGATGATGCACAGCTACGACGGCGGCGGGGTGCGGGCCACCGGCCCGGCACTGCTGGTGCGCAAGAGCATGGCCGACCGGGTGTCGCTGTCGGCCCAGTACTACGTGGATGCGGTCAGCAACGCTTCCATCGACGTGGTCACCACGGCCAGCCCCTTCAAGGAGACCCGAACCGCCTGGGAGCTGGGCGCCACGTCGGTGGTGCGCGATTCGACGCTGTCGATGTCGGTCAGCCGCAGCACCGAGCCCGACTACATCGCCGATGGCCTGAACCTGGACGTCTCGCACGAGGTCTTCGGCGGCATGACCACGGTCAGCCTGGGCTTCGGGCGCGGCCACGACCAGGTGGGCAAGAAGGGCGTGGGCTTCTTCGACGAGGCGCTGCACTGGCAATACCGGGCCGGCATCACGCAGATCCTGAGCCCGCGCTGGCTGGTGAGCCTGAACGCCGAGGCCGTGGCCGACAGCGGCTACCTGGGCAGCCCCTATCGCGCAGCCCGTGTCTTCGGTGCCGCCGTGCCCGAGCGCAACCCCCGCACCCGGAGCAGCCGCGCGCTGCAGTTGCGCACGGCCTATGACACCAGCGGGCTCTGGGCCCGCAGTTCCGTGCATGCCAGCTACCGGAGCTACTGGGACAACTGGGACATCAAGGGCGGCACGGCCGAGTTCGGCTTCAGCAAGTACCTGGGCCCCCAGGGCGCGGGCGGCTTCCTGCTCGACGGCACGGTGCGCCTGTACTCGCAGACCAAGGCACTCTTCTACAGCGACAACGCCACGGCGGAGTCGCAGTACATCTCGCGAAACCGCCAGTTGGGCACCTTCAGCGACACCGCCATCGGCGCCAAGCTCAGCTACGACTGGCCGCGCGTGCCAGCGGGCACCACGCTCAAGCTGACGGGCGCCTTCCAGCGCATCAGCTTCCGCCACAAGGACTTCACCGACCTGCGCACCGGCAACCTCTATGCCTACGACGCCAACGTGCTGCAGGCGTACCTGTCGGCCACCTTCTGATTCAAGCCCGCCATGAGAGTCCGCAGCATGCTCCCTCACCCGGTTCGCCACACCCTGCGCGCCCTGGCCCTTGCGGCTTCGATCGCATCTGTCTGGCCGCCCGCACACGCCGAGGAGGCCTCGCTGGACAGCCGCGTGCAGGACATGAAGGCCGAAGTCATCCGCCTGAATCGCGACCTGCTGGTGCTGGAGGAAGAACTGCTCTTCCCGGCGGGCACCCAGGTCGCCCTGTTCGTGAGCATGGACGTGGGCAAACTCTTCGAGCTGGAGTCGGTGCAAGTGCGGCTCGATGACAAGCTGGTGGCCAGCTACCTGTACACGCCGCTGGAGGTCCAGGCCCTGCACCGAGGCGGCATGCAACGCCTGTTCCTGGGCAATCTGCGCACAGGAAAGCACTCGCTGACGGCCTTCTTCACCGGCCAGGGCCCGCACGTCCGCGACTACAAGCGCGGCAGCACGATCGAGTTCGAGAAAGGCAGCGAACCCCGCTACATCGAACTGCGCATCCGAGACCGCGAGGCCAAGCTTCAGCCGGAATTCGAGCTCAAGGTCTGGCAATGAGCGCAGGCTGCGCCCGCCTGGCGGCCCTCTGCTTGTACGCCTTGGCCGCCTGGCCCTTCGGCGCGCGGGCCGGCGCTCTGCCGGCCGTCGACGAAGCCGCCACGCCGCCGCAGGTGATCGGCGCGCCGCACTACGGCGACACCTTGTTCAACTTCTACCAGGGCAGGACCTTCGACGCGCTGACCAGCCTGATCGTCTCACAGCACTTCGGCCGTCTCGCGCCCCACGACGACCAGGCCGAGGTGCTGCGTGGCGGCATGCTGCTGGCTTACGGCCTCCACCGCGAGGCCGGCGCCGTCTTCGCCAGGCTGATCGAAGGCCAGGCCAGCCCGGCGGTGCGCAATCGCGCCTGGTACTTCCTGGCCTTGATGCAGCACCGGCGCAATCTCCCCGGCGACGCGCAGGCCAGCCTGGCCCGCATCAGCGCGCCACTCGGGGGCGGCCTGGAAGACGAGCGCGTGCTCCTGCGTGCGGAGCTCTCGATGGAACACGGCGACTACGAAGGCGCGGCCAAGGTGCTTCAGGCGCTGCGCGGCGACACGGCTGCAGGCCTGTACGCGCGTTTCAACCTGGGCGTGGCGTGGATCAAGAGCGGCGGCGCGCAGAACCTGGAGCGCGGCAGGGCGATGCTCGAAGCGGTGGGCCAGGCGCCGGCCGCCGACGAGGAATTGCGCAGCCTGCGCGACCGGGCCAATGTCGCCTTGGGCTTCGCCGCCCTGCAGGCCCAGCAACCGAGCCAGGCCCGATTGGCGCTGCAGCGGGTGCGGCTGCACGGGGTCCTGTCGAACAAGGCCCTGCTGGGCTTCGGCTGGGCCGCCGCCAGCCTGAACGACCCGCAGCTGGCGCTGGTACCCTGGACCGAGCTGGCGCAACGGCCGGAGGGCGATGCGGCGGTGCTCGAAGCCCGCATCGCGGTGCCCTACGCACTGGCGGAGCTGGGCGCCCAGGCCCGGGCCTTGCGTGGCTACGAAGAGGCCGCCAGCAGCTTCGATGCCGAGCGCAAGGCGATGGACGAATCGATCGCCGCCGTGCGCAAGGGTCAGTTGGTGCGGGGCCTGCTGCAGGCCAACCCGAGCAGCGGGCTGGCCGCCTCCACGGGCATCCGGACCCTGCCGCAACGGGCCGACGACCCGCTGCTGCCCCATGCCGCGCACCTCGCGCCGGTGCTGGCGACCCACGGCTTTCAGGAAGCCTTCAAGAGCCTGCGCGACCTGCAGTTCCTGAGCGAAAACCTGCAACAGTGGCAAGACCGGTTGGGCACCTACGGCGACATGCTTGCCACGCGCCGCCGAGCCTTCGAGGAACGCCTGCCCGATGTCCGCGCCAAGGCCGGCGCCAACGACTTCGAGGCCCTGCAACACCGCCGCGACGCGATCGCCGCCGAACTGGCCCGGGCAGAAGGCGCAGGCGACGACGTGGCGTTTGCCAACGCCCGCGAACGCGAGCTGCTGCAGCGCATGGGCCGCGCGCTGGGAACGCTCGCCCGCATCGGCAGCGAGGCCGAATTGGGCGATGCCGGCGAGCGCCTGCGCCGCGTGGCGGGCGCACTGACGTGGGAGCGCACCCGCGCGCTGCCGGAGCGCACCTGGGAAGCCCGCAAGGCACTGCGTGCCACCGATGCCGCACTGGCCCAGGCGCGCGCCCGCGACACGGCGCTGCGGGAAGCCCAGCGCGACGAACCGGCGCGGCTGGCGGCCTTCGCCCAGCGCGTGGCCGCGCTGACGCAACGGCTGGCTGTGCTCAGTCCGGCGGTGACGCAGCTCGCACGGGAACAGCAAGGCCAACTGGAGGACATCGCGGTGGCCGAATTGCAGGCGCAGCAGCAAGGACTGGACGAATACGCTGCCCAGGCACGGCTGGCCATCGCGCAGATCCATGACCGCGCGCAGTTCGCTCGCCGCGGTGATGCGGAGGCGCCGCGATGAGGCAACGGCACCTGCCTGCCATGGCCCTGCTGGCGCTGGCGACGTTGGCGGGCTGTGCCGGCCCGCGCCGGCCGTCCGGCGATGATCAGCCCACCCTGGCCAGCCTGCCGCAGCGCGTGGGCAAGATCGAAGCCGATGCCGGTGTGCCGAGCGACGAGGCAAAGACGATTGCCGCCTATGAGGAGTTCCTGAAGGCCGCTCCCCGCGCACCGCAGCGCCCGCAGGCCTTGCGGCGCCTGGGCGACCTCGAAATGGACCGGGCCGACCGCGTGGCTGCCGACGGGCCGGGCACGGCCGGCGGCCTGCCCGACTACAAGGCGGCGGTCGCGCGCTACCGGTCCTACCTGAAGGCCTATCCGGACGACCCGAACAACGACGGCGTGCTCTATCAGCTGGCGCGGGCGCAGGAGCAGGCCGGCGACCTGGAGGCGGCTCTCCAGACCCTGACCGGCCTGGTCACGCGCTTCGGCAGCACCGCGCACAGGGACGAAGCCCAATTCCGCCGCGGCGAATTGCTGTTCGCGATGCGCCAGTACCCAGCAGCAGAACAGGCCTATGCCGCCGTGCTGGCCGCTGCGCCGGCCACGGCAGCCGCCGGCACCGCCGGCGCGCCGCTGAGGGAGCGTGCGCTGTACATGCAAGGCTGGTCGCAATTCAAGCAGGCTCGGCTGGAAGACGCCCTGCAATCCTTTTTCGGCGTGCTCGACGGCAAGCTGGCGGGCCTGACGGACACCGGCAGCCAGGAGGCGGATCTTGCCGCGACAGGCTCGCTCACGCGTGCCGACCGGGAACTGCTGGACGACACCTTCCGGGTGATGAGCATCAGCCTGGCGAACCTGCACGGGGCGCCTTCGGTGGCGCCCTACATCAACACGCCACTGCGAGAGAGCTACCAGTTCCGCGTCTACCAGCAACTGGGCGAGCTCTACATCCGGCAGGACCGCATCAAGGATGCGGCCGATACGCTGGCCACCTTCGTGCGGCGCCAGCCGCTGCACGCCCAGGCCCCGCTGTTGCAAGCCCTCGTGATCGACATCCTCGGCCGCGCCGGATTCGAGACGCTGGCGCTGCAGGCCAAGCAGGACCACGTGCTGCGCTACGGCGCGGACAGCGACTTCCGCAAGGCCAACCCACAGGCCTGGCAGCGGGCGCAACCGCTGGTGCACGCCCACCTGGAAGAACTGGCCCGCTGGCACCACGCCAAGGCGCAGAAGAGCAAGGCCGCCGCCGACGTGGACGAGGCCGTGCGCTGGTACCGCGCCCTGCTGGCGGCATTCCCCGACGATGCCGGCGCACCGGCTGCCCGCTTCCTGCTGGCCGAACTGCTCTACGACGACCGACGGTGGGCGGCCGCCGCGGCCGAATACGAGACCGTGGCTTACGGCGCCGGGCATGACGAGCATGCGGCCGATGCCGGCTACGCCGCACTCCTGGCCTACGCCGCCCAGGAGCCCGATGCGGACGCGGCCGGCCGCAAGGCGCTGCAGGCCACGGCCATCGCCAGCGCATTGCGCTTCGCCCAGGCCTTCCCGGCAGACCCGCGGGGCGGCGCCGTGCTCACGCATGCGGCTGAACAGCTCTATGCCCAGGGCGAAGGCGAACGGGCCTCTGCGGTGGCGCGCCAGAGCCTGGCTCGGGTGCCGCCGCCGGCGCCCGAGTCGCGCCGCACGGCATGGACGGTGGTGGCCCACCAGGCCTTCGAATCGGGCGCCCACGCCGAGGCCGAGAAGGCCTATGCCGAGGTGCTGGCCCTGCTGCCCGAGCGGCCGGAGTCGGCACGCCAGCGGGCCGAGATCACCGAACGGATGGCCGCGGCCATCTACCGACAAGGTGAAGCCGCCCGCCAGGGCGGACAGGCCCGGGAAGCGGTGGCACATTTCCAACGCATCACCACGCTGGGCAGCCTGCCGGGCGCGTCGGCCGTGCGGGCCAGCGCCCAGTTCGACGCCGCGGCGGCCCTGATCGGCCTGAAGGACTGGGCCGCAGCCGCACGGGCGCTGGAAGATTTCCGCCGCCAGCAGCCCGGCCATGCCCTGCAGGCCGAAGTGGCCCCCAAGCTGGCGCTGGCCTATCTGGAGCTGGGCCAGCCGGGTGCGGCCGCCGCCGAATTCGAGCGCGTGGCCGACCAGGCCGGCGACCCGGCCCTGGCCCGCGATGCCCGCTGGCAGGCGGCCAAGCTGCAGAACAAGGCGGCCGAGCAGGCACCGCCGCGCTCGCCGCTGATCGCCAGCGCGCAGAAGGCCTGGGAGCGCTACGTCAGCCAGTACCCGCAGCCCCTGGAAGCGGCGGTGGTGGCGCGCTCGGAACTCGCCGCACTGGCCCGCCAGGATGCACAGCCCAGCCGTGCCACGGCCTGGCTCAAGGAAGTGGTGCAGGCGGATGCCGGCGCCGGCCCGGCCCGCACGCCGCGCACCCGCGCGCTGGCCGGCCAGGCGATGCTGTCGCTGGCCGAGCCGCTGTTCGAGGCCTACCGTCAGGTGCCGCTGGTGGAGCCGCTGCAAAAGCAGCTCAAGCTCAAGAAGGCGCGCATGGACGAGGTGCTGCGGGCCTATGCCGGCGCCGCCGAACTGGCGGTGGCCGAGGTGAGCACCGCCGCCACCGAACGCACCGCGGCGGTGTACCAGGACTTCGGCCGCGCGCTGATTGCCTCGGCCCGTCCGAAGAAGCTCAACAAGGCCGAGCTCGAGCAATACAACGTGATGCTGGAAGAGCAGGCCTTCCCCTTCGAGGAAAAGGCCATCGAGCTGCACGAGGCCAATGCCCGCCGTGCCGCCGCGGGCCTCTTCGACGCGAGCGTGCAGCGCAGCTTCGCGGCGCTGGCCCAGCTCAAGCCGGTGCGCTGGGGCAAGGCAGAACGCGGCGACGCGACCCTGCCAGGCGACATCGCCACGCTGGAAGCCGCACTGAAGGCCGACCCGCGCCAGAGCCGGCTGCTGAACCAGCTGGGCATCGCGCAACGCCATCAGGGCCAGTTCGAGGCCGCGCGCAAGGCCTATGAAGCGGCCATCGAGATCGACCCCACGGCGGCCGACCCCGAGCTCAACCTGGCCATCCTGCACGACCTGTACCTGGGCGATGCCGCGCAGGCGCAGCGGCACTACCAGCGCTGCCAGGAGCTGGCACCGGCCGGCCTGCCGATGCTGCCCAAGTGGGTGGCCGAGCTGAAGTCGCGCAAGCCCGCGGGCGCCGCCCTGCCCGCAGACGCACCAGCGGCTGCGGCTGCGGCCACGGCCGGCGTCGCAACCCGCAAGGAGACCCCATGAAGCGCTTTACCCCCATCGCAGCCGTCCTGATGGCGATGGCTGCCGGCACCACTGCCGCACAGGACCGTGCCGATGTGGACCGCACGCAGATCATCGGCAACCGCGAGCTGCCCAAGGTGCTCTACATCGTGCCGTGGAAGAAGCCGATACCCGGCGCGCTGAGCGGCCGGCCCGTGCAGAGCGTGCTCGACGAGGCCCTGGCCCCGGTGGACCGCGAGGTCTTCCGCCGCCAGGTGGACTACGGCACCCAGATCCACCAGCCATTGCAGGCCCGCGCCGCCGCCAAGTCCGGCATCGCCACGCCATCCACCGATTCCATCACCCCCCGCCAACCCGTCCCCACCGGAGAGTCCCGATGAATGCCTTGAACACCGCGGTGAAGTTCTTTCAGGACTGCGGCGCCTTCCTCTATCCCAGCTTGATGATGATGTCCGTCGGCCTGGCGATCGCCGTGGAGCGCTTCTTCTTCCTGGCCCGAGCGCGGTCCGAGAACCGGCGGCTGTGGGAGCAGGTGCTGCCCATGCTGCAGGGCGGCCGCTTCAAAGAGGTCGCCGGCGTCGTGGCGCAGTCGGACTCCGCCATCGGCAAGATCGTGGGCAACGGCCTGGCCCGCATGTCCAGCGCGCGGCGCCGCGAGGACATCGACCACGCCATGGAGGAAGGGATGATGGAGATCGTGCCGCGCCTGGAAAAGCGCACGCACTACATCGCCACCTTCGCCAACACGATCACCCTGGTCGGGCTGCTGGGCACCATCATCGGCCTGATCAAGGGCTTCACGGCCGTGGCACAGGTGAACCCGGCCGAGAAGGCCGAGCTGCTGTCGGCCAGCATCTCGGTGGCCATGAACAACACGGCCTTCGCGCTCATGGTGGCCATTCCCTTCCTCCTGATCCACGCCTTCCTCCAGGCCCGCGCCTCGGAAATCGTCGACAGCCTGGAGGCCGCCAAGGTCACCTTCCTGAACCTGGTGCAGCGCCTGGCGGCCGAGCCTGCCAAGGACGCCCGCGCGTCATGAGGCGCCGCCGCCTGCGCAAGGACGCGGCGCACCTGGAGATCACCGCCTTCATCAACCTGATCGTGGTGCTGGTGCCCTTCCTGCTGTCCACCGCGGTGTTCAGCCGACTGGCCGTGATGGACCTGCAGTTGCCCTCGGCGCTGGCAGCCAGCCAGGCGCTGGAGCAGCTCAAGCCCGGCGACCTGCAGCTCGAGGTGGTGCTGCGCCACGATGCCATCGAGGTGGGCGACCGCATCGGCGGGCTCATCCTGCGCATCGAGCGCCAGCCCGGCCAGGACGCGCAGGCACTGAAGCAACTGGCCGCGCTGATGGTGGAGGTGAAGACGAAATTTCCCGACAAGGCCGAGGCCACCGTGCTGGCCGAGCCCGAGACCCCCTACGACGACCTGGTGCAGGTGATGGACGCCGTGCGTGCCAGCGTCACCGCCCAGGGTGCCAAGCTTGTGCGGGCCGATCTGTTCCCCCACATTTCCATCGGCGACGCGCCGGTGCGCAAGAGGGCCGGCTGATGACAACGATGTCCGCTCTGGAAAAACGCGCCCAGCGCAAGGCCCGCGGCGGCGCGGCGCTGGACATGAACCTCGTCTCGCTGATCGACGTGTTCACGATCCTCATCTTCTTCCTGATGTCCGGCGCCACGGGCGTGGAGACGCTGGCCGCGCCCAAGGAGGTCAAGCTGCCGCTGGCCAAGGCCGAGCAGTCGCCCAAGGAAACGCTGGTGCTGGTGGTCAACGGGCAGGAGATCCTGGCCGAGGGCCGCCGGGTGGCCGACGTGTCCGAGGTGATGGCCCAGGCCGACGACCTGATCCCGGCCCTGAAGACCGAGCTCGATGCGCTGGCCGCCCGCCTGCCCGCACCGGAGGGCGGCAAAGCCGACGACCCCCGCGCACTGACCATCATGGCCGACAAGGACATCCCCTACAAGCTGCTGCGCAAGGTGATGGTCACCTGCGCGCGTGCGAACTTCAGCAACGTCTCGTTCGCGGTGCGGCGGAGGATCGAGGCATGAGCGCGCATGGCCGTTCCAAAGCGCTCATCCCGGAGCGCGAAGCGCGGAGGGTCGTCCAATGAGCGCGCATGGCCGTTCCAAAGCGCTCATCCCGGAGCGCGAAGCGCGGAGGGTCGTCTCGTGAGCGCCATGGCGATGCCGATGTCCGTCTCGTTCCGCCTGCCAGTGCTGCCCTGGGCACTGGCGGCCGACGACGAGCGGCGCTTCCGGCGCATCCTGAGCCGGGTGATGGGCGCAGCCCTCGTGGCCGGCCTGGTGCTGCCCTTCGTGCCCTTGCAGCCGGTGGAGCACACGGCCCTGGCCCCGCCCGCGCCGGTGGTGGTCAAGCTGCTGATCGACCCGGCCACGATGGCCAAGCCCTTGCCCCCACCCGCCCCGCCAGCGCCACCGCCCAAGGCCGCGGTGCCCGAACCCGTCAAGGTGGCCGAAGCGCCACCCACGCCCGAGCCGCCCCGCACGGCGCCGGCGCCGGCCCCGGCGCCCAAGGCCATCGAGAAGAAGGGCGCCGCGGTTCCTGAGGCGCGCAAGCCCATCGAAGGCAAGCCGCCCGGCGAAGTGGCGCTGGACAACGCCCGCCGCAAGGCCAGCGCAGTGGGCCTGCTGGCCATGAAGAACGAACTGGCCGAGATGACCGGCGCGCCGACGGCGGTGCAGTTGCGCCAGGACATCAAACCCGGGCCCGGCGTGGGCACGGGCAGCGGCCCTGGCGTGGGCGCCGGCACCGAAGCCGGCCTGCCGGCGCGCGCCATGATCACGGCCAACGCCACGCGCGGCAGCGGCGGCATCAACACCGCCGCCTACAGCCGCGACACCGGCGGCGGCGGCCTGGCGGGCCGGGCCACCACGCTGGTGGAGGGCGTGGCCGGCGGCGGCGGCGGCGGGGGCC
>CAIJPE010000157.1 GCA_903822435.1 uncultured beta proteobacterium | reverse complement strand
TGCAGAGCCATCCGAAGGTCATGCTGCTGGTGGCCATGGGCCTTGCCGAACGGCTGGATTTCGTGACCAGCTACCTGGCCGACCTGAAGCACCAGTACGGCGACGCGCCAGGCCTGTCGATGGTCCCGGACGTGCTGCGCGAACTGGCGCAGCGGCAGGCGCCGGCGGCACGGCCTGGCTCGCTGCGCGATCCTGGCACGGGCGAGCCTTGAACCGGGGTTCTGTTCCTCCACCGACTCAGCTTCAGGTCCGGGTGGGCGCGCGGGGGGGGCGGCGACCCACTGCACCTTCAGAACACGCTTCGCGGCGGCGCCTGCGCGTCGGACAGGCTCAGCGACTCCTGCCCGAGGAGCGAGAACCACCGTGCCGTGCCGGCGGCCAGGTCGATCTCGATGCGCGCCGGCACCGGCCCGATCTGTCGCCCGGGGTTGAAGACCCAGGTCGGGCCGATGCGATGCGCCCAGGCACCGGCGGGCTTGAACGGCGGCTCGTGGACGTGCCCGGTGAGCACCAGGTCCGGCTTGAAGCGGTCGATCCAGGGGCCGAGTTCGGCGTCGCCGTAGTACCGCTTGCCCGTCCAGCAAGTGGGCGAGCCCATCGGCGGCCAGTGGTAGACCCAGACCCAGCGGGCCGGCCGGTCGGCCGCCTCGAGCGCCAGCCGGGCCTCCAGCGCGTCACGGCCCAGCGGGCCGTCCCACCAAGGGCAGATGGTCACGCGCGTGTCGCCGATCGTGAGCGTGTCGCCATCGGTCGGCACGCCCGCGGCGCGGGCCTCGGCCAGCCACAGCGCGCACTGCTCGCCCTGCGCATCGGGCCCGGTGAGATCGTGGTTGCCCGAGCTCACCGCCACCTTGCCGGCGGCCTGCAGCAAGGCGAGGTAACGCAGGATCACCACCGATTGCGCATCCAGCGAGACCGCCGAGCTGATGTCGAGCTGGTCGCCGGCCATCACCACGAGGTCGAAGGACGACGCGGCCCGCACCACCCAGTCCAGCTGCGGCAAGGTGTAGTGAAGGTCCGAGACGAGCAGGATTCGCACGGGCGGTCAGACGCCCCGCTCAGGCGCGGCCGGTCCGCCGTCGAACAGCTCGGCGGGCGCCAGCCGCACCAGCGTTGCCGCTTCGACCAGCGGCGCGTGCAGCCAGGCGTCTACATCGGCGGGCTCGATGGGCACGACGCTGCGCTTGTCCTGCAGATGCGGCGGGCGTTTCGGGTCGGGCCGGTGCATGCGGCCCATCAGCGGGTGGCCGTCGGCGTTGATGGTCAGCAGCGTGTAGCTCTCCACCAGTTCGCCCGTGGCGGGGTCGGCCCAGGTGTTCCACAGGCCGGCCAGCCCCCACGGCGTGCCGTCGGCCCGGCGGAACTGCCAGGGCACATGGCGGCCGGTTTCCCAGCAAGGCTCGAAGAACGACAAGGCCGGGATGATGCAGCGCTGGCCGCGGGCCCAGGGGTGCTTGTAGCTGGCCTTCTGGGCCAGCTCTTCGCTGCGCGCATTGCTGGTGGGGAACTTGAGCTTGCGTTCCTTGGCGAACCAGGGAATGAGCCCCCACTGGCCCACCACCAGCTCACGGCCTGCGCCAGCGCCCGCGCTTTTGCCATCGCCCTCGCGCGGGGCCCGGATGAAGGGGCCCTGGTAGTTCGGGTACATGTCGCGCACCCAGCGCAAGGGCTGGCGCGAGCCGATGTGCCAATGGCGCTCGATGTCGGCCGTCTCGGGGCTGATATATCGCGTGCACATGGCGGGTGGCGTGGGCGGTCAGAAGACGGCGTGGTCGCCGCGCTCGGGCCCCGCGGCACCCCTGGCCAGGTCGGCGTAGTAGCCGAAGAGGGTCTGGGTGCCCGTGGAGGGCGTGGCCCCGGCATCGTAGCGGCCGGTCGCGGTGTCCAGCACCAGCATCGATTCGGTGGCGTAGTAGCGGCCGATGCGGGCCAGCTCGGCCTTGGCCGCCAGCGGTGGCAACACCCGGCCCAGGGCGCCCAGCACCCCGATGATCACGTCCAGCAGGGCCACGGGCACGTGCTTGAAGCGCGCCGGCCGTCCGAAGAGCGCGTGCAGGTGTTCGCCCTGCTGCCGCGGTGTGATGGCCGGGCCCGGCCCCCCGATGGGCAGCACCTTGTTGCGGCGCCCCGGGTCGGCCAGGCACCCGGCCAGGTAGGCCCCCAGGTCCTCGTCGCTGATGGGCTTGCAGGCGGTGAGCGTGCCATCGCCAAAGACGAGGAAAGGCTTGCCGCTGCGCACCCGCTCGACCTGTCCGGACAAGGACTTGAAGAAGGCCGTGGGCCGCACGATGGAGTAATCGATGCCGGACTCGATCAGCGACTTCTCGAACGCGAGCTTGGCCTGCTGGAAAGCGAGCAAAGGCTTCTGGACGCAAATGGCCGACAGCAGCACCATGTGGCGGACGCCGGCTGCCCGGGCAGCGGCCAGGGCGTGAACGTGAGCCAGGTGGTCGATGGCCCAGGCGTCCTTCGGCTCGCCCGTGCGCGAGGCCAGGCATGAGACGAGGGCATCGAAGCGCTCGCCCGCAAAGCCGTCGCGGGCCAGCGAAGCAGGGTCCGTCACGTCGCCCACGCGCAAGGTGGCACCGGGCAGCAGGCGGGCCGTGTCCTGGGGCGCCAGGCGGCCACCCACCCCGGCACGCGGCCGCACGAAGCAGACCACCTCGTGGCCCTGGCGCACCAGGGCCCGCACAGTGGCTTGTCCGATGGTGCCGGTGCCGCCCAGCACGAACACGCGCCGAGGCGGCATGGATCCCGCGCCGTGGGCGGGTGGTGCATCGAAGATGGTGGACATCACCCGGACTCTACGGCCAGTGGGGCACCGCGAGCGGCCGCCGCGATTGGGGGCACACGAGTACATACCCCAGGAAAGATGCGACGGGAGCGCTCGATGCGAAGCGCGGGAAACCTTCCTGCAGCACAGGCCTGGGCGTTTCCCGATCGATGGATCGGGAAATCCATGTCTACCAACTTATACGGTCAGCCCTTCGCCAAGATCCCGATCGCCCTCACGACTCTGGCACTCGCCGCTCCTGGCGCGCTGGCCCGGACTGAAGCCAGCAAAGCGGAGCGCCTGGCGGCCTTGCAGGCTTCGGTGAAACCTGGCGCAGCACTCAACCCGACAGCGCTCTTGGGGGGAATCGGCCAAGTGTCCGACCTGAGCTGCCCCGCCGGCTTCACGGTGGCCGGCGCCGGTACCTGGGGCCCCAACGCCGACGGCGTGACGACCCAGAACCTGCGGGTGGCGGGCGGCCCCACGAGCACCACCAAGGGGCGGGAATACTTCACCCACACGGGAACCACCGCCCGGGTGGTGCAGGCCCAGCTCAATTGCTGCCGCATGCCCGGCGGCTGAATCAGACTGCGGCCGTCACCAGCGCCACGGCGGCCAGCAGGCGCCGGGCCTGGCCGGCCGGCGTGTCGGGCGCGATGGCCTCCAGCGCGGCCTGAATCGGCGTCAGCCGGCACGCCGGGATTCGGCCCTGGGCCAACTGCCCGTTCAATTCGGCCAGCAGGCCTTGGGTGTCGGCCGCCCTTGCGAGCCAGCCGGCGGGGTCGGCGCAGAGCACGCCCACGCCCGTGCCGAACGCCTCCTGAAAGCCCTTTACAGCCGCGGGCAGTGCCCATTCCGCGGCCCGGGGCAAAGCCGGCGCCATGGGGGCAGCGGGCACGCTGCCGAAGGTCCGCACCCACTGAACGAATCGCACGATGGGCTCGCGCAGCCGGCCGCGGCTGAAGTCGGCCAGCGTTGCCACGGCGCCAGCTTCGTCGTCGGTCAGGATGGCCCGCAGCGTGGCCTGCAAATCGCCCACGACACGGCTGCCCTCGCCCTTGAAGGCCGTGGCCACCCGCTCGACATAGGCGGGGGTCGGGTTGGCGGTGACGAGGTGCCGGATCAGCAAGCGCGAGACAAAGGGCGCGACGTTGGGGTGCGCCATGAGGGCATCGACAGCCTGCACCAGGCTGGTCGGGCCGTCGGTGCCCAGGGCGATGGTGTGGCCCAGGAAGGTCTTGGGCCCCAGCTCGTGGCAACTGCGGTGGTTGACCATCGGGTCGGCCACGCTGCTGCCCAGCCGCCAGCCCGTCAGCACGCGCGCCAGGCCCTGCACGTCGGCTGGCACGAAGGCGACGGCGGCGGGTGAGCCCGCCCGGGCAGGCAGGCCGCGCGCATCCAGCGGCTCGCCTCGCGGGTTCAGGCGCACAGGGCCCAGGGTGAAGCGCTGCAGCAGTTGCCGCGCGCTCGGCTCGTCCGGGGCGGCTCCGGTCCCGGGCTCGGACCGGCTGCTGTTCAGGTGCCCCATGGCGCGGCCCATGGCGGGGTTGGTGCACAGGTGGATCAGCAGATCGCGATAGGTGCCGAACGCGCGGCGCTCGAGCAGGTCCATCAGGGCGGCGCAGGCCAGGCCGCGCTCGGGCATCGCCAGGGGCTCGATCGAGGTGAGGAAGATCTCGTTCAGCGCCAGGGTGACGCGCTGGCGCAGCACGTCGGGGCTGCCGGTCAGCTTGCGCCAGATGGCCCGTTCCAGGGCCGAGCGGCCATCACCGCCCTCGTGGTCGCATGGGCCCGCGCCCAGCAGGTCCTGGTAGCGCGTGCCGGGCGGCAAGGCCATCTGTTCGGCAAGCCACCCCTCGGGGCCGAGCGCCTGGGCCCGCGCCAGGTCGGCCGGCGTGCCGCCGAAGGCAGCCTGGGCCAGCAGCCGCGCGGCGTGCTCACGCCCCAGCCGCGCCTTCGGCAGGCTGGGGGCAGCCGGCCTGTCGCCGGGCGCGATGGGCGGACCCAGGGGGCGCGCCGGCAACGGCCTGGGCCGCAAAGCCGCGGACCGGGCCAGCAAGGCGGCGGTCTGATCGGCCACGCAGGCCGCCAGAGGGGTGCTCATCGGGGGCTCCCGGCGCTCAGGACTTGCGGGCCGTGTCGTTGTGCCGAAGGGCAGGCGTGGGTTCGCTCTGTCCATCCTGACGGGCGTCCACGCGGCCTTCGTCACGCTGCAGCATCTGCTCCGTGCGGGCGGTCCGGGTGTTCGGGGCCGGCGCAGCCTGGGCCGAGGCCACGGCGCTCAGCAGGGCCAGGATCAGGGTGCAGGCGGTGGGATTGAATTTCATGGTGCGTCCTTCGAGCGTGGGGTGGGTGGCGGATCCCGGCCGATGCCGTGAATGGCAGTGTGCGCAGACCGGTTGTCAGTGCCCTGAGCGGCCGCTGACAGCGACCTGACAAGCCGCCCGATCCCAGCCTTGGCGGCCGGGATCCGCCACCCACCCCTCGCTCGAAGGACGCACCATGAAGTTCAATCCCACCGCCTGCACCCTGATCCTGGCCCTGCTGAGCGCCGTGGCCTCGGCCCAGGCTGCGCCGGCCCCGAACACCCGGACCGCCCGCACGGAGCAGATGCTG
>CAIJPE010000156.1 GCA_903822435.1 uncultured beta proteobacterium | reverse complement strand
CTGGCCCTGTGGCTGGCGCGCGAAGGTTTGCACGTGCTGGTTCACGGCCCCCTGCTGGAAGCATCGCGCATCACCAGCGCGGCCATCCTGCACGACCTCGGCCTGGGCCCTGTCCATCACCCGTCCGAGATCGTCCAGGCCTGGTTGCGCCGCGAGCCGGCCTTCGTCCCCACGGGCCTGCTCTGCCCCAGCCTGCAGGAGCTGCTGGACCTGCGCAAGCTCATCGGCCTGCGCGGGCCGGGCCACACGGTGGCCAAGATGATGAACCCGGTGGTGGGCGCCCCGGCCCTGCGCCTGGTGAACCACACGCACCCCGAGTTCGGCGCCCTGATGAGCGCCTGGGCGCAGCGCGAAGGCGTGGACGCCATGCTGCTGCGCGGCACCGAAGGCGAGCCCGTGGCCGACCCCCGCAGGCAGCCGCGCATCGACACCTGGATGGCCGGCGTGCTGCGCCCCGAGTTCAGCGTGCCGGCCCAGGAAGGCGTGCTGTCCGAACTGCCGCTGCTGCCGCGCGCCACCGATGCGGCCAGCACCGCCGTCTATGTGCAGGAGATCCTCAGCGGCATGCGGCCGGCGCCCGGCCCGCTCACGCGCCAGGCCAGCACGATCATCGCGGCCGTATCGGCCCTGCAAGCCCGGCAAGGCGCCCTGCCGCTCAGCGCCTGATCGGCAGCAGTCTTTCACGGGCGCCGGAAACCGCTATAATGTTGGGCTTTGCTGGTGCCACCCTCGTGCCCCGGCGCCGAAACAGGATCCCTCACGTCCATGACCACCATCCGCGTCAAAGAAAACGAGCCTTTCGACGTCGCCCTGCGCCGCTTCAAGCGCACCATCGAGAAGATCGGCCTGTTGACCGAACTGCGGGCGCGTGAGTTCTACGAGAAGCCCACCGCCGAGCGCAAGCGCAAGAAGGCTGCCGCCGTGAAGCGCCATTTCAAGCGTGTGCGCAGCATGCAGCTGCCCAAGAAGCTGTACTGATCGTCCGGTGATGGCCTGAGCCCAAGCCCGCGCGGTCCGCCGCAGCGGGCTTGTTGTTCTTTTAGACTCCGTTTCCATGAGCACCCTCAAAGAACGCATCACCGAAGACATTAAGGCCGCCATGCGGGCCCGCGACGCGGACCGCCTGTCGACCATCCGCATGTTGCTGGCGGCCTGCAAGCAGCGAGAGGTCGATGAGCGCATCGTGCTGGACGATGCCGCCGTCATCGGCATCGTCGACAAGCTGATCAAGCAACGCAAGGATTCGATCGTGGCTTTCGAGCAAGGCGGCCGAGCCGACCTGGTCGACAAGGAAACCGCCGAGGTCAAGGTGCTCGAGGCCTACCTGCCCGAGCGGCTGAGCGCCGAAGCGATCGGCGCCACGGTGGCCGCCCTGGTGGCCGAACTCGGCGCCAGCGGGCCTGGCGACATGGGCAAGGTGATGGGTGCCGCCAAGAGCCGCCTGGCCGGCAAGGCCGACATGGGCCTGGTTTCGGCGGCGGTCAAGCAAGCGCTGGCAAAGTAGCACCATGAACGCATCTTCAAGCCTCCCCATCCGCCAGCTCACGGCCGACCTGGCCGTGGCGCCGCAACTCACGCCCGAGGCCATGGCCGAGGCCGCGCAAGCCGGCTTTCGCAGCATCATCAACAACCGGCCCGACTTCGAGCACGGCCCGGCGCAGCCCACCAGCGCGGCCCTGGCCGCAGCGGCCCTGGCCGCCGGGCTCGAGTACCGGCACCTGCCGGTGGACGGCGGCTATCAGTCGCCCGAAGAGGTCGCCGCCTTCGCCAAGCTGCTGCAGGAGTTGCCGCGTCCGATCCTGGCCTTCTGCCGCTCGGGCGCGCGCTCCACGCGCCTCATCGGGCTGGCGCTGTCCCTCTGATCGAGGCCCCGGACATTCCCTAGGCCCGGGCCCACGGGCCCGGCGCGTGCGTCCGGCGTCCCTATAGTCCGGCGCTGGTCATCGCCGCCGCGCCGTTCATCCCCAGGAGGCACCCCATGAGGGCCCTGCTCCCCATCGCCCATGCCATCGACAAGCTCGGTGACGGTTTCGGCCGTTTCGCCGAGTGGGCTGCACTGGCATCCTGCCTCATCAGCGCCGGCAACGCCCTGGTGCGCTACGGCTTCAACATCGGCTCCAACGCCTGGCTCGAGATCCAGTGGTACCTGTTCGCAGCCTGCGTGATGCTCGGCGCGGCGCAGGTGCTGCGGGTGAACGAACACGTGCGCGTGGACCTGCTGTATGCCCGCTATTCCACGCAGGGCAAGGTCTATGTCGACCTCTTCGGGCTGATCTTCTTCCTCATGCCGGTGATGGCGGCCATGCTCTACTTTTCGTGGCCTCTGTTCCTGGACCGCTGGCACAGCGGCGAAATGTCGCAAAGCGCCGGCGGCCTGATCCGCTGGCCGGTGATCCTCACGCTGCCGGTGGGTTTCGCGCTGCTGATGCTGCAGGCCTGCTCCGAGATCATCAAACGCGTGGCGTGGCTGCGCCGCGAGTACGAGATGGACACGCACTACGAGCGGCCGCTGCAGTGAAGGCCGCCTGACCATGCAGATGGAGTCATTTCCCCCGCTGATGTTCGCCGGCCTGGTGCTGGTGATGCTGATCGGCTTTCCGGTGGCGTTCTCGCTGGCCGCGCTGGGCCTGGGTTGCGGCGTCTATGCGATCCAGATGGGATGGTTCCCGGCCGGCTTCATGGGCAACCTGCCCCTGAACGTGCTGGGTATCCTGTCCAACGACCTGCTGCTGGCCATCCCCTTCTTCACGCTGATGGGCGCCATTCTCGAGAAGTGCGGCCTGGCCGAGGACATGCTCGATTCCATGGGCCAGCTCTTCGGGCCGATCAAGGGCGGCCTGGGCTACTCGGTGATCATCGTGGGCTTCATCCTGGGGGCCATCACGGGCACGGTGGCGGGCCAGGTCATCGCCATGGCGATGATCTCTCTGCCGGTCATGATGCGCTATGGCTACAACATGCGCTATGCCACGGGCGTGCTGGCGGCCTCGGGCACCATCACTCAGCTGGTGCCGCCCTCGCTCGTGCTGGTCGTTCTGGCCGACCAGCTGGGCAAGCCGGTGGGCGACATGTACAAGGGCGCCTGGGGCCCTTCGATCCTGCAGATCGCGATCTTTGCGCTGTACACCTTTGCGGTCAGCCGCTTTCGGCCCGACCACGTGCCGGGCGTGCCCAAGGAAGCCCGCACACTGAGCGGCTGGCAGCTGGTGAAGAAGTGCCTGCGCGGCATCATCCCTTCGGCCGTGCTGATCTTCGCAGTGCTGGGCAGCATGGGCGGCCTGCCGGGCATCAGCACGGCCATCTGCACACCCACCGAGGCGGGCGCCATGGGCGCGGTGGGTGCCTTCATCCTGGCTGCCATGCACGGCCGGCTGAACTGGCCGCTGGTCAAGGGCACCATGATGGGCACCATGCGCATCACCGCCATGGTGGTGTTCATCCTGATCGGTTCACGGGTGTTCTCGCTGGTCTTCCAGGGCGTGGAAGGCGGCAAGTGGATCGAGCACATGCTTTTGGGCTTGCCGGGCGGCCAGACCGGCTTCCTGATCGCCGTCAACATCTTCATCTTCTTCCTGGCGTTCTTCCTCGACTTCTTCGAGATCGCCTTCATCATCCTGCCCTTCCTCGCGCCCGTCGCCGACAAGCTGGGTATCGACCTGGTCTGGTTCGGCGTGATGATCTGCGTGAACATGCAGACCAGCTTCATGCACCCGCCCTTCGGCTTTGCGCTGTTCTACCTGCGCGGCATCTCCGACACGCTGTTCAAGAACGGCGCGCTGCCCAAGAAGGTGGAGTCCAACGACATCTACCTGGGCGCGATCCCCTGGGTACTGATGCAACTGGTGCTGGTGGCCATCGTCATCTTCTTCCCGCAGACCGTCACGGTGTTCCTCGACAAGCCGCAGGCCGTGGATGCGGAATCGGCCACCAAGATGCTGGAAGGCATGGGCGGCAAGGCGAACGATGCCGCTCAGGCTGCGGCTGCGGCGAGCGCGGCCGGGTCAGCGCCGGCGGCGGAGCCTGAAGATCCGATGGCGGCGATCCTGCGGGCCAACGAGCAGGACAAGCTGAAGAAGCCTTGATCGAAGTCAGCCCGAAACTTCAGGGTTCCCGCTGCGGAACCGGCTTGGCCGGGCTGCTGGCAGACTGCTCCCTGGGGGGTAGCGAGCGCCAGCGAGCCCGGGGGCCTTAAAAACTCTGTGCCTGCATGAAGTCGTCGAAGCCCGCTTCCGTGAAGCGGAACCACAGGTTCTGATCGCGGCGGAAGGTGGCGTAGTCCTCGTACACCTTCTTCCACGACGGGTTGCTGGCGCTGAGTTCGCTGTACAGGGCCTGCGATTCCTTGAACGCCGCGTCCATCATCTCCTTGGGGAATCGGAACAGCTTCGTGCCACTGGCCACCAGCCGCTTCAGCGCAGCCGGATTGCGTGCGTCGTACTTGGCCTGCATGTCCACGTGGGCAAAGGCCGAGGCGCAGTCGATGATGGCCTTGTACTCGGCAGACAGGCCGTTGTAGGCCTTGTCGTTGACGTAGATGTCCAACTGAGGCCCACCTTCCCACCATGCGGGGTAGGCATAGTTGGGGGCGATCTTGTTCAGGCCCAGCCTTTCGTCGTCATAGGGGCCCACCCACTCGGCAGCGTCGATGGTGCCCTTTTCCAGGGCTTGGTAGATCTCGCCGGCAGGGATGTTCTGCGGCACGCCGCCGATGCGCTCGATGACCTTGCCGGCGAAGCCGCCGATGCGGAACTTCAGGCCTTTCATGTCAGCGGTGGATTCGATCTTCTTGCGGAACCAGCCGCCCATCTGCGCGCCGGTGTTGCCCGCCGGGAAGTTGACGATGTTGTACTTGGCGTAGAACTCGCGCATCAGCTTCATGCCGTTGCCCTCGAACATCCACGCCGTCATCTGCCGCGAATTCAGGCCGAACGGAATGGCGCAGCCGATGGCGAAGGTGGGGTCCTTGCCGAAGAAATAGTAGGGCGCCGTGTGCGCCACTTCCACCGTCCCGGCCTGCACGCCGTCCACCACGCCGAAGGCGGGCATCAGTTCGCCGGCGGCGTGGGTGCTGATCTGGAACTTGCCGCCCGAAAGGTCGCTGACTTTCTTGGCGAAAGTGTCCGCGCCACCAAACAGCGTGTCCAGCGACTTGGGGAAGCTCGAAGCCAGCCGCCAGCGGATGTTGGCCTGCGCATGCACGATGGCCGGGGCAGTGCCCGCGGCAAGAACGCCCGCCAGGCCGGCGTGGCGCACGAAGGAACGACGTTCCATGGAAATCTCCAGTTGGGGCGGCCCGCTGTTGCAGCCGCAAACCGAAAATTCTAGGAGGGGGGTTGATGTGCCTTCAGGCGGGTTTTCCCGCCCGATCGCCCCCACCAAGCTTCCCGCCACGAAACCGGCTCCGCCGGTCCGCCAGCGCACGGCCCTCTCGGGGGGCAGCGAGCGCCGGCGAGCGTGGGGGCTCTATGACCCGGCCAGCTTCATGTGGCCCAGGAGCATCGAACCGACCGTCTTGCTGCCCTGGGTGTAGGCATCGGAACCGATGGCGGCGATGTCCTTGAACATGTCGCGCAGGTTGCCGGCAATGGTCACCTCGGTCACGGGGTAGGCGATGCGCCCGTTTTCAACCCAGAAGCCGGCGGCCCCGCGCGAGTAGTCGCCCGTCACGTAATTCACGCCCTGCCCCATCAGCTCGGTCACGAACAGGCCGCGGCCCAGCTTCCTGATCATGGCGTCCAGGTCGTCGCCGGGCTGGGTCAGCCGGCTGCTCATGCGCAGGTTCTGGGAACCGCCGGCATGGCCGGTGGTCTTCATGCCCAGCTTGCGGGCCGAGTAACTCGACAGGAAGTACCCCTGCACCACCCCGCCCAGCACCACCTTTCGGGGGCGGGTGTGCACGCCCTCGTCGTCGAAAGGCGCACTGCCCTTGCCCTTGAGTTCGTGCGGGTTCTCTTCGATGTCCACATGGCTGGCCAGCACCGGTTGGCCCAGCGAGCCGACCAGGAAGCTGGCCTTGCGGTACAGCGAGCCGCCCGAGGTGGCTTGCACATAGGCGCCCAGCAAGCCGGCCGCCACGGTGCTCTCGAACAGCACCGGCACCTCGGCCGTGGGCACGCGGCGCGATTTCAGGCGCGCCAGGGCACGCGCTGCGGCGTAGCGGCCGACGATCTCGGGCGAGGCCAGGTCGGCCGCATCGCGCATGGAGGTGTACCAGCCGTCGCGCTGCATGTCCTTGCCGCGCCCGGCGATGGGTGACACCGACAGATAGTGGCGCGAGCTGGCATACCCGCCGCGAAAGCCGCGTGAATTGCCGGCCCAGAAGTGCGCCTGCTGGGCGGACACGCCCGCGCCCTCTGAATTGGTGATGCGGCGATCCAGGGTGAGCGCGGCGTCTTCGCAGCGGCGGGCCAGTTCGGCGGCGGCCGCGGCATCGATGGCCCAGGGGTGGAACAGGTCCAGGTCACGGCGCGCTTCCTCAGGGCTGGCCTGGTCGTCCGGCTCGGGCAGGCCGGCGACCGGGTCTTCGGCCGTGAAGCGGGCGATGTCATAGGCCGCCTGCACGGTCTGGCGCAGGGCCGCGGGCGAGAAGTCGGACGTGCTGGCGTTGCCGCGCCGCTGCCCCAGGTACACGCTCACACCCAGGCTCTTGTCGCGGTTGCGCTCGACGTTCTCGAGTTCGCCCTTGCGCACCGACACCGACAGGCCCACGCCTTCGCTGACCTCGGCGCCGGCGTCGGTGGCGCCGAGCTTGCGAGCCAGGCCCAGGGTGTCTTCGACGATCTGCTGGAACTGCTCCTGCGAGTAGGCAAAGCCCTGTTCGGCGCGGGTGGTGGTCATCGTGGGCATGGGGCCGATCAGGGCAGGGGTGACAGGACACTTATGATAAGGGCCACCCTCTCCTCCAGGCTCGACCAGCCCGCATCCCCCATGGCCCGACGCGCCGCACCGCACCGCGGCATCGACGTTCACTACGGCGACGCCGAGCCCCAGGCCGAGGGGCCCGACGCCGAGGCTGAAGCCGAGGCCGACGACCGGCCGAGCAAGACACAGCTCAAGCAGCGCTCGCACGACCTGCAGGCGTTGGGCGTGGCGGTGTCCGAGCTCTCGCACGAACGGCTGGCCGCCATCGAGATGCCCGACGCCCTGCGCGAGGCCATCGAGACCTTCCGCCGCACGCGTTCGCACGAAGGCCGCCGCCGCCAGATGCAGTACGTGGGCAAGCTCATGCGGAGCGCCGACGAAGAGGCCCTGCGCGAGGCGGTGGCCGCCGCCACGCTGGGCTCGGCCAAGGAAACGCTGATGCTGCACGAGACCGAGCGCTGGCGGGCTGAGCTGATCGCCGACGACGACGCCATGACGCGCTGGCTGCACGAGCACCCCGACACCGACACGCAGCAGTTGCGCAGCCTGGTGCGGGCCGCGCGGCGCGACGCTGCCAAGCTGGAGCCGCTGGCGCGCCAGCCGCGCAGCTTTCGGGACCTGTTCCAGTTCATCAAGCCGATGTTGAGCACCGCATGAGCGACTTCGATCCCGTGCGCATCGGCGTGGTCTCGGTCAGCGACCGGGCCTCGACCGGCGCCTATGAAGACAAGGGCATCCCGGCCCTGAAAGAGTGGCTGGGTCGCGCGCTGCGCAATCCCATCGAATGGCACGCCCGCCTGATCCCCGACGAACAGGAGCAGATCAGTGGCGCCCTGCGCGAACTGGTGGACGCCGTGGCCTGCGACCTCGTCTTGACCACCGGCGGCACCGGCCCCGCACCACGCGACGTGACGCCCGAGGCCACCCTGGCCGTGGCCGACAAGGTGATGCCCGGTTTCGGCGAACAGATGCGCCAGATCTCGCTGGCCTTCGTGCCCACCGCCATCCTGTCGCGCCAGGTGGCGGTCATCCGCGGCCGCGCGCTGGTCATCAACCTGCCGGGACAACCCAAGTCCATCGCAGAAACACTGCAGGGCCTGCCGCAGGCCACGCCGCCCGTGCACGGGATCTTCGCCGCGGTGCCCTACTGCGTCGACCTGATCGGCGGGCCGTACCTGGAGACGCACGACGCGGTGTGCCGCGCCTTCCGCCCCAAGTCTGCCCAGCGGCCGCCGCGCAGCGGCTGATCGCGGGGGCTCGCGGCACATCTGCACGAACTGGCCACGCGGAGTGGCGGCACCTGAAGCGCGTGTCTCAAGGCGGCACGGCGACCGTCCGATAAGCAAGACGAGTCGCAGCATTCAGCCGCCCACCCATGCCAGAAGCCGCCGCACAGCCGGCCCAACTTTTACCGACCGTGTCCATCGTCGAACAGACGATGCGAAAGGCCCGCCGTTCGGTGGCGATGGCGCTCGCGGGTGCCGCCGTGATGACGACGGCGCTGCTGGCCGAGCGCCTGTGGTCGTCCACCGCCCTGGAACGGGCCGCTGACCGGTATGCCGTCGCCTTCAAGCTGGCGGGCGATGTGCGGCTGGCCGACCAGCAGGTGAAGACGGCCGCGCAGATGGCCGTGGTCACCGCCGACCGCACCTGGGTCGAGCGCTACGACAAGCAGCTGGAAGAACTGTCGCAGACCATCGAGCACGCCAGCCTGCTGGCGCCGCCCAGCGTGGCCAACCGCTACCGCACCAAGACCAGCACGGCCAGCGCGGAACTGGCTGCGCTGCAGCAGGCCGCGCTGCAGGCCCTGGCCGCCGGCTCGCCAGACACCGCACGCGCGATCTTCGACGGCGAGCGCTACACCCACCACACCCAATTGCTGCGCGAGGCCACCGAAGAACTGACCGCGGCTTCCCTTTCGGCCACCGACAACGAGGTGCGGGTGCTGCGCGCCCGCTCGTTCGCCATCACGCTGACGATGCTGGTGCTGATGCTGGGCGTGGGCCTGGCGCTGTGGCGCCATTTGTCGCGGGGGCTGGACCGTTCGCGGGGCTCGCTGCTGGACGCCGAAGAGCGCATCCAGCGCCTGGCCGCCAGCGACCTGCTGACCGGGCTGGACAACCGCGCCGCCCTGCACGACGCCATGCACACCGCCATGTCGCGCGCCAAGCGGCATGGCGACGAGCTGGCCGTGCTGATGGTCGACCTGGACCGCTTCAAGCCCGTGAACGACCGTCACGGCCATATGGTGGGCGACCTGGTGCTCAAGGAAGTGGCCCGCCGCCTGGCGCGCTGCCTGCGCCAGACCGACCTGCGGGCCCGCTACGGCGGCGATGAATTCGTGGTGGTGGTCGAGGAACGTGAAGGCCCGGGCACGGCCCGCGCCTCGGCCGAGCGCATCGTCGACCGGCTGTCCCAACCCATGCAGTTCGGCGACCTGGTGGTGAGCATCGGGGCCAGCGTGGGCATCGCCCGCTTCCCCAGCGACGCCAGCAACGACGACGATCTTCTGCGCAAGGCCGACTCGGCCCTGTACCGCGCCAAGCAGAGCGGCCGCGGCGGCGTGTGCCTGTACGACGCGCAGCTGGACGATGCCCTGGCCGAACGTGACGCGCTGGAACAGGCGCTGCGCAAGGGCATCGCGGCCGGCGAACTGGTGCCCTTCTATCAGCCGATCGTGGACCTGGCCCGGCGCAACGTGCGCTCGCTGGAGCTTTTGTCGCGCTGGCGTCATCCCACCCGCGGACTGCTGTCGCCCGACCAGTTCATCGGCCTGGCCGAAGACCGCGGCCTGATCGGCCCGCTGACCATGTCGCTGCTGAACCAGGCCTGCAAGGACCTGCCGCGCTTTCCGCCGCACTGGCGCCTGTCGATCAACGTGGCGCCCCAGCAGATCCAGGACGAATCGTTGGTGCCGCAGTTGCTGGAGATCCTGGTCCACCACGGCGTGGCCCCCAGCCGGGTGGACGTGGAACTCACCGAGACGGCGCTGGTCAGCGACACCTCGCGTGCCCGCGATGTGATCCTGATGCTCAAGAAAGCCGGCATGACCGTGACGCTGGACGACTTCGGCACGGGCTATTCGAGCCTGAGTTACCTGGCCGAGATGACTTTCGACAAGATCAAGATCGACCGTTCGTTCGTGCGGACGCTGCACGAACGGCCGCAGAGCGCCAAGATCGTGGCGGCGGTGGTGGGCTTGTCGCGCAGCCTGGGCGTGGAAACGGTGGCCGAGGGCGTGGAGAGCGAGGAAGACGCCCGCAAGCTGTTGGACCTGGGCTGCAATCTGGCACAAGGCTACCTGTTCGGCAGGCCGTTGCCGGCCGACGAGGTGCGCCTCCTGGGCTACCGCAACGAGCCCACGGCCTACTTCCCGGCCGAGGCTATTTGACCAGGCGGTTCAGCCGCTCGGCGTCGAAGCACTCGGTGATCTGAGCGTCCTGCGGCACGCAGTCACCAGCCGGCAACTCGCGGGCGCGGGCCGAGAGCTTCTCGATGGCCTGCCAGAGCAGCATGATCTGGTGCTCATGGCCCGAGGCGTTGTCGATGAGTCCCTTCATCGCCTGCGACACGGGATCGTCGCCCTGGGTCACACCGTAGGCCGAGAAACCCATCTTGGCCGCCGCGGCCTCGCGCTGCGCCTCGGCATCGTGCTGGATCACCCGCGCCGGGTTGCCCACCGCGGTGGCCCCGGGGGGCACGGGCTTGACCACCACCGCGCTGGAGCCGATGCGGGCGCCGTCGCCCACCGTGAAACCGCCCAGCACCTGCGAATTGGCGCCCACGATCACGCCCTTGCCCAGCGTGGGATGGCGCTTGGCGCCCTTGGCCAACGAGGTGCCCCCCAAGGTCACCCCCTGGTAGATCGTGCAGCCGTCGCCCACCTCGGCCGTCTCGCCGATGACCACGCCCATGCCATGGTCGATGAACACACGTCGCCCCATGGTGGCGCCCGGGTGGATTTCGATCCCCGTGAGGAAGCGCGCGATGTGCGAGATGAAGCGCCCCAGCCAGCGCCAGCCGTGCACCCAACAGAAGTGCGCCTGGCGGTGCAACACCAGCGCATGCAGGCCGGGGTAGCAGGTCAGCACCTCCCACACCGAACGCGCCGCGGGGTCGCGCTCGAGGATGCAGGCCACATCTTCGCGTAGACGGGTGAACATGCGAGCAGTGTAGCGGCCGCGCGTTCGGGCTGCCAGGCAGGCTAATCCGACCCTTCGGGTTTCGCCGAGTCGGCCACCGCGCGGGCCATGCCGCGCAGGATGTGCACTTCCTCGGTCGACAACTCGGCACGGTTGAGCAACTGGTTCAGCCGCGGCATCAGCTTCTTGGGCGCGGCGGGGTCGAGGAAGCCGATGTCCTGCAGCACCTGCTGCCAGTGCGCCAGCAGGCCTTCGACGGCCCGTGCATCGGCGCGCCGGGCGTCGGTGGTGCGCGGCTGCACGCCGAAGCCGCCCAGCGCCTGGCGCCACTCGTAGGCCAGCACCTGGACGGCCTGGGCCAGGTTCAGCGAGCCGTAGTCGGGATGGGTGGGAATGGACAGGCACACATGGCAACGGTAGACATCGGCATTGGCCATGCCGGTGCGTTCGGCGCCGAACACGAAGGCCACGCGCTGGGTGCCCTGGGCGAGTTGCGCCAGGTGGTCGCGCGGGGCCACCGTGGGGGGGCCGAAATCGCGCGGCGTCATGGCCGTGGCGCAAGCCCAGGTGATGCCGTCCAGGGCCTCGGCCAGGCTCGGGACGATGCGCGCGCCCTCCAGCACGTCCACGGCGCCGCTGGCCATGGCCAGCGTGTCGGGTTGCGTGAGCACGTCGGCAAAGCGGGGTTGCACCAGCACCAGGTCCGCGAAACCCATCACCTTCATGGCCCGCGCCGCCGCGCCGACATTGCCGCCGTGACTGGTGTTGAGCAGCACGAAGCGGGTGGACTCGGCGGGCGTCGCTAAAATGGAGGGTTGCACGCGGGCATTGTCGTCCCCTGCGCCCCTGCCCCATTCCCTTTAGGCCGCCCATGTCGCAAGCACTGCATCCCATGCTGAACACCGCTGTGAAGGCGGCTCGCCTGGCGGGATCGATCATCAACCGCGCTGCGCTCGACCTGGAGATCATCAAGGTCGGCAGCAAGGGCCCGAACGACTTCGTCTCGGAAGTCGACCGCGCGGCCGAGCAGGCCATCATCAGCACGCTGCTGGAGGCCTACCCCGGCCACGGCATCCTGGCCGAGGAATCGGGCCGCGAGCATGGCGCTCGCGACAGCGAATTCGTGTGGATCATCGACCCGCTGGACGGCACCACCAACTTCCTGCACGGGTTTCCGGTCTATGCCGTGTCCATCGCGCTGGCCCACCGCGGCGTGGTGCAGCAGGCCGTGGTGTACGACCCGACGCGCAACGACCTGTTCTATGCCTCCAAGGGCCGCGGCGCCTTCCTGAACGACCGCCGCCTGCGGGTGTCCAAGCGGCTGCGGCTGGCCGACTCGCTGATCGGCACGGGTTTTCCGTTCCGCAAGGGCGACAACTTCAAGCGCTACGTGAAGATGTTCGAGGAGGTCATGCAGAGCTGCGCGGGCCTGCGCCGCCCGGGTGCCGCCGCGCTGGACCTGTGCTACGTGGCCGCGGGCTACTACGACGGCTTCTTCGAAACCGGCCTGAGCCCTTGGGACATCGCCGCAGGCTCCCTGCTGATCACCGAGGCCGGCGGACTGGTGGGCAACTTCACGGGCGATTCCGACTTCCTGCACCAGCGCGAGGTGGTCGCAGGCAACCCCAAGGTGTACGGCCAACTGGTGCAGATGCTCAGCCCCTACACGCGGGTGATCAAGGGCGGCGACGCCACGGGTGCCGGCGCCACGTCGACCGTGCCCGGGGCCGAGCCCGAGGCCGACCCGCTATCCGCCCTGGCGCAGGCTGCCGAAGCTCCCGCCCCCGCCCCGCGCAAGGCCGTGCGGGTGCGCAAGGCCGCCCTGCCCGAAGGCGACGACGCGCCGATGTGACCGGCCGGCGCCGTCAGTCGACGGCGGCGGTGTCGGCCCACGCCGCGATCTGGTCGAGCACGCCGCCCAGCGCCACGCCCATCGCGCGGACGGCACCGTCGGCGTCGTGGGTGGCCGCGGGCGCGGTGCCCATGAAGGTGCGGCGGGCGAGCATCGCGCGCTGGCCGGGCTCGCTCAGCTCGGCCGTCACCACCACCTTGGCGCTGCCTGGCGGCGTGCCGGACTCGTGCAGGATTTCCACGATATGGGTGCGCAGCAACCAGCGGCCGCGAACGCCGCTGGTGCCTTCGGCCACCGAGCGGAAGGTCCCGGCTTGGGCCAGGCGCTCGAGCAGCAGCGTGCTCATGCGCTGGCTGGGCGCTTCGGTCCAGTGGCTGTAGCGGTAGTAGGCGCGGGTCCCTTCGGACCGGCTGAACACGATCTCCTGCGTGTCGTAGAAAGCGGCCCCCGTGGTCGGCGCCACCAGCAGGGTGGCTGCGTGGTGGGGGCTGGCCGCAGTGGCCGCAGCGTTGGCCGCGGGCGGCCCTCCGGGCTCGCCCAGGCCTGGCACGTTCAGCACAAGGTAGCGGTCGGGCACCTGCGGCGCCATCAGGCTGCACGCCGCCAGCAAGCTGGCCAGGCCCAGGCTCAGGGCACGCCGGACCGGGTTCATCGCCGTGCCTCCCCAGGGCCGAGGCTGGCCTCGGAGGGCCCGAACAGGGCGGCCCGCGGATCGCTGAAGCGGCGCGCGGTGGTGCCCAGTGTTTCGGCGGCCGCGCGCAATTGCTGCGTGCTGCGGGCGATTTCCAGGTCGGTGTTGGTCAGCAGCACGTCGGTGCGTCCGGTGATCTGCGAGATGTCGCTGCCGAGCTGCTTGACCGTGCCCGTGATGTCGCGGATGCTGGCCGTGGTCTGGGTGCCGAGGTCGTCGTAGCGCTCGGCCAGGCGGTGCACGTCCTTGCCGGCCGACTCGCTGGTGGCCTTCAGCGCCTTGGCCGTGCTGGCCAGGGCCACCAGCGTGCCGTCCAGCCGCTCGACCACGCCGGCCGTGTTCTTGCTGAGGGTGCGCAGGTTGGCCAGCGTCTCGCTCAAGGCGGCCTGGTTGGCGTCGGACAAGGTGGTGTTGATGCGCCGCATGGTCTCGTCGGTGCGCTGGGCCAGCTCGCTCACGGTGTCTGACAGGACCTGCAGCTGCGATTCGCCCTCGGCAATCACGCGTTCGGTGGAGCCTTCCTCGGGCTCCAGAAGCAGGGGGCTGTCTTCCTTGAGGTTGAGCAGCCGGATGCTGGCCAGGCCGGTGACGATGTTGCGGTCGACCACGGCACGCGTGCTCTCGCGCACCGGGGTGGACGGGTTCACGCCCACGACCACCTCCACCGTGCCGGGCCGCGTCTTCGAGAACGAGAAGCCCGTCACCGCGCCGATGCGGATGCCCTTCATGCGCACGTCGCTGCGCACCTGCAGGCCTTCCAGCGATTGGCGGGTGAAGTAGATCTTGTAGCTCTGCACGTCGCGGCGCTGGCCCGACGCCACCAGCCACACGACGGCCGCCGCCACCATGAGCGCCAGCACCAGCACCGAGGTGCCCACCAGCTTGTACCTTGCGTCTGGCTCCATCAACCCACCCCTTGCTTGGCCGGCGCGCGCGCCGAAAAGTATTGCGTGATCCAGGGATCGCCATGCTGCATCACGGTGGCCACCGGCCCGTCCGCGATGACCTTGTGCTTGGACAGGGCGATGGCCCGGTCGATGATCGACAGCAACGTGTCCAGGTCGTGCGTGACCATGAACACCGTCAGCCCCAGGCTGTCGCTGAGCGCCCGCACCAGCGCATCGAACTCGCGCGCCCCGATGGGGTCCAGGCCCGAGGTGGGCTCGTCGAGGAACAGGATCTCGGGCTCCAGCGCGAGCGCGCGTGCCAGGGCCACGCGCTTGCGCATGCCGCCGGACAATTGCGCCGGCATCTTGCGCCCCACGTCGGGTGAAAGCCCCACCAGCGAGAGCTTGAAGCCCACCAGCGCACAGATCAGGCTCTCCGGGAGGTCGGTGTGCTCGCGGAACGGCACGGCCACGTTGTCGGCCACGGTCAACGACGAGAACAGCGCCCCGTCCTGGAACAACATGCCGAAGCGGCGGCGCAGCGCATTCATCTGCCGGTCGTCCGAGCTCCAGACATCGGTGCCGAACAGGCTCACCCGGCCGCCGGTGGGGCGCTGCAGGCCGATCATCTCCTTGAGCAGCACCGACTTGCCGGTGCCGCTGCCGCCGATCAGCGCCACCACCTGCCCCCGCTGGATGGCAAAGCTGACGCCGTCGTGGATGAGGTCGCTGCCGAACCGCGTGACGATGCCGTGCGTCTCCAGCACCGTTTCCATCAGATGTCCAGGCGCTGCAAGGTGACGGCAAAGATCGCGTCCAGCACGATCACCCAGACGATGCTCTGCACCACGGTGGAGGTGGTGTGCTCGCCCACGCTGCGGGCGTCGCGGTCGACCGTCATGCCCATGCGGCAGGCGATCATGGCGATGAAGGCCGCGAAGACCGGCGCCTTGGCCAGCCCGATCACCAGCGCCGAGAGCGGCAAGGTCGTGCGCAGCCGGCTCATGAAGGCGGCGGGGGAGATGTCGAGTTGCAGCGCGCCGATCAGCACACCGCCGCCGATGCCGGCCAGGTCGCCGATGAAGACCAGGAACGGCAGCCCCAGCATGATGGCCCCGAGGCGCGGCACCACCAGCACCTGGACGGGCGACAGGCCCAGCGTGCGGATCGCGTCGGTCTCTTCCTGGACCTTCATCGAGCCGATCTGCGCCGTGAAGGCCGCCCCCGAACGGCCGGCGATGATCACGGCCACGAGGATGGGGGCCAGCTCGCGGCAGATGGCCAGGCCCACGCCGTCGACCACGAAGATGGTCGCCCCGAACTGTTGCGCCTGCAAGCCCAGCAAGTAGGCGAAGACCACGCCGATGAGGAAGGTGACCAGCGCAACGATGGGGATGCCGTCGAGCACCACCGACTCGAACTGCGCCACCGTTTCACGAAACCGGAACAGGCCCGGCCGGCGCACCAGCGCGAGCAATTCAAGCGCCACGTTGCCGATGAACGCGTTGTGGGTGAGCAGGGTTGCCAGCAGCCGCTCGGTGGCTGCGCCCACGTGCTGGATGATGCCCTGGTGCGGTGTGGGCGCATGGACCGCAGGCGCGGCCATGCGGTCCCGCACCAGGGCCAGCAGGCGCTCGTGGCGGGGGTCCATGTCGCGCAACGCCACCTGGGAACCCGTGAAGCCCCGTGCGCACAGGTTGCTGAACAGCATGAAGCCGGCGGCGGTGTCCAGCTCCTTCAGGGCCGAGCCCTCGAGCACGCAGGGCAGGCCGGCCCGGGGTTCGAGGGCCCGGATCTGCCCGACCAGCTCAGGCAGGCTGGCCAGACGCCAATGGCCCTGCAAGCGCAGCACATTCACGCCGTCTTGCAGGGCGTATTCGATCCAGGTCGGTCGAGGATCTGCCATGTTGGGAAGAGTCGCCAAACATTGTGAATCATTACGGCGGGTTGGCCTGCGACAGCCACAGCGTGAACGTCGAGCCCTGGGCGGGCACGCTGTGCACGGCGATGTCGCCGCCCATCGCCCGAGCGAGTTGCCGCGAGATCGACAGGCCCAGGCCATGGCCCTCGATGGTGCCGTGGCTGGCGCCCAGGCGGTTGAAGGGCTGGAACAGGGCGCGCACGTCGGCCTCCGACAGCCCCATGCCGGTGTCGGTGACGGAGACGCCGACCGTTCCCGGGCCGTGCTGCCCGCCCATGTCGGGCCCGACCACGACGCGGCCACCGCGGCGGTTGTACTTGATCGCGTTGGACAGCAGGTTCATCAGGATCTGGCGGACATGGGTCGGGTCGGCCATCGCCCAAGCCACGGGCAGCGCGGCTCGTGAGTCGCCAGAAGCCGCTTCGCGCAGTTCAAGCCCGTGGGCCTGCGCCATGGGGCCGCAGATGGCCACGCATTCGCGCACCACGGGCCACAGGTCCAGCGGCTGCAGGTTGGTGCGCAAGGCGCCGGCCTCGATGCGGCTGAGGTCCATGATCTGGTTGATCAACACCAGCAGGTGGCGGCCCGCGTCGAAGATGTGGCGAACCTTGTCCTTCATCGGGTCCGGGGCGTTCGGGTCCAGCAGCATCAGCTCCGAGAAGCCGTTGATGGCGTTGAGCGGCGTGCGCAGCTCATGGCTCATGCGCGACAGGAAAAGCGACTTGGCCTGGCTGGCCGCCTCGGCGGCCTCCTTGGCCACCAGCAGCTCGTCGGTCTTGCGCTGCGCGGTGATGTCCACGAACAGGGCGATGACCCGGGCCATCTGGCCCGTCTCGTCGGACTGCGGGTAGCCCGTGACCATGACCCAGGTGTGCGGCAAGGCGGATGCGCCGCGCGCGTCGGGCGGCCCCGACTTGCGCCCCTCGCTCACGATGCCCAGCATCACCGGCGGCAGCGCACGGCGGGCCTTCAGCACTCGGCTCACGGGGTAGGCCTCGGGCGCCAGGCGCTGGCCGTCGCTGCCCACGAAGTACCACTGGGGGTTGGCCACGTCGGTGCCGTCGATCTCTTCAGCGGCCATGCGCAGCAGGGTGCAGGCCTTGTCGTTGAAGGCTTCGACCGCGCCATCCACGGTGAAGGTCATCACCGCGACCGGCATGTGCTGGATGAGCGCGCGGTAGTGGCGCTCGCTGGCGCGCAGCCGTTCGCCCGCCTCGTGGTTGGCCAGCACCATGCGGTTGAATTCACGGGCGACCTCGCGGATCTCGCGGGGGCCGCTCTCGGGGGCGCGGCAGGTGGTGTCGCCATGGCCCACGCCGCGGGCTGCGCGGGCCAGCCCCTTGATGGGCACGAGGATGCCGCGGCTCACCCGCCAGGCCGCCAGGGCCACCAGGGCCAGCACCGAGGCCAGGGCCATGGCCACCTTGTTGCGCAGGGCCACGTAGTTCTGCAGCGTCTCTTCCTCGGGCAGCGAGGCCACCACGATCCAGTCGGTCAGCGGCACGCGCACCAGCGCAAAGAGCCTGCGCTCGCCGTTGATGCCGGTATCGAAGAACTGCCGCGAGGCCCCTGGGCCGCCGAGGGCCGGCGTTGAAACCTTGCGCACTTCGTCGAGATCGGGAACGACGCTCTGGGCGGCCAGCTTGCCGACCCTCTCGAGTTGCCGCTCCGAGCGCACGACCACGCGGTTGCCGCCATCCACCACGGCCACGACGGCCGGCGCCGGAAGGTGGCCGAACAAGCGCCGCGCCAGTGCATCGAGATCCACCGGGCTGATCAGCAGCGCTTCAGGACGTCCCGAAGGCCCGGCAACCGGATAGGTCAATCGCACGGTCCAGGCATGCTGGACGACCCCGATATGCACATCCGAGGCCCTGAACCCGCTCTGCTTCACGGCAGCCTGGAACCACGGCGCGGCGGCCACGGTCGCGCCGTCAGGTGGCTGTGCCAGTTCAGAACAGATCGATCCCCCGTCGGCCCGCCGCAGCGCGATGGCCTTGAAGGCCGGGCTGACGTCGTGGAAATCACGGAAGATCGAATCGCAGTCGCCGGTGTCAAGCGCCTTGACCTTGGGGCGGACCGCGATCGCCTCCATCGTGGCCTGCGCGTCCTGCAGCAGCCAGTTCAGGCTTTCGGCCGTGGTGCGCGACAGCAGATCGACCTGCGCAAAGGCTTCGCCCGTGGCCAGGTCACGCAAATGCCGCAGGTACAAGCCCGCACCCACGAGCGCCGGCAGCAAGCTGATGGCCAGCATGAACGTCAGGCCTGCGCGCACGCCGTCGGGCCGACGCCAGCGGGCCGCGGGCTCATCGACCGCCTGAGGCTCTGGCGAACGGCGCACCACCGCCGTCGACAAGGCCGACTCCAGGGTCACCTCCGCAGCGGGCCTGCCGATGGCGCCGTTCGGCGCACTGACGTCGTGGTTCAAGCTCACAAGGCGTGGTCCCCTGCCCGGTCATTGGGCCAAGCACATGCGGTGCGGCCGTCGAGCCTGCACCCGCAGTGCAACGGCGGGCGCGACAAGTATGGCATCGCTGCGGGCTGCACAACGGGCGCCTGGAAACACCCGCGTCCCACCCGCTTGGCCTGCGACCGCGACGCTGCCCGCCGGCACGAATGGGACGTACCTGGCCCACCCGATTCTGAAACCCGACACACCGCGAGCTTTGGCAGCCCCCGGCTCAAGATGGGTCACTGTCGCTGCGAGCGATGAAGCAGCACCACGCCGGCAAGCCATTCGGCCCTCGATGCCCTCAACGCCTTGGTTTTCGCGGCTCTACCGACACGCCGGACAGCATCAGGTCCACGACCTGCTCGAGGAAGTCCTCAGTCTCGCTGCGCTGCTCGATGAACACCCGATGAACGACCGCACCGGCGATGGTGAACAGCACGAGCAAAGGATCCACGCCACCTCTCAGCCCAGTCCGCGCCGCAGCTCGGGCGAGCACGGCGACCGCCGGGATCGACAGGCGATCGAAGCCGACCTCCGCAAGCTGCGCCAAAGAGACTTCGAGCACCCCTGCGTGAACGCCCCTCCACGCGCCTGGGGCGGTTCTGTCTTGCGACCAGCCATGCGCGACATTCCGTCCAGAGGGGTCAAGGTCGCGCTTCAAAGCGACCGGAAGTTGCATGCCCTAACACTGCTTGACCGCCGTGTTGCGGTCCTGCAGCGCGATGGAGCCGGTCTCCAGCAGGGATTTCAGGTTCGAAATGATCATGGGCCAGCCGCCCGAGACCGCCCCGATGAGCTTCGAAGGTTCGAGGTCGATCGTGTGGGTGATGGAGAGCTTGACCGCCGTTCCAGCAGGTACCAGTTCCATGGTGCAGCGCGAATCCCCTTCGGCCTTGAGCTCAGGGTTGTCCTGGTGCTGCCAACGAATGACCAGGCGTCGCGGCGGGTCCGATTCGATGATCTCGCCCGCGTCGCACACGCTCCCATCGGGCCGCACCATTTTCCAGGGCGACCCCTCCGTCCATTGGCTTTCGCAGTGCATGCCGAACCAATACTGCTTCATGAATGCCTCGTCGGTCAGTGCCGACCAGAGCTTCTCCGGCGTGGTGCGGATGTAGGTGACATAAACAAAGGTTGACTTACTCATGGGGGCCTTCCAGTCGTCGTTTCAGGTTGTCGAGCGCCTTCAGGCGCGGTCTTTCGAACTTCGCAATCCAGCGCTCGTAGATGTCCTGTAGCGGCACCGGATTGAGGTAGTGCACCTTCTCGCGGCCACGCCAGAGAATGCCTACGAGGTTTGCTGCCTCCAGCACGCCCAGGTGCTGCGTCACGCCCTGCCGGGTCATGTCCAGGTGCTCGCACAATTCGCTCAGCGTGCGGCCATCGTGGGCGTGCAGCAGGTCCAGCAGCTTGCGTCGACTTGGATCGGCAAGCGCCTTGAACAGCAAGTCGGGGTCGTCGACAGAGTCGGCCATGGACGGCTTATGCAAGTAATCTGTTGCATGAACTATATGCAACAATTTACTTGCGTGTCAAGCGCTCGTCGCACTTTGGCGGCCTGCCTGCAGCCGGACGATCCGTTGCGAGCACGGCGCCCGGATCGATGGCGCTTGCGTCACCCAGGGCTCCCCCTTTTGGCCCTGTTCACTGCCAGGCAGCGCCCTTCGAAGGCGAATGGCCCGAGCGCTCGTGCGCAAAGCAGTCGGCAGCGCCTGTATTGAGACTTGCCAGCCTGAATTGCAATGGCCCGCCCGCTCAGAATCCGACGAAATTCCTCGCTCGATGTCCATTGCCCGCCGGCCCATGCATCTGCATTCAGGTGCGGTAATGTGCCGAACCTCGATGCCGCCGATGCGGCGCAGGAGATCGCCATGGAGTTCGTTCTGACATTTCATCAGCCCGCCGAGGTCTACGAGACCCATGCCGACCCTGTACGAGGCGCCGCGCCCATGCAGGCTTGGCGACACTACATGGACGCGATGGCGGCCGCAGGCGTCCTGCGCGGAGGCAATCGCCTCGACGCTTTCGGGGCGACCAGTGTTCGCGTGCGCGCAGGCCAGCGCCAGGTGCAGGACGGCCCGTTTGCCCAGACAAAGGATCTGCTGGGTGGCTACGTCGTCGTCGAGGTGCCGTCGCTCGACGAAGCGCTGAAGTGGGCCGAACGCAGCCCCAGCTCAGTTGTTGGCGCTACCGACGTCTGGCCGGTGATGGGGATGGCGCCGCAGTGAGGGCAGCGCGTGCGGCAGAGACTGCCGCCCGCCACAGCTACGGCCGGTTGCTGTCGTGGCTGGCCTGGCAATGGCGCGACATCGCGGCGGCCGAGGACGCACTGGCAGACGCCTTTGCGCTCGCGCTGACACGATGGCCCGTCGATGGCGTCCCTTCGGCACCCGACGCCTGGTTGCTGACGACCGCACGCCGCCAGTTGCTGATGGCGACACGACGCGAACGGCTGGCCGACGACCCGAGGCTCACCGTGCTCTGGCCCTCTGACCAGGATGCTCAACCCGAGGCGCTTGCCATTCCGGACAGTCGCCTGCGGCTGATGCTCGTCTGCGCGCACCCGGCCATCGATGTGGGAGTGCGCAGCGCACTGATGCTTCAAACCGTGCTTGGATTGGATGCGGCAAGCATTGCGAGCGCGTTCCTGGTCAAGCCCGAGGCCATGACCAAGCGATTGGTACGTGCGAAGCGAAAGATCAAGATGGCTGGCATCCGCTATGAGGAACCCGAGCACGCTGACTGGCCTGCGCGTCTGGAGGCCGTGCTTGAGGCCATCTACGCCACCTACACGCTCCATTGGGGCAGCGCCGAAGAGGCCACCGGCCGGCAGTTGGCGGACGAAGCGATCTACCTCGCTCGACTGACCAGCACGCTGCTGCCCTCTGAGCCCGAGGCACTGGGACTGGCCTCCCTGCTGTCCTATGCCCAAGCACGTCGGCCGGCCCAGCGCGACGCGCTGGGTGGCTTCATTCCCTTGGACGAGCAGGACACCGATCTGTGGGACCGTGGACTGCTGGCACAGGCAGACGCACTGCTGGCTGCGGCGGCCACGCACGGCCGGCCCGGCCCCTACCAGCTGGAAGCGGCGATCCAGGCCGCACACATGGAAGGCCTGAAGACGCACTCGGTACCCTGGTCCGACATGGCGCGGCTCTACGAAAGCGTGCAGGCACTGGCGCCCACGCTGGGAGCGGCGATCGGCCACGCGGTCGCTGTCGCCCACTCGGCCAACGACCCGCACTCCGGCCTGCGCCTGCTTGACGCCATCGAAAAGAGCCGTGTCGCTGACCACGCCCCCTGGTGGGCCGCACGTGCACGCTTGCTGGCATGGGCACGGCTCGATGCGGCCGCGTCAGAGGCCTACCGGCGCGCCTGTGCATTGACGGCCGACCCTGCGGTGCGCGAATGGCTCACTCGACGCCTGGACTCTCTCAGGCAAAGAGACAAGGGTGGGAGCCTGGGCAGCCTGGTGTGAGCGTGGATGAGATGCGCTTGCTCGAGTGAACACGGCCATCGCGACACGCGGGTCCTCGTGCAAATGCCCGTTCAAGACCCGGCCTCGCCGGGCCCCTGCGTATCAGCGCGGCGTCTGGCCGCTGACGCCGACGTGGCGGGCGAGGCCCCGCGGTGGTTCGCGTTTGGTGGCCTTCGACGCCTCAGGCGTCGAGCGGGGCGGACTTTCCAGGCACCGGGGTCTCCTGGTCGAGACCGCGCTGGTGCAGGACCTCCAGAACCTTTCGGGTTGCGAAGATGTGGAGGTATTTGGTGATGTGCGCGCCCGCCGCCAACTCGGCCCGCTCGTGTTCGTAGAGCACCGCCATTTCGCCGATCGGCATCCGGCACGACTGGGCCAGCGAGGCGACGATGCGCTGCTGGTCGGGCTGCTTTTCCTTCGCGGCGGGCATGCTGGGCTGCTCCACTTGCCTTTGAGGCCACGACCTTAGCACCCCAGGCACTCGCTTCAGCGTGCGCCGGAGCACACAACCCACAGCCCGGCGACCCATGGCTCCCCTGTTTCTGCAACCGACGGCACTCGATGGCAGATGCGGCGCGAGGATTCGACACAAGAGGCCGAACCGGGAGCGCCATCATCCGTGACCACCCTCATCGGCAGCGCGCAAGTGGTCCCAGCATCAGCACCTCCAGTGCGTCGAGCCATCGCTCCAGCCGGGCCGAGTCCAACAACGATCGCGGCACCAGGCCGGCCCTCACGGCCCCGGCGTAATGCTGTCGCATGGCGTCGAACGGTAGGGCCAGGATCGGTTGTGCGACATTGAACGCCGACTCCTGCCCCAGGTGCCGTGACGCATCCGCACCCATCCCTGCCCATGGGAGGGAAGCCGGCGGCTGAAGGAGTGAGGTTCTTGCAAGCATGGTCTGCGATCTGCGGTGCCCGGTGAGTGGATACCGTGTTTCCGCTGGTTGGAAAGTGAGCCGGGAGGCTCGCATACCGGGCGGCCCCTGTCAGTGTCTTGTCGCACACTGCGTGGAGCTTCGGCCGCGAACACGATCGGGCGACCACGGCGGCGTCACCGACAAGCGTGGAAGCCTGCGGTGCGGCCCGAATGTCGGCCCGCTCTCGGTCAGGCCTTTGGAGCGCGCAGCCGCAGTGCGTCCAATCTCGCGAGCAGTTCCTCCGGGTAATGCATCTCGACCTGGGCAGCGCCGGCGTAGAAGCGCCCGTCGTTGCCATCGAGGGTGATCACGTCTCCCTCGTGCAAGGTCGTCTCGCCGAGCCCGATCGTGCGGGCGGACTCGTCGATCTGCAGCTCGTTGCAGCCCACGAGGCAGACCTTGCCCAACTGCCTTGCCACCACCGCCGCGTGCGATGTCCGGGCACCGCGTTGCGTCAGCAGTCCGGTGGCCGATTCGAGCGCGGCGATGTCACGGGTTTCGGCATCTCGACGAACCAGGACCACCGGAACCCCCGCTGCGCGGCGTGCGGTGGCACGGGCCTCGTCGAGCGCGATCTCGCCGACAGCCACGCCGCTGCTCGCCGTTGCGGCCCGACCGAGCGGGCTCAGCGCCGCGCCGCTGGACGCGACGACACAGGGGCTCGCCAGCGACTCGCGGTCCAGGCCCGCGGTGCGCTCCAGCGCGAGCTGGGGCCCGATCAGTCCTTCGTCGAGCAGATCCAAGGCAATGCGGGCAGCCGCCCGGGGTGTGCGCTTGCCGGACCGAGTCTGCAACATGAAGAGCCGACCGTCCTGCACGGTGAACTCGAAGTCCTGCATGTCGCCGAAGTCGTGTTCGAGCCGTTGCGCTGCGTCCAAGAGTTCATGCCAAACCTCGGGCAGCACTGACGCCAGCTCGTCGTGGCCATTCGCGCTGCGCCGCCCCGACACCACGTCCTCGCCCTGGGCATTGAACAGGAAGTCGACCCAGGGCGCGGGCTGACCGCTGGCCGGGTCCCGTGTGAAGCCCACGCCGGCCCCGGACTGGCCGCCCGCGTTGCCGAAGACCATGCATTGCACCGTCACGGCCGTGCCGATGTCGGCGGCAAGGTGGTTCAGGCGCCGGTACTCGCGTGCCTTGGGCGATTGCCAGGACGCGAACACAGCCGCGATGGCACCGCCCAACTGTTCGGCAGGGTCCTGCGGGAATGGTTTCCCCGCTGCCAGCGCATAGACCTCGAGAAATCGTTGCGTCAGCGATCGCAACTCGGCGAAATCGAGTTCGCGCTCGTCGCGGCCAGGGAAGAGTGTCGCTGCGGCTTCGTCAAAGTGCGTCGCCGGCGAGCCCGCCACCACCTCGCCATAGGTGGCCACCAGTCGGCGATAGGCGTCCCACACGAGCCTCGGGTTGCCGGTCTGGCGCATCAGGCCCGGGACGGTCGCGTCGCACAGGCCAATGTTCAGCAAGGTGTCCATCATGCCCGGCATCGAGACCGGTGCGCCCGACCGGACCGACAACAGCAAAGGGCGCCGCGCATCGCCCAGCCCCTGGCCGGTCGACCGCTGCAGCGCGTTCAATCCCGCCTGCCACAGGTCCGCACCGGAAGGGCTGCCCGCCGTGGCAGGCTCCGTGCAATAGCGGGTTCCGATCACGAAGGCCGCAGGCACCGGCAACGCCAGCTTGGCCATCCTCAACAGGTTCCAGGCCTTGAAGCCCATGGTCTGGGGGGAAGCCTGCCCGTTGACGGCCAGGTTGCCGCCGCAGCCGACCAGGTACACCTCGGGAGGCAAGAGCGCTTCCTCGGGATCTGCGGGCAGCGAGGGCGCCAGGGCAGGCGGGGCCATGGCGGAGGGCTTCCGCGGAGCGGCATCGTGCGCGAGAGGAAGCTCGGGCACGGCCGCGACCTCGTGTTTGTCGCCGCCATGGCGGTGTCGGTGACCGCTCATCCTCGCACCCCGGCCTTGTCGAACGCCAGCTCCCGCAGGGCATAGGCGGCTGCCAGCAATCGGTCCGACGCCAGTTCGAGCGTGCCTGCCAGGTCGTTGGCAAGCATCAGCGACGGTGCGTCCTGCACCGCGCCGAGGATCACGCGCCGCGCGTCGCGCAACAGGGCGTCGCATTGACGCTCGGCCCGCAGCACACGCCAGGTCGCACCCAGGAAGGCATCGTTGTCGACCGATTCGCCGTTGCTGCCGAGGGTCCGGGCAATGGCCAGGGCCTTCACCTGATCCTGTGTCGCCTGCAGCACCGTGCCGGCCAGCCGGGCCAGCACCTTGCGGACCTCATCGTTCCAGCCCTTGAGGTGGTGGTCCGCGATCAGACTGATCAAGAAGGCCGCTTCCTCGAGGGCATCGGCGACGTCGTCGGACTGTTCGATCAGCCGGGCCACGGGGCGCCAGCGCGGTTGGCGTTCGGCCTTGTCGCGCGCCTGCATCACCAGGTGATCGGCCTTGCGCTCCCAGGCCTTCGAACGCGTGGCAAGTTCCGTCGCCGCCTGGCCCGAACGCTCGGCGCCGTGCGCCAGGCCGTCGCTGACCGCCTGCGCCAGGGCCTGGCAGTACGACGCATGCTCGGCCAGCAGGTCGAACTCGCTGGTGCGTTGCCGCACATGCCGGGCCAGCAGCATGCGCGTCTCGTCGGCGACCAGGGCGGGCGGTTGGCCGCTGCGCAGGGCGTCGCAGGCCAGCCGCATCACCGACACCAGGAAGGCGTGCGCGTCGGCCACTCCGACGATCTCGTCCAGCCGGTCGCCGATGCGGAAGGCGCCTTCTCCTGCAGCCTGCATCGCCGCGAAGATCAGGCGCTCGCCGCCGACCTGGAGCCAGGCGCGGTGGCCGATATCCAGACGCGCCGCTTCGGCCAGGATGACGATCGCGTCGTCCTTCTCGACGAAGGCTTGCAGGCGCTTGCGGGCCCGATTCCAGTCGATCAGGAACACGATCCGTGAACCGATGCCCTCCAGCGCAGCCTCGACCGCGGCGTCATCGGTGCAATCGAACTGTGCCGTCGCCACCGAATAGGCTGCGCCCTGGTTGAGATCCGCGCTCGTGCGCGATTCGAGGCCGGACCATTGGGCGCCGAACGGCTCGAGCATGGTCTGGAAGAACTCCAGACGGACGCGGTGCAGATCGGAATAGGTCAACGTGATGGCATGCGCGGCGACCTGGATCACCAGCACGTGGGCATCGTTCGTGCCGATGTCGTTCTGGATCAGCAGGCGCTCGCCGTCGCGCGTGGCGGCCGTGTCCAGGCCAGGGTGGTCGAACTTCAGAACGCTGGTGCGGTTGAGGCCCCGCATGAAGGCCTCCACCCGCGGGCGATCCTGGGGCAGCAGTTCCCACACGCTGGCGCCGGCAATCACCTCGCTGGCCAGTTCGGCGGAGAGCTTGTTGATCTTCTTGTGCAGGTCCATGACCAGCAAGTGCAGGCTGTCGCCATCGCCGCGGTGGCCATGGGTCAGCTCATGGATCTGCGGATCGTTGAGCCTGTCGGCAGCCAGGCCACCCAGCCCGTCGAGGCGATGCTGCACGCGGCGGTGCCATTCGTCGCCGGCGACCGTGGTCTCGAGCACCGGACGGGCCATGATCGCGAGGTCGTCCGCGAAGCCTTTGACCAGGCGAGGCAGGTCGGGGACGAACAGCGCCTCGTCGACGCGTCGCGCGACGGCAGCAAGTTCATGCAGCCACGCCGTGTTCATCCCGGCCGCCGAAACCTCCTTCGACAGGTCGGGCACATCGCGATGGGGATGGGCGGCGTGCGACGCGGCCGACTGCAGCACCGTGAGGTACACCTTGAGGCGGTCGTTGGCCGACAGGGCCGCCTTGACCCAGGCCGGCAGCATCAGTCTGTGTTGGCCGAGGGAGGCGACCGCCTGGGTCTTTTGCATGGTGTCCGTTCGTGTCAGCCGGAAGGCTGGTTCAGGGTCGGGCCCTGGTGTGACAGCCGTGTGGCTGTGCCGTCGAAAGCTCAAAATTGATTGACGCCGCGCAAAGGCGCCGAGTTGTCCACCGCCACGGGGGACAAGCCTGTGGAAAGCCGGTGTCGAAAGCGAGGAACCCTTGTCTAGCCAACGGCTTGCCGGGATTGCCATGTTTTCGGGCAGGCCCGGTCTGGCCGCGGCATGTCGTAGCCATGTACGCAGGGTAAACCCTTGGTCTAGCTTGCCGTTGCAGTCGCAAGGCACCGACATCGAACGACTTCGGACTCGATAATTTGGGAATGCCTGACAGCCGACCACTTGCCGACCGCCGCGACATGCCGGCAAGTCATTGATGCAAAACGACCACTCACCGCCCATCGCGAAAGCCGCCGACCTCGCGGGGCACACGCCCATGATGGCCCAGTACCTGCGCATCAAGGCCGACTTCCCGGATACGCTGGTGTTCTACCGGATGGGCGACTTCTACGAGCTCTTTTACGAGGACGCCCGCAAGGCCAACCGGCTGCTGGACATCACGCTGACAGCCCGCGGCAACTCGGCCGGTGAACCGGTGGTGATGGCCGGCGTGCCGGTGCACGCGGTCGAGAACTACCTGGCGCGCCTGATCCGCCTGGGTGAAGCCGTGGCCGTGGCCGAACAGGTGGGCGATGTGGCCACCGCCAAGGGCCCGGTGGAGCGCAAGGTGGTGCGCGTGGTGACCCCCGGCACCTTGACCGACAGCGAGTTGCTGTCAGAGCGCAGCGACACCCTGCTGCTGGCCGTCCACCGCCGCCTGCGCGGATCACCGTCCGACAGCGTGTGGGGCCTGGCCTGGCTCAGCGTGGCCAGCGGCCAACTGGGCCTGACCGAGTGCAGCGAGCGCGAGTTGCCAGGCTGGCTGGCCCGGCTGGCACCGGCCGAGGTGCTGCACGACGGGCAGGAGATCGCCCCCGCCTTGTCCCAGGCCGGCGCGGCACTCACCGCGCGCCCGGCGTGGCAGTTCGACGGCGATCTGGGCGGGCGCAAGCTGCGTGAGCAACTGCAGGTCGCCACGCTGGCGGGCTTCCAGGCCCAGGACCTGCACCAGGCCAATGCCGCTGCGGCGGCCCTGCTGAGCTACGCCGAGCACACCCAGGGCCGGGCCCTGGCGCATGTGCGCAGCCTGCAGGTGCAGCGCTCGGGCGAGCTGCTCGACCTGCCGCCCACCACCTTGCGCAACCTGGAGATCGTGCAGACGCTGCGCGGCGAGGCCAGCCCGACCTTGCTCTCGCTGCTGGACACCTGCCGAACCGGCATGGGCAGCCGGCTGCTGCGCCGGTGGCTGACGCGGCCGCTGCGCGACCGGGGCCCCGCGCGCGAGCGCCAGGCTGCAATCGCCGACCTCATCGATGCGGGCTTCGAGCCGCTGCGCCAGTCCCTGCGGGGCATCAGCGACGTGGAGCGCATCACGGCCCGCATCGCCCTGCGGCAAGCCCGCCCGAGGGAGCTCTCGGGCCTTCGGCACACGCTGTCGGCGTTGCCCGCGCTGCAGCAGCACGCCCCGGCCGGCTGCCCGCTGTTGGCCATCCTGCACGATGCTCTCGCGCCGGGCCCGGAGCTGGCCCGGGCCCTGCGCGGCATCGCCGATGAACCGGCGGTGCTGCTGCGTGACGGCGGTGTGATCGCAGACGGCTTCGATGCCGACCTGGACGAGTTGCGCGGCATCAACCAGCACGGCGACGCATTCCTGCTGGCGCTGGAGAGCCGCGAGCGTGAGCGCACGGGCATCGCCAACCTGCGGGTGCAATACAACCGGGTGCACGGCTACTACATCGAGATCACCAGTTCGGGCCTGGACCGCGTGCCCGCCGACTACCAGCGCCGCCAGACGCTGAAGAACGCCGAGCGCTTCATCACCCCCGAGCTCAAGGCCTTCGAGGACAAGGCGCTGTCGGCCCAGGAGCGTGCGCTGGCCCGCGAAAAGTGGCTGTACGAGCAGATCCTGGATGGCCTGGCCGTTCACCTGGGCACCTTGCAGGCCCTGGCTCAGGCCCTGGCCAGCCTGGACGCGCTGGCCGCGCTGGCCGAGCGCGCCAGCACGCTGGGCTGGTGCTGCCCGGTCTTCGTGCCCTACCCCTGCATCGACATCGAGGCCGGCCGCCACCCTGTGGTGGAAGCCCGCCTGGCCGAGACGGGCGGCACGCCCTTCATCGCCAACCATTGCCGGCTGGACGCCCGCACCCGCATACCCGTCATCACCGGGCCGAACATGGGGGGCAAGAGCACCTTCATGCGGCAGGTGGCGATCATCGTGCTGCTGGCCGCCATCGGCTCCTACGTGCCGGCCCAGGCCTGCCGGCTGGGGCCGATCGACGCCATCCACACCCGCATCGGCGCGGCCGACGACCTGGCCAATGCGCAGAGCACCTTCATGCTGGAGATGACCGAGGCGGCGGCCATCATCCATGCCGCCACCGAGCAGAGCCTGGTGCTGATGGACGAGATCGGCCGCGGCACCAGCACCTTCGACGGCCTGGCCCTGGCTGCGGCCATCGCGGCGCACCTGCACGACCGCAACCGCTCGTTCACGCTGTTCGCCACGCACTACTTCGAGCTGACGGCCTTCCCCAACGACCATTCAGGCGCCATCAACCTGCACGTGGGTGCGGTGGAAAGCGGTCACGACATCGTCTTCCTGCACCAGATCCAGCCCGGCCCGGCCAGCCGCAGCCACGGCGTGCAGGTGGCGCGGCTGGCGGGCATGCCGGCGGCGCTGATCCGCCAGGCGCGCACCACGCTGGAAGCCCTGGAAGCCAAGGCGCAGGCCGGGCAGGCGCAGGTGGACCTGTTCGCGACGCCGAGCGCAGCACCGGCGCCTGAGCCGAGTGAGCTGGAGCGGGCGGTGGCGGCACTGGACCCGGATCGGTTGTCGCCGCGGGAGGCGTTGCAGGCGGTGTACGCGCTGCGGGCGCTGGTGCCGAAGGTCTGAATTGGACGGGCAGCGCGGCCGAAGGTTCGTGCACCCCCCATTCAGGTGAGGGGTGACACTCGGCATCCGTTGTAGAAAAATGCAGGGCGGGGGAAAGCGTTGAAGCTGCCCGCCGAAGCGCGCCCGTCGTGGCGTGGATCTTGCGGCTCGTTGTTCGGATTACTTCAAAGGGTTTCAGCATGTCGTTTGCACCACATTCCCGGGCCTGGCTCAAGTCTGCCGTGACGGCCTTGACGGTGTGGTGTGCCATCGGCAACAGTTGGGCGGGCACCCCCGTCAGCGGCGAGTGGGACCCGGCGATCGGCGGCGTCTTCAACCTGCTGGGATGGCGCGGCACGGCGCAGTTCGACGTACCGGCAGGCTGCCTGACCGCAGGGCCCGTCAGCGTGTTCAGCACCGATCCCTGCGTGGTGAATGGAGGCGGCCTGAACTTCCTGGGCGCCACGGTGCAGTTCTACAAGCTCACCGACGTGGCCCTGCCCGGCGGCGCCCCGACCATCGACACCGTCCTGTTTGGCGCGGGGGCGCTCACGGTCAACGGCATCGACGTGCTGGACAGTCAGGTTCAGAAGGTCGCTTCGGGCTACACCGGCTTCGCGCCCACCACGGCCGGCAGCACGTACAACGGCCTGGACCTGTACGGCTTTGCGATCCGGTTCGACGACATGCTCGACGCCACGCTGGTCTATGGCCAGAAGCGCGGCAACGGCTTCGTGGGCACGCCCGGCAGCAATGAAGCGGCTGGCAATTTCGCGCAGGCCCCGGTGATCTACACCACGCCGGAGCCCAGCAGCCTGGCGCTGGTGGCGGGTGCAATGGCCCTGGCTGCGCTGGCGCGCCGCCGCACCTGAGACGCCCTGCCAGGCCGTCAGGCGCTCGCAGCCAACAGCAGGCTCAGCCGGACGGCCTCGGCAAGGTCCCAGGCCTGGGCCGGTAGGTTGGCCTCGCTGGTGTCCTCCGGGCATCGCGCCCGTATCAGATCGGACTGCATCCGCCAACGCCGCTCGTCGATGGACGAGCGCGGCAGCCCCAGCCGCTCGCGCGTCACGGCAAGCGTCCTCATCAGCCCTGCGGCGATCTGGCACTTGCCCAGGTGGCTCGCCAGCGCGGCCATGTCCTCCAGGCAGCCCAGCAACTCGGCCCGCATCTCCAGCCGGCGCAGCGCTTGCGCCGCCTCGGCCAGGCGAAGGGCCGCACCGGCCAGGTCACCGGCCTCGAGGTCGAGCCGGCCCAACCATCCCTGCGCCAGCGCGTCACCCCGCTTGTCGGCCGCTTCGCGGCAGATGGCCAGCGAGTGCTCGAAGCGCTGCCGCGCCAGGGCCAGGTTGCCGGACTCATGCTCGGCCACGCCCAGCCAGAGTTCGCAGTTGGCCTCGGTCTCGCGATTTCCCAGGGCCCGGGCCAGAGTGAGGCCTTGGTCCAGGTGTTGGCGCGCGACGTCCTGCTGCCCGGAATACAGCGCGATCTGCCCCAGGTGAACCAGCACGGCGGCCTCTGTCTGGCGCCGACCCAGCGGGCGAAGCAGGCCCAGGGCCTCCTCGGCCAGCGTGCGCGCGCTGGCCGTATCGCCCGCCTCCATCCGCACGAGGGCGAGCGTGGACAGCGTGGTGGCGATGTCGAACGCATTGCCCATGCCTCGACGCAACTGGAGGCAGCTTTCGAGCAACTGCTGGGCCTCCTGAAGATCGCCCTGTGCCGAAGCCAGGCTGGCCCCGACGTATTGAGCGTGGGCGCGGGCGAGGTTGGAGGCCTGGATCTCGGGTACGGCCAAGGCGGCCCGCACCACGCCGCGACCTTCGGTGGCGTAGCCGCGAATGATCCAGAACGCCTGCATCGCCACGGCGATCTTCACGGCAATGAAAGGGTCCTCGCCCCCCGTCAGCGCCAGCGTGGTGGCGGCCCG
>CAIJPE010000155.1 GCA_903822435.1 uncultured beta proteobacterium | reverse complement strand
TGCCCCCACCAGTCCAGCCCCGCGGCCACCGGAATCAGGTTGAACAAACAGGTAATCACCTCATCGAAGCTAGTCCCGATTTCGTTCCACTTGACCTACATTCCGCGGGCCGAGAACAGCTGGACCGGTACCAACTACGTGGGGCTGAACAACCCCGAGATGGACAAGGCCCTGACCGACGCCTGGGCCGCCCTGGACCCGGTGCCGCGCAAGGCCGCCTTCAAGCGCATCCTGGACGTGGCCGCCGAAGAACTGCCCATCCTGCCGCTGTACTTCCCGACCACCGTGGTGGTCACCCCCAAGTGGATGACGGGCATGGTCAACCCGCACCGCTGGGGCTCGGCGGCCCTGTGGATCGAAGACTGGCGCGCCAAGTGAGGGCTTGAGCCGCCATGGCCCTGCTGGAGCTGGAGTCGCTGCAAGTCGTGCTGGGCCCGCCGGGCCGCGAGACCCGCGTGCTGCGCGATGTCTCGCTGGCGGTGGCGGCGGGCCAGACGCTGGGCATCGTGGGCGAAAGCGGCTGTGGCAAGTCGATGACGGCGCTGGCCGTCATGGGTCTGCTGCCGGCGCCCAGCCGCGTCACGGGCTCGGTGCGGTTCCGGGGCGTGGAGCTGGCCGGTCCCGCGGCCTGGCAAGGCGAGCGCGGCCGGCACATGGCCATGGTGTTCCAGGAACCCATGACGGCGCTGAACCCCGTGCTGACCGTGGGCCTTCAGATTGCCGAGATGCTGTTCGTGCACGGCGGCGTGCCGCGTTCGGTGGCCCTGACCGATGCCGTGGGCCTGCTGGAGCGCGTGGGCATCGCCGAACCTGCGCGGCGCGCCAAGGCGTACCCGCACGAGCTTTCGGGGGGCATGCGCCAGCGCGTGATGATCGCGATGGCCATGGCCTGCAAGCCCGAGTTGCTGATTGCCGACGAGCCCACCACGGCGCTGGACGTGTCGGTGCAGGCGCAGATCCTCGACCTGATGCTCGAACTCCAACGCGACCACGGCACGGCGCTGGTCTTCATCAGCCACAACTTCGGCGTGATCAGCGAGGTGGCCGACCGCGTGCTGGTGATGTATGCCGGCAAGGTGGTGGAGCAGGGGCCCACGGCCCAGGTGCTGGCCGCCCCCGCGCACCCCTACACCGCGGGCCTGCTGCAGACGCTGCCCGACCTGGCGCGCCGGGTGCCGGTGTTGCCGGTGATTGCCGGGGCCGTGCCCGAACTGTCCGCCTTGGGCCCCGGTTGCAGCTTCGCGCCGCGCTGCCCGCGCCGCGCGGCCGCCTGCCTACAGGTCGAGCCACCCCTGCGGGCCGTGCCAGGGCCTGGGGGCCAGCGCCTGGCGGCGTGCGTGCATGTCTGAGCTGCTGCGCATCGAGGCGCTGTCCGTGCGCTTTGCCCTGCGCACGGGCTGGCTGCGACCGGAGCGCCACGTGCAGGCGGTCTCCGACGTGTCGTTATACGTGCGGCGCGGCGAGACCCTGGCCGTGGTGGGCGAAAGCGGCTCGGGCAAGACCTCGCTGGCCCGCGCCGTCGTCGGCCTGGCGCCGGCCTGGCGAGGACAGATCCACTTCGACGGCCGCGACGTGCTGGGCGGCGACCGCACCGCCTTGCGTCGCCTGCGGCGCGAGGTGCAGATGGTCTTCCAGGATCCCTTCGGATCGCTCGACCCGCGCTTGTCGGTGCAGGACATCGTGGCCGAGCCGCTGCGCATCCACCGCACCCACGATGCCAGCGCCCAGCGCAAGCGGGTGCTGGAACTGCTCGACCAGGTCGGGCTGCCCGCCGCCGCGGCCCAGCGTTACCCGCACCAGTTCAGCGGCGGCCAGCGCCAGCGCATTGCCATCGCCCGGGCCCTGGCGCCGCAGCCGCAACTGATCATCGCCGACGAGCCGCTGTCGGCGCTGGACGTGTCGATCCAGAGCCAGGTGATGAACCTGATGTCCGAACTGCGGGCGCGGCTGGGCCTGTCGTACCTGCTGGTCAGCCACGACTTTGCGGCTGTCCACCACCTGGCCGACCGCATCGCGGTGATGTACCTGGGCCGCATCGTCGAAACGGCGCCGGTGGATGATCTGTTCCACGCGCCCGCGCACCCCTACACCGCGGCGCTGCTGGCCTCGGTGCCGCGTGTCGGGAACGGCAAGCGGCGGCCCGGCAGCGCGCTGCGCGGCGAATTGCCTTCGCCCGTGAACCCGCCCCCGGGCTGCGCCTTCCACCCGCGCTGCCCGCGCGCCGCCGAACGTTGCCGCGTGGAAGCACCGTTGCCGCTGGCCCTGAGCGCGGGCCGCTCCGTGGCCTGCCACTTTCCGCTCGGCCCCGCCGAAGCGGGGGCGGCACCATGACCGGCTTCCTCTTCAACCGCCTGCTCGGCGCCCTGATGGTGCTGGCGCTCAAGTCCTTCGTGGTCTTCAGCCTGATCGGCCTGATGCCGGGCGACCCCATCGACCTGATGGTCACCGCCAACCCCGATGCCACCGCCGAAGACCTGACCAAGCTGCGCCAGATCTACGGCGTGGACGAACCCATCCTCAGCCGATATGGCCACTGGGTGGGCAACCTGCTGCACGGCGACCTGGGCTATTCGCGCCTGACGCACCGGCCGGTGGTGGACATCGTGCTGCCGGCACTGTGGAACACCGTGATCCTGACGGCCAGCGCCTTCGTCATCTCCACCGCGCTGGCGTTGGTGCTGGGCACGCTGGCTGCGCTGCACCGTCATTCCTGGCTCGACCGCGGCATCAACCTGCTGGCCTTTGCCGGCATTTCGGTGCCCGGGTTCTGGCTCGGCCTGCTGCTGATCTACATCTTTGCCGTCAAGCTGGGCGTGCAGCCGGCCGGCGGCATGCCGCGCGACGACGGGCGCTACCCGGCCGTGGCGTACCTGGTGCTGCCGCTGGCCACGCTGGTGTTCGTGGAGATCGGCGGACTCACCCGCTATGTGCGTTCGGCCATGCTCGAGGTGCTCAACCAGGACTACATCCGCACGGCGCGCGCCAAGGGCCTGCCCTGGCGGCGCATCGTATGGGCGCATGCCCTGCGCAACGCCATGATCCCCGTGTCGACCATCGTGGCGCTGGGCTTCGGCCACCTGTTCTCGGGCGCCACGCTCATCGAGACGATGTTCGGCTGGCGCGGCATGGGTCGCCTGGTGTACGAGGCCATCATGGGCAACGACTACAACCTGGCGTTGCTGTGTCTGATGTTCACCACGGCCATGATCCTGGTGGCCAACTTCCTGGCCGACGTGGCCTACAGCCTGCTGGACCCGCGGATCAGCCTGGTGGAAGGCCGCGGCCGATGAGCGCAATCCGCCCCGCGGCCCCCGCACCGCCGGCCGACGCCGGTGCGGTGTCGATCTGGCGCCTTCGCGGCCGCCGCCTGCGGCAGGACCGCGCCGCGGTGATCGGCGCCGCCGTGCTGGCACTGCTGCTGCTGGTGTGTGTTTCGGCCCCGCTGCTGGAATCGCTGCTGGGCATCGACGGCACGGCCACCGACCTGCTGTCGCGCTTCGATCCGCCGTCGGCCGACCATTGGCTGGGCACTGACGAAGCCGGCCGCGACCTGCTGCTGCGGCTCCTGCGCGGGGGGCAGGTTTCGTTGTCCATCGGCCTGCTCGGGGCGATGGGCTGCACCCTGATCGGGGTGGTGATCGGCGCCTGCGCGGGCTACTTCCGCGGGCGGGTGGACACGCTGCTCATGCGCTTCACCGACTTCATGATCTCGCTGCCGGGGCTGCCGCTGCTGATCATCCTGGCGGCGGTGGACCTGTCCAAGCTGGGCTTTCCGGAGGCGTGGATCCGTTCGGGCACGGCGGCCTACTGGCGCATCATCCTCATCGTCACGCTGCTGGGCTGGACGGGCGTGGCGCGGCTCGTGCGCGCGGCCACGCTCGCCCTGGCGCAGCGCGAGTTCGTGATGTCGGCGCGGGCCCAGGGCGCCAGTGCGTCGTGGATCCTGTCGCGCCACATCCTGCCCAACGCGATCTCGCCCGTCATCGTGGCCACCACGCTGGCCACCGGCCGCATCATGCTCACCGAATCGGGGCTGAGCTTCCTCGGCGTGGGCATCCAGCCGCCCTTGGCCAGCTGGGGCAGCATGCTCACCAATGCGCAGGAGCTGATGGCCACGGCGCCGCTGCTGGCCATCTATCCGGGGCTGGCCATCTTCATCACCGTGATCGCGATCAACTTCCTGGGCGACGGCCTGCAGGTCGCCTTCGATCCGCGGTCCGATCCGCGCTGAGCGCCGACTGCGGCTCCCCCCGGCGCCCCGGCGGTGTTCAGCTGCCGCCGTTGCGAACGACAACCCGCGGTTTCTGAATCTGGAATGGCCATGGGTATTCCACGCGGCCACGAATATCATTCATGCCACGGCATTAATTATCGGCCCGCACGTATTTACACCCACGCCGAATGAAATCGCAAGGACGATCCAATGGCGGCTCCAACGTCGCGAATGAAAGGTGAAATGAGTTCGCGGCTGTTTGGGTTTGGCATGCAATTGAAGTGTGTGATGTAGAAAGCTTATCGCGGGCGGCGTTATGCGAGCGTTATCCGTCTGGCAAAAAGGGGATAGCGCACCCTTTCACCTTGGTGAAGGCGTGCCGCTGAAGCGCCTTCCCGGGCCAAGATCCATTGCCGTGGTCGATCATCGCGCCCACTGCAGGCGCATGAATGAGTTGGCCGTCGATGCTAATGAAGTGCAATGCATTGAGCGCAGCGATCGTTCGAGTCATCTTCATTGAGTAACAGGCTCGGCTAATGTGTGGCATTCAATTCAAGTGCCCGACATAATGCCGCAGGGGCGCAGAAACCTGCCCTCTTCAATCAACGACCTCACGGAGCCAGCAATGAAAGTAAATAACTTGTTTTCCCGTCCTTTGATCCGGACGGCCCGGGCCGCACTCGTCATGGGGGCTTCGGTGCTCTGCGCATCCAGCGTGATGGCGCAGGCCACGTCGAGCAAAGCGCAGGCGATCGCCGCCATCAAGGCCGCCGCGACCAGCCCCTCGCAACTGCAGCCCAACGTGCTGGGCGACTTCAGCAAGGACAACGTCTACACGGCCGTGACGCCCTGCCGCATCGTCGACACGCGCGTGGCGGTCGGGCAGTTCGCCGGCAACTCGGTACGCACCTACGACGTCGACGGCACGAACTTCGCTGCCCAGGGCGGTTCGGCCGCCGGCTGCGGCATCCCCCTTGGCGTCGCGTCCTCGGTGGCGATGACGATCACCGTCACGACTCCTGGCGGCTCGGGCTACCTGACGGCCTGGGGCCTTGGCGTGCAGCCGCTGTCCAGCGTGCTGAACTACGCCACGGGCGAGACCATCGCCAACACGACCATCGTGCCCGTAGTCCCGGGCACGGGTGCGGATTTCAGCATCTATTCCAGCGGCGGCAACCCGCACGTGATCGTCGACGTGGTGGGCTACTTCGCCGCGCCCTCGACCGCCGCGATGACGTTGGCCCAACTGGCCGGCAACTGGACCGCGACACTGAGCGGCGCCAACGGCTGTGGCAGCGCGGCCCTGCACTTCGTCGGCACCATGGGCACCACCGGCCTGGGAACCGGCACGCTGACCCAGCACGCCGGTTGCGGTGACACGGTGATCAACAACGTCAGCTTCAACATCCTGACCTTGAACGGCAACGGCACCGGCACGGCGAACCTGAGCTGCGGCGCGGGCTGCGGCTACAACCTGCGCATCCAGGTCGCGCCGGATCGCTCGGTGGCCAACCTGGTCGACGTGGATCCGGTCAACCCCGGCAGCTACCTCGCGGGTGTGGCCATCCGCTACTGATCCGGATGCACGGGGCCCCGGCTAGAGGGGTCCAGCCAAGGCGCCGCCGGCAGGTTCAGCAGGCGGCGCTGTCGTTTGTCTGCGGGCACCGCAACCGATGGGTTGCGGTGCCAAAGATGAAGCCGCGCAGGCAAGCCATGGTCGGGCCTGACTGCGCTGCAGATGGCGGCCGCGGCATCACCGGCAGCTGATCGGCACGATGCAGCAGGCCGGCGGATACTTGATGGATGGCTTGGAAATCAGCGGGGACGCACGCTGGGGCAGTGGCTGGCTGTAGTCTGCCGAGACGGCGGCCCAGTTGTCGACCCAGCAAGCTGCGGCCAGGCAGAGGGCGAGGAATGGGGCTTGCCAACCGCGGTTTGCCCGGCGTGGACAGCGCGAGCCCTCCTGGACTTGGCCGCGCCGCAACGACCTTGTCCGCCCGCCATCGACATCCCCGTGCGCAACCTCCCGGGACGTACGGGCGATCTCGGCTTGCCGGACACCGACGACTTGGCACCTTGCAGGGTCGCATCCTGCCTGACAGAGAGGCTGCCTTCGGGGGTGAGGTGTCGCGCGGCCAAGTGCCGGAGGCGGTCGACGAGCCCTGGGGGCCCTGCTGACCCCGAGTGCGCCCCGCGCAATCTGTCAGCGCTTGAGCAGTGCCGTGAAGGCCACGTTCAGCCGGGCCTCGGCGGCAGCCAGATGCTGGCGCCGCTGCGCCACCCAGGCACGATCGGCAGCCAGTGCCCGGTCGGCCTCGCCCAGCATGCGGCGAACTTCATCGGGCTGCGGCCCGCCGATGCCCACCCGCGTCTTCACCATGGCCTCGGGCGAGAGGGTCCGCCGGAAGGTGGCCTCGTCCAGGGGCAGCTTGGGGTCGGCCACGTTGTACATCTTCCCGGCCTCGGCATAGATGCGCACGGCTTCGGCGTAGGGGAAGGCCTTGGGCTTGAGATCGTGTTCGCGGGCATACAGCACCACCTCCGACGCGAAATGGTGGCCCACGCGGAACGGGATCTTGTGCTCCCGCTGCAGCGTCTCGGCCAACTCCATCGACGTGGTCCAGTCCGACTCGAGCTCTTCGAGCGAGCGCTTGGGGTCCACGCGCAGCGAGGCCATGACGTCCTTGGCATCGCGCAGCAGTTTGGTGGCCAGCACGAAGGTGCGGGCCTTCTCGTCGGTCCAGCTGTACTTGTAGTCGATCATGCCGGGCGTGACGTTGTGGGCCCGCAGCACCACGTTCTGCACCGAAGCCACCACGTCGCTGGCCAGGCTGCGGGTGTCCTGGATCACGCCCGGGTTGGCCTTCTGCGGCATGGCACTGCTGGTGTAGGTCTTGCCGGGCACGAGCAGCAGCCATGGCCGGGTCTGGTGGTATTGCACGTGGATGTCCTGCATCAGCGAGCCGATGCGCAGCGCGCTGGATTCGGCGATGTGCACGGCCTCCAGGGCGACGTCGTTCGGGCTGATCTGCGTGCCGTCGTAACCGTTGACGGCCAGCGCCTCGAAGCCCAGCAGGTCGGCCAGCCGCGCACGGTCCAGCGGCCAGCTGGAATTGGCCATCACGGCGCTGCCCAGCGGGCTGCGGTCCACGCGGGCCCAGGCCTGTCGAAGACGGTCGGCGTCGCGCGCGAAGGAATCCGCAAAGGCCAGCAGGTACTGGCCATAGCTGATGGGCATGGCCTGCACGCCGTTGGTGTAGCCGGGCACCAGCGTGTCGATGTTCTGGCCGGCCATCTCCAGCAATTGCGCACGCCACTCGATCAGGCGGTCGGCATAGTCCAGCAGCTCCACGCGAAGCTGGCCCATGGTGAGGGTGGGGTGCATGTCCTGCCGGCTGCGGCCGGTGTGGATCAGCGTGGCTTCCGGGCCGGCGAAGTCGGTGATGATCTTCTCGGTCTGCAGCACGTCCTTGGGGCGCTTGCCGCCGGGCTGCGCGCCCTGGTCGATCGAGTGGGCCACGCCGCGGGCAACGGGCCCGGCGAGCTCGGGCGGGATGATTCCGAGCTGCACATTGGCCACCGTCGAGGCCATGTTGATGCGCCCGAACCAGTAGAACATGTCCTGTGCCTGCGCCAGGGCGCTGGTGGTGCCGGGTGCTGGCTGCGCGAGCAGCTTGGTGCTCTCGGCCAGGCAGGCCGCGCCGGTCAGGCACAGCGCATCGACGGGGGCGCGGGTCTGGGCGGCGGCCAGGCCGCAGGCGGCCGCGAGCGCTGCCGCGCCCAGGCGAGAAGGTGTCAGGTTCATGTGTCTCTCTCAGGGGCGGGTGCGGGAAAAACGGCCCCGTCCGCCAGCTTCGTTGCCCACCGCGCTGTGCAACACGCGTGACGCAGGCGCATCACCACGAGCCAGCATCCCGCCACGGAACCGGCCCTGCCGGGCTGCCGGCGGACGGCCCCCGCGGGGGGGTGGCGAGCGCTAGCCTTGGGGGCTTCATCTCACCGGCTGCACCTGCAGGCGGCCGTGCTGCGCGCCCAGCGTGTGCGCGAGCAGCCGGGTGGTGGCGTAGATGGCGTCGATGCTGGGCGTGGGCGTGCCGGTGATGCGGCCCAGCTCCACCACCGAGCCCACCAGCGCCTCGAGTTCCAGCGCGCGGCCGTGTTCCACGTCCTGCAGCATGGAGGTCTTGTGCGCGCCCACGGCCTCGGCCCCGGCAATGCGCTTGTCCAGGCTGACCTTGAACTCGACGCCGAGCTTCTCGCCCACGGCCTGTGCCTCGCGCATCATGGTGGCCACGAGTTCGCGGGCCAGCGGGTAGCGGCAGATGTCCTCCAGCGTGGCGTGGGTCAGGGCGCTGAGGGGATTGAAGCTGAGGTTGCCCCACAGCTTGACCCAGATCTCGCTGCGGATGTCGCGGCTGATGGGGCTCTTGAAGCCGGCCTTCATCAGCGCGCCGGCCAGTTTCTCGATGCGCTCGGTCCGCCCGCCGCCGGGTTCGCCCAGCCCGAAGCGGTTGCCTTCGATCACCTTGACCACCCCCGGGGCCACCAGCTCGCTGGCGGGATACACCACGCTGCCGATGATCCGCTCGGGCTCGATCTGCGCGGCCAGTTGCCCATCCGGATCCAGGCTTTGCAACGAGCGACCCTCGTAAGGGCCGGCCAGCTTGTGGAAGTACCACCAGGGTACCCCGTTGATCATGGTGACGACCATGGTCTCGGGCCCGAACAGGCCGCGCAGGTCGGGCAGCAGGTCGCGCACCTGGTGCGCCTTGACCGTCAGCAGCACGGCGTCCTGCGGGCCGGCTTCCGCGCAGTGCTGGACGGCCTTGGCGGTGGGAGCGAGTTCTTCGGTGCCGTCTTCCAGGATCAGCTTGAAGCCGTGGGCCTGGATGGCCTGCAGGTTGCGGTTGCGGGCGATGAACGTCACGTCCTCGCCGCTGCGGGCCAGCTTGGCGCCGACGTAGCCGCCGATGGCGCCGGCTCCGACGATGGCGATCTTCATGCGCAGGCTCCGTTCACGACGTGGCGGGCTGCTGCGCGCCGAGCACGGGCGAGGCTGCCGACTGCTGCTGCATCTTGCGGCGCATCGGCTTGAGCACGGCCAGCGCCAGGAAGGCGGCAAACAGGTTCAGCGCGCTGGCTGCGATGAAGACCGCGCTCCAGCCTCCGGAAGCGGCCAGCACGCTGGTGAAAGGCACCAGCAGCGAGGCTGTGCCCTTGGCCGTGTACAGCAGGCCCGCATTGGCCGCCGCGTACTTGGAGCCGTAGGTGTCGCCGCAAGTGGCCGGGAACAGGCTGTAGATCTCGCCCCAGGCGAAGAAGACCATGCCGGTGAGGATCACGAAGGCCATGGGCGTCTGGCCGAACTGGCTCAGCGCGATGATGCCCACGCCCTCCAGGGCGAAAGCGAAGAACATGGTGTTTTCACGGCCGAGCTTGTCGGACACCCACCCGAAGAACGGACGGGTCACGCCGTTGAGCACGCGGTCGATGGACAGGGCGAAGGTCAAGGCGGGCAGGGTCAGGCCCAGCAGGCTGACGGGTACGTCGGCCACCTTGAAGTCCTTGGCGATGGGGGCCAGCTGTGCGGTGGCCATCAGGCCCCCCGCGGCCATCATCACGAACATGGCATACATGACCCAGAACACCGGCGTGGTGGCCATCTGCGCCGGCGTGTAGTCGCGCTTGCTGGCCCACTGCGCCTGCTGCCTGGGAGAAGGCACCGAGAACCCCGGCCCCGGCTTGGCCAGCAGGAGCGCCAGGCAGAACACGACGGCGCCCTGCACGATGCCGAAGTTGAAGAAGGTGGCTTCGTAGCCTTGCGTCTTGATCATCGTGGCGATGGGAATGACGGTGAGCGCCGAACCCGCCCCGAAACCCATGGCCGTGATGCCGGCGGCGAAGCCGCGGCGGTCCGGGAACCACTTCAGCGCATTGCCCACGCAGGTGCCGTACACCGCACCGGCGCCCGTGCCGCCGATGGCCGCCGAGATGTAGAGCATCGTCAGCGAATCGGCCGACGCATTCATGACCCACGAAATGCCCACCAGCAAGCCGCCGATCAACGTGACCGGCCGCGGCCCGAAGCGATCCACCAGGTAGCCTTCGATGGGCACCAGCCAGGTTTCGGTCAGCACGAAGATCGTGAAGGCCACCTGGATCTCGGCCTTGCTCCAGTGGAACTTGTCGTGGATCGGGTTGACGAAGAGCGTCCAGCCGTATTGCAGGTTGGCGATCATCGACATGCAGACCACGCCGATGAGCAACTGCAGCCAGCGGTTGCCGGACAGGCCCGCCGGGCCGGGTGATGCGTGAGTTGGACTGGTGACCATCGCTTGGAACTCCTGATGCGCAATGACGATGTGCCGTGGCCGCTTCAGCGGTACACGAGCACCGGAATCTTGGAGTGCGTGAGCACCTTCTGGGTCTCGCTGCCCAGGATCAGGCTCTTGATGCCGCGGCGCCCGTGTGAGGCCATGATGATCAGGTCGCAACCCTGTGAATTGGCCGCTTCGATGATGGCTTCGTAGGGCGCTCCGGGCTCGGCGATCCGGCATTCAGAGGGCACGCCTTCGTTGCGGGCCAGCGACTCCAGCGCGTTCAGGTGTGCCTCGGCCTGAGCCTGCGCCTGCCGCTCGAATTCCTCGGTGGGCATCTGGTCGACGTAGCCGCCGCCTTCGCCGCCGAAGAAGCTCTGCCGACGCTCGGGCTTGGCGTGGAAGAACGTGATGCGCGACTTCATCGCCGCGGCAATGGAGACGGCGCGTTCAGCGGCCCCATGTGAGAGCGGCGAGCCATCGGTGGGTACGAGGATGTGCTTGAAAAGGTCCACGGCGATTTCCTGCAGCGTTGATCGGAGGGTCGGGCGGCCCGACCTGTGGAAAGACGGGCGCTGGGCTCAGCCCAGGCCGAGCTTGGCTGCCAGGCCGATGCGTTGCAGCTTGCCCGTGGCGCCCTTGGGGATCTCTTCCATGAAGAGGATCTTCTTGGGCACCTTGAAGTCGGCGGCGCGCTGGGCCACGAAGTCCTGCAACTCGCGCTCGGTGGCCTGCTGGCCCTCGCGCAGCACCACGGCGGCGGCCACTTCCTCGCCCAGCTTGGGGTGCGGCATGCCGAAACACACCACCTGCGCCACGGCTGCGTGGTCCATGAGGATCTCGTCGACCTCGCGCGGGCTGACCTTCTCGCCGCCGCGGTTGATGATTTCCTTCAGCCGGCCCGTGAGGCTCAGGTAGCCCTCGGGGTCCATCATGCCCTGGTCGCCGGTGCGGAACCAGCCGTGGGTGAAGGCTTCGGCATTGGCCTTGGGGTTGCTTTCATAGCCGGCCGTGACGTTGCCGCCGCGGATGACGATCTCGCCCGTGCTGCCGCGCGGCAGCAGGCTGCCGTCTTCACCCATGATGGCGATCTCGGGGCCTGCGGGCAGGCCCACGCTGCCGGGCTTGCGCACGGCCGGCGGCAGCGGGTTGCTGGCCATCTGGTGCGTGGCCTCGGTCATGCCGTAGGACTCGATCAGCGGTGCGCCGAAGACCTCTTCGATCTCGCGGATGACCTGCGGCGGCATCGAGCTGCTGGAAGACCGGATGAAGCGCAGCGGGTGGCGCTTGATGATCTCGGCGTTCTTGCTGGCGCGGCTCACGATGGCCTGGTGCATCGTGGGCACGGCCGTGTACCAGGTGGGCTTGGCTTCGTCCATCCAGCCGAAGAACTTCAGGGCGTTGAAGCCCGGCGTGCAGTACACCTGCGAGCCGGCGGCCAGCGGCGCCAGCACCCCGGCGATCAGGCCGTGGATGTGGAACAGCGGCATGATGTTCAGGCCCCGGTCGGCGGCGCTGAATTTCAGCGTGGCGGCGATGTTGGCGGCCGAGGTGCAGAGGTTGCGCTGCGACAGCGGCACGATCTTCGGGCGCGACGTGGTGCCCGAGGTGTGCAGCACCATCGAGGTGTCTTCCGGGCGTGCCATGCCGCCGTCCACCGCGGGGGTACTGGCCGCACCGTCACGCGGCTTCAGGGTGAAATCGCCCGCGGCGGCGCCGGGGGTCAGGTCGAGGATGCGCACCCCGACCTTCTGGGCCACGGCGATGGCCGGTGACACGCTGTCGTGCTCGACGATCAGCGCCTTGGCGTGCAGGTCGGACAGGTAGAACTCGAATTCGTCGGCGCGGTAGGCCGGGTTCAGCGGCGCGGTGGTGACGCCGCAGGCCGCGCTGATGAAGCAGGTGGCCATCTCGGGGCCGTTGGCCAGGACGATGGCCACGCGGTCGTTGCGTCCGATGCCCAGGGCATTGAGCGTGTCCAGGGTGCGCTGCACCAGGCTGCGCAAGGATCCATAGTCCAGTGCCGTGCGGCCGGGCGCAGAAATGGCCACCGCGCTGTCAGCGGCGGTGGAGAGCATGCGGATCAGGGTGGCTTCCATCGGGTCCTCGAAGTCGGTCGGTCGCCGGCCCGTGCCCTGTGGCGTTCGGAGCTTCGGCTGCAAAATCAATGAGTTATACGAGATGCGCGCCGCCGCCGCAGTCAGGACTTCCACCGTCTCGTAACGGTGCGTCAGCAGCGCCCCGACAGGGGGATTTCAGCCGCCGATGTAGTGCATTTCCACACGGCGCTCGCCGCTGCCGGGTTCGGCCTGGTCGGCGCCGCGCAGCGCGGAGTAGCGGTCTTCGCGCTCGTTCCAGATCAAGCCGATGGCGGCAGCCACCTGGGCATCGGTCCAGGGCTGGCCCTCGGGGCCGGTGCCGCGCAGCAGGGCGCGCAGGTCGTGCCCGCGGCTTGCGAACAGGCACAGGAAGAGCTTGCCCTCGGTGGACAGGCGGGCCCGGTTGCAGTCGCCGCAGAAGGCCTGGGTGACGCTGCTGATCACGCCGACTTCGCCGCCGCCGTCCCGGTATCGCCAGCGCTCGGCGGTTTCGCCAGGGGCCGAAGCAGCCAGCGGCTCGAGCGGGAAGGCTTCGGACAGGCGATGCACGACCTCGCGCGAGGGCAGCACCTCGTCCATGCGCCAGCCGTTGGTGGCGCCGACGTCCATGTATTCGATGAAGCGCAGCACCACCGCCTTGCCCCAGCGTTCCCGCACGTGGCGCGCCAGGGGCACGATCTCGTGGTCGTTGGTGCCGCGCTTGACGACCATGTTGATCTTCAGCGGGGCCAGGCCGGCCTGCAAGGCGGCGTCCACGCCCCGAAGCACCTGCTCGACCGGGAAGTCGACGTCGTTCATGCGGCGGAAGACCGCGTCGTCCAGCGCATCCAGGCTCACGGTGACCCGCCGCAGCCCGGCTTCGCGCAAGGCCCGGGCCTTGCGCTCCAGCAGCGAACCGTTGGTGGTCAGCGTGATGTCCAGCGGCTCGCCGGACGGCGTGCGCAGGGCGGCAAGCTGGCCGATCAGCGCCTCGACGTTCTTGCGCAGCAGCGGCTCGCCGCCGGTCAGGCGCAGCTTGACGACGCCGTGCGCCACGAAAATGCGGGCCGCCCGGGTGATTTCCTCGAAGCTCAGCAGCGAGCTCTGCGGCAGGAACTTGTAGCTGCTGTCGAAGACTTCCTTGGGCATGCAGTAGCTGCAGCGAAAGTTGCACCGGTCGGTGACCGAGATGCGCAGGTCGCGCAGGGGGCGCCCCAGCCGGTCTGCCAGCACACCCATGGGCGGCGCTGCGTGCTGGGGCACGCGGGGTGCCTGCGCGGCGTAACGCAGATCGGCCAGCGGGATGACGGTGTTCACCATGCCTGGATTGTGCCGCCCGGGGCCGGGTGCCCGGCGCGGGACCCGGCAGATCCCCTCACTGTGGGGGTGCGCTGACCTGGGGGGCGGCGATGTCGGCACGCCGCGCGCCATTGAAGCGCTTGACCCAGTAGCTCTGGCTCATGTCTTCGATGCGCACCTCGCCGCCGGATCGCGGGGCGTGGATGAACTTGCCCTCGCCAACGTAGATGCCCACGTGCGAGAACGCCCGCCGCATGGTGTTGAAGAAGACCAGGTCACCCGGACGGAGTTCATCCTTCTTGACGTCGACCAGGCCGGCTTCCCGGGCCTGCTGGTCGGCGCGGCGGGGCAGTACGCGGCCCAGCGAGTGCTCGAACACATAGCGGGTAAAGCCGCTGCAGTCGAAGCCCTGTTCGGCCGACATGCCGCCCCGGCGGTAGCGCACGCCCAGGAAGTTCATGGCCGACATCACCAGGTCGGAAGCCTTGTCGCGGACCTGTTGCACCAAGGCGTTGGGCTCGGCCTTCGAGGCCGCAGGGGTGGCGGCCGGCGGCTCGGGCATCAGGCCCTTGTCGCGCAGTAATTGCAGGACCGCCTCGCCAGAGGGGGCATCAGGCTCGGCCCAGGCGGGACCTGGGGCGGCGATCGACAGGGCGGTGGCCACTGCGACGGCCCATGCGGCGAGGATTCGGGCTGGCGGCGTCATCAACTGATGGAGGATAACAGCGGGCGGTTGTGCGTCAAGGTGCTGGACCCGTGGCAGGATGCCTGCTTTTGCAAACCCTGCCGAAACCAGATGTTCAAAGCGCTTCTGCTGGAAAAAGACGAGGCCGGGTTCCGCGCCGGTTTGACTGCCATCGACCCATCGCGTCTGCCGGACGCCGATGTGCTGGTGCAGCCGGCCTACTCGACACTCAACTTCAAGGACGGCCTGGCGCTGACCAACCGCTCGCCGGTGGTGCGCTCCTGGCCCATGGTGCCGGGCATCGACGGCTCTGGCGTGGTGCTGGAGAGCAGCCACCCGGCCTGGAAGCCGGGCGACCGCTTCGTGCACAACGGCTGGGGCGTGGGCGAGACCCACTGGGGCTGCCTGGCCGAGCGGGCGCGGTTGAAGGGCGACTGGCTGGTGCCGCTGCCCGCCGCTTTCACGCCGCGGCAGGCCATGGCCATCGGAACGGCCGGTTACACCGCGATGCTTTGTGTGATGGCGCTGGAGCGCCACGGCCTGCAGCCGGGTGGCGGCGAGGTGCTGGTCACGGGGGCCACAGGCGGCGTCGGCAGCGTGGCCATCGCGCTGCTGGCCCGGCTCGGGCACAAGGTGGTGGCGGCGAGCGGCAAGACCGCGCAGGCCGACTACCTGACGCGGCTCGGGGCCGGAAGCGTGATCGACCGGGCCGAACTGGGCGCGCCCGGCAAGCCGCTGCAGAAAGAGCGCTGGGCCGCCGTGGTGGACGCGGTGGGCAGCCACACCCTGGTCAATGCGCTGGCCCAGACCCGCTACGGTGGCGTGGTGGCGGCCTGCGGGTTGGCGCAGGGCCTCGATCTTCCCGGCACGGTGATGCCGTTCATCCTGCGCGGCATCACGCTGGCGGGCATCGATAGCGTGATGGCGCCGCGCGCCTTGCGCGAAGCGGCCTGGGCACGGCTGGCACGCGACCTCGACCCGGCGCTGCTGGAGACGATGATCGAAGAGGTGCCCCTGCAAGGCGCCGTGGAGGCTGCGCAGCGGCTGATGGCCGGGCAGGTCCGCGGCCGCATCGTCGTGCGCATCTGACCCCAGCGTCAGCCCCTTGCAAGGGCACGGCCGAAAATGGGGACCACAAGGGCGCGGTGCAACGCCCGGGCACAGGAGACACGGCCATGGCCAACGAAACCCATCCCCAGTCCGCCACCCCGGGCGCGGCCTACGCCCGCTTCCACCAGCGCTCGCTGACCGACCGCGACGCCTTCTGGTCCGAACAGGCCGCCCTGATCGACTGGCACACCCCACCCACCCAGGTGTGCGACTACAGCAACCCGCCCTTTGCGCGCTGGTTCGTGGGGGGCACCACCAACCTGTGCCACAACGCAGTGGACCGCCACCTGGCGACCCGCGGCGACCAGGCGGCGCTGATCTTCGTCTCGACCGAGACGAACCAGGAGCGCACCTACACCTACTCGCAACTGCATGCCGAGGTGCAGCGCATGGCGGCCACCCTGCAGAGCCTGGGCGTGGTCAAGGGCGACCGGGTGCTGCTGTACATGCCCATGATCCCCGAGGCCGCCTTCGCCATGCTGGCCTGCGTGCGCATCGGCGCTTTGCACTCGGTGGTGTTCGGCGGCTTTGCCAGCGTCAGCCTGGCCAGCCGCATCGACGATGCCCAGCCCACGGTGATCGTCAGCGCCGATGCCGGCAGCCGCAGCGGCAAGGTCTTGCCCTACAAGCCCCTGCTGGACGAGGCCATCCTTCTGGCGGCGCACAAGCCGGCGAAGGTGCTGATGGTCGACCGCGGCCTGGCCACCTTCACCCGCGTCGCCGGGCGCGACGAGGATTACGCCACCTGGCGCGAGCAGCACGCCGGAACCACCGTGCCTTGCGAGTGGGTGGAGTCCACCCACCCCAGCTATACCCTGTACACCAGCGGCACCACCGGCAAGCCCAAGGGCGTGCAGCGCGACACTGGCGGCTACGCCGTGGCGCTGGCGGCCAGCATGCGCCACATCTTCTGCGGCAATCCGGGCGAGACCTACTTCAGCACCAGCGACATCGGCTGGGTGGTGGGCCACAGCTACATCATCTACGCGCCCCTGCTCACGGGCATGGCCACGCTGATGTACGAAGGCCTGCCCACGCGGCCCGATGCGGCCATCTGGTGGAGCCTGGTGGAGAAATACAAGGTCACCGTGATGTTCTCGGCCCCCACGGCCGTGCGGGTGCTGAAGAAGTCCGACCCCGCAGCGCTGTCGCGCCACGACCTGTCCACGCTGCGCGCGCTCTTCCTGGCTGGCGAGCCGCTGGACGAGCCCACGGCGCAGTGGATCTCGCAATCACTGGGCCGCCCCATCATCGACAACTACTGGCAGACCGAGACCGGCTGGCCCATCCTCACCATCTGCAACGGCGTGGAGCCGGCGCCGAGCAAGTTCGGCTCGCCGGGCAAGGCCGTGTATGGCTACGACGTGAAGCTCTTCGACGAGAACACCGGTGAAGAGCTGCACGGTGCGGGGCAGAAGGGCGTGGTGGCCATCGAGGGCCCGCTCCCACCGGGCTGCATGCAGACCGTGTGGCGCGACGACGCCCGCTTCGTCAACACCTACTGGAAGAGCATCCCGGGCCGCATGGTCTACAGCACCTTCGACTGGGGCATCCGCGACGAGGACGGTTACTACTTCATCCTGGGCCGCACCGACGACGTCATCAACGTGGCGGGCCACCGGCTGGGCACGCGGGAGATCGAAGAGAGCCTGTCCAGCCACGCGGCCGTGGCCGAGGTGGCGGTGGTGGGCGTGGCCGATGCGCTCAAGGGCCAGGTGGCGATGGCTTTCGTGGTGCTGCGCGATGCCTCGCGGGCCGAGAAGCCCGAAGACGCGCTGAAGCTCGAAGGCGAGATGATGAAGGTGGTGGACGAGCAGCTCGGCGCGGTGGCACGGCCGGCGCGCGTGCGCTTCGTGGCCGCGCTGCCCAAGACGCGCTCGGGCAAGCTGCTGCGCCGCGCGATCCAGGCCGTGTGCGAAGGGCGCGATGCGGGCGACCTGACCACCATCGAAGACCCCTCCGCGCTCTACCAGATCCGCGATTTGCTGGCGCCCCGCTGAGGGTCGAGGGCGCAACCCAGGCGCTGCGCCACGAAGTCGAATTTCTCGGCGCACCGCCGGGCCACCGATGCGGCATCCGAGAGGGCCTGCCCGCCGCCGCCCATGCGCACGCCGTAGGGCCTGCGCATCAGCACCGTGTGGACGTACAGGGCCAGGCACTCGGCATAGTCGTCGTAGGCATTGATCGATCCATACAGGCTGGCAAAGGAGGTGGCTGCCCAATCCGTGTACAGCTGCGGCGTCTGCTCCAGCCCGAGGCGGGCCGTGCCGTAGTAAGCCAGTTGCCGCCTCAGCGCGAAGTCGTGCCCGGGCCTGGGGACGATGGTGCCGGCCTCGGACACTCGCCAGGACAGACGCAGGAACGGATACGCCTCGGCCGGCGCAAGCTGCGTCGGGTGCAGCCACCAGTCGGGCAGGAAGCCGGAGCCCGCGCTGAGCACATGGCCGAACTCGTGCAGCAGCAGGAACTGGATGGCATTGCGGCGCACGTCGTCCTCCGGGTCGGCGATGGTCACGCGAAGGGGCGATGGTTCCGGCGCACCGAAGGGCCCGCCCTCCTTCCACGACGCCCATTCGTTGGCGCTGCGGCCGGCCAGCGCCTCCACGTCCAGCAGCACGACAGCGCCCAGCGTCCGGTCTTGCCAGCGCACCACGTCGGTGATGGCTGAACACCCGAGGTCTCGGGCCAGGTGGATGCCCAGCAAGGGCCCGTTCAGCGCCGCGAGGACGGGGGGCGGCAACTCGGCCAGGGCCTCGGCCACATCGGCAGCCATCGCACCGCTGACCGGCACGGCTTGCGGCCGGATGTCGCTGCCTTCGGCCTGCCCCACCCGCTGCACATGAGCCAGGCATTCGGCCGGTGCCGGCGCGAGCCTCTCGGCCAGGGGCCGGCTGCGCTGGAGCAACCAGGGTGTGGGGTCGGGGGTCTGCATGCGCTCGGCCGGTGAATGCCCGCCCCCTGGGCCTGCGCCGAGGGCGGTGCGGACCAAAGTCTAGGCGGTGGTCGCCCCGCGCCGCGGAGCGATCAGGCCGTGCATTCGCCGCCATTTGCAGGCGTGGTGCCCCGGGCGCGGAAATGGCAGGACTTGGCCCCTCACTTGCCCCGCCCGCGCCCGAGCGTGCCGGCCCACACTGGCCGGGCCCTTTTGGCCCGCCCGCACACCCGACCATGCACCTGACATCGGCCGACCCGGCTCCTTCGCTCTACTACCCCGCCACCGAACGCGGCGCCGACTTCATCGGCCTGCCGCGGCTGATGGAGCTGGCCTTTCGCGGGGTCGATCTGCTGCCCCTGCGCGATCGCCTCATCGGCCAGGTGGAGCGCAACCCCACCGATGCCCCTGCGCTGATGGACCTGTCCTTCATCATGTGCATCCTCGGCCAGCCCGGCCTGGCTGCCGCGCTTCAGGCCGATGCGCTGGCCTTGTCGCGGCGCTACACCCTGCCCGCCGTCGGCACCGAGCGGCTGCGCGTGCTCAGCTTGATGACGCCGGGCTCGCTGATGGAGAACATGCCGATCGAATTCCTCCTGCACGGTTCCGACGTGACGCTGGAGATGGTGTACCTGCAGCCTGATGGGTCCATGACCGGGTTGGACTTGCCACCGCACGACGTGGCCTGCGTCAGCGTCTGCGAGAGCCCGACCGCTGGCCCCTTGCTGGCCGCCCTGGCCCAACACCTTCCGCAGCTGCCGCGCCCGGCGCTGAACGATCCGGTGCGCGTGATGCAGTTGGCCCGCGAGTCTGCGTGGCGCGTGCTGCAGGGCACCCCAGGCTGCCTGGTGCCGCCCTCGGCTGTGGTGGACCGCGAGACCTTGGCAGGGCTGGCCCGGGGTGAGCTGCCGCTGGACCGGCTTCTTCCCGATGCAGCGCTGCCGCTGATCTGCCGGCCGTACGGCAGCCACGCCGGGCACGGACTGGTTCGCATCGACGAAGCCGCCGCGCTGGCCGATTGCCTGGCGGCCTCGCCGGCCGACCGGTTCGTGATCGCACCCTTCGTCGACTATCGCAGCGCCGACGGCCAGTACCACAAGTTCCGCATCGCCTTCGTCGGTGGCCGTGCCTTTCCGGTGCACATGGCGCTGTCGGCACGCTGGATGGTTCACTACCTCAACGGCGACATGATGGATCGCCCGGACAACCGGGCGGTCGAGCAACGGTTCTTCGATGGCTTCGAACAGGACTTCGGCCACCGCCACGCCCGTGCCCTTGCCGAGATCGACCAGCGGCTGGGCCTGGACTATTGCAGCATCGACTGCGGCGAGACGCCGGACGGGCGCCTGCTGGTCTTCGAGTGCGATACCGGCGGCGTCGCGCATGCGATGGACGCCCTGGACAAGTTCGGCTACAAGCGGCCGCACATGCTGGCCTTGTTTGCGGCATTTCGCGGGCTGTTGATGCGGGCCGCAGCGCAAGAGCCAGGCGCGCTCAAACCCAAGGCGCCCGTCGCCGGCGCGCTGCAATAACGGCCCTCAACTCGGCCTGGCGTGAATTCGGTCACGCCCATGGCGGTCTGACTTGGCCGCGCGGTGCGCCGGCCTAAAGCCTGGCGACAGGCTTCCGATCTTGAGCACATGGCGGGCGGTCCGTCGCAAAAGGTCGAAGGCAAGGTGACATGATCCCCGCTGTCGGTTCGAGCAGTCTGACTCTGGGCAACCGGGGTGCGGAAAGCGAAGGCACGATTGCCGAGCTCAACTCGCAGGTGCAGCGGCTGCGTCAGAAGCTCAGCCAGTCGGGCCAGACCGAGACCCCACCGGGTTCGGGCGCCCAGACCGTGACGCTCTCGCGCGAGATCGTGGGGATCCAGGCGCAGATCGAACGCGCGGTGCTCGAAGCGCAACTGACCAAACTCAACACCAGTCCGGCCCCGGCCCCGGCCCCTGCGCAGGCCGCAGCCCCCGCGGCCACGGATCAGACTTCATCGTCCGGCACCGGATCGCGCAGCGCGCCGGGTCAGCCGGCTGCCGCCAAACGTGGCGCCGACACTGGCGTGACCGGCGCCGACGCCAACCAACGCGCGACCACGGGTGGCCAGGCCCATGCGCCCGCCAGCACCTACCCCGCGAGCCCCAAGTCCGCTGCGGCGGCCGCGTATTACAAGGGCGCAGGCCCGCAGGCCAAGCGGCTGGATTTGCAGGCCTAAGAACGTATCCGTAAATAGTACACTACGCTTCCGAGCCGCACAGTGCGCGGCGTCGGAGCGGACGGATGGCGACCAAGCGAGTTGAATCGTGGGTAGTGACGGACGACTTCTGGGCCAGGGTGGAGCCGTTGATCCCG
>CAIJPE010000154.1 GCA_903822435.1 uncultured beta proteobacterium | reverse complement strand
GCCCTGGCCAGCGCGCTTGTCAGCGGCGTCGGCGGTCTTGGGCGGCGGCACCAGCACATGGTCACCGTGGGTGGTCCTGGCCTTGAAGTCGGGCACGGGTTCGTTCAGGCGCGCAAGGGGGGCGACGGTACCGGGTGAATGGTCGGCGTTGAAGCTTGAGTTTCGAGCGCCAGCGCACCCGGTCGGGCCGGAGGCACGGCCGAAGGAACGCCATCGCGGGAGGTCGCATTCCACAGCGCGACAACACGCCTGTGCGGGTGGTCGGTCTCGAAACTGAGGATGCTGATGGACGCTGGAGCCAGGGCGAAGTGCTGGCCCTGGGCCGCCGGCAGGCCGATCCACCGTGCTGCGAGCGCGCGCCCGAACTGCCCGTGCGAGAACAGCGCCACCGCGCCCGTGAGATCGCGCAGGCGCGCAATCAGATGGTCGGCGCGCGCGCAGACGTCGGCGGGCATCTCGCCACCAGGGCAGCCGTCCTCCCACACATCCCAATGCGGATGCCGCTGATGGATCTCGGCCGTACGCAGACCTTCGTACTCGCCGTAGTCCCACTCGGCCAGGTCGGGCTCGGTCAGGGCTCCGGCCGCGCAGCCTGCCAGTTCGCAGGTCGCTCGGGCACGAAGCCGGGGGCTGGTCAGGACCAGTGAGAACTCGATGCCCTGAAACGTCGCCGCCAGCCCGCGTGCCATGACCTCACCATCCGGAGTCAGCGGTAGATCGGTTCGTCCCGTGTGCTGCCCGGTCAGCGACCACGCGGTCTCGCCATGGCGGATGAAGTAGATCCGAAGCGGCGCGCTCATGCCGCTTCCATGGCGGCGCTGTACTCGCCCTTCAAGGCGGCACTGTTGCACCGGGCGCGGTGCATCAACGCCTGTTGCGCCGTGACCCGATTCGCTTCCCGGCCAGCCCAGATGTCCAGCGCCGGGTGCTGAAGCGCTCGCCCGAACGAGAACGACAGCGGCCAGGGGCGTTCGCCCTTGACATGCATGGCGTTGAGCCTGCTGCTCGCCTCTTCCCCTGACTGCCCACCCGACAGGAACATGATGCCGGGTACCGCGGCCGGCACAACGCGCCGCAGGCACTGCAGCGTCGCATCGGCCACTTCGGCAGCCGTGTTCCGGGCCGTGCCGGTCAGGCCGGCGATCACCATGTTGGGCTTGAGGATCATGGCTTCCAGCACCACGCCCTGCAGCAGGAGTTGCTCGAAGACGCTGCGCAGGACGGCCTCGGTGGCGTCTTGACAACGTGCCTGCGTCTGGGCTCCGTCCATCAGGACCTCCGGCTCGACGATCGGAACCAGCCCGGCTTCCTGGCACAGGGCGGCGTAGCGGGCGAGGGCGTGGGCATTGGCAGAGGTGCAGGCCCTCGTGGGCAGGCACATGTCGTCCAGGGCGATCACACCGCGCCACTTGGCAAAGCGCGCGCCCATCTTGAAGTAGGACAACAGGCGCTCCCGCAGCCCGTCCAGGCCTTCCGTCACCGTCTCGCCCGGGTGCGCGGCGAGGGCCTTGGCGCCGGTGTCGACCTTGATCCCGACGAGCAGGCCGGCGTCCTGCGCAACCCGAGGAAGCGGCATGCCATCGGCTGCCGCCTGCCGGATGGTTTCGTCGTACAAGATGACCCCGCTGATGCAGGTGCTCAGGCCGGGTGTGGTCAGCAACAACTCACGCCAGGCGCGCCGCATCTCCACCGTCTGCGAGATCCCGGCGCTGCCAAAGCGCCTGTTGCAGGTGCCATTGCTTTCGTCCATGGCCAACAGTCCTTTGCCGTCCGCAACCATGGCGCGCGCGGTCTCGGTCAACAACTCGGGTGAGAGGGCTTCGGTCTTCATGGTTCAGGGTTCCCGGTGTTCGATGGCCCGCAGCTTGGCCAATCGGCGCTGGTGGCGCGGAGCGCCCGAGAAGCGGGCGTTGAGAAACACATGCACCAGGTCCAGCGCCAACCCGGTGCCGATGACGGTGCCACCCAGGCAGGCCACGTTCATGTCGTCGTCCTCGACGCCTTGATGGGCGGAGAAGACGTCGTGAACCAGTCCGGCGCGGACGCCGGCGAACTTGTTGGCGGCGATGGAGACGCCGACGCCGCTTCCGCACAACGCGATGCCGCGCATCAGTTGCCCTTTGGCGATGGCCCGCGCCAGCGGGATGACGAAGTCCGGGTAGTCATCCGCAGGATCCAATGCGTGCGCGCCGAAGTCCACGACATCGCACCCGCTGTCCCGCAAGGACCGTACGAGATCGGTCTTGAGCGCGAAGCCACCGTGATCGGCGGCGATGCCGATTTGCGGCGTCATGCCAGCCGCTCCCAAGCCAGGCGGGATCCCTCGGTGGGCTCGATCATCCTGGTGTCCCTCGTCTCACCGGCGTCGAAGTTGCCAAAACCGTGGACGCAAGCAGGGGCGCAGTCCGACTGAACGCTTTCATCGAGGCCCTGTGAATCGAGGTGCCTGTCGACGCTGCCAAGCCCGAAACAGGTCGTGACGGGCTCGCACCGCCCTCGTTGTCCCATCGCGACAGCGCGAGCCAGCGCAGGTGCGTCAGCGCCCAATCGTCGGGATTCGGTTCTGGCATGCCTGCGCTCCTGGGCTATCGCTGGTACCAAGCCTGGACGGCCTGATGGACCCAGCGAAACTTAGGCACTGGCGCACGCACCGTCTGTGCGCTGGTGCACCCGGGGCAAGGATCCTGAGCGGGGTGCCTGCCCATGCGGTGGGTCCTGACGTTGATCGGATCGGTTCGCGCGGGCTTCGCGGCTGAACGGACACGGGCGCGGCGACGCGACTGCGCTTCACAACGCCATCGGCAGCCCTCATCCCGAGCACCGGGCCATCCGCTGGCGCATGCCAGTCGCGTTATGCGGCAATGACGCCGCATGCCACTCCTGCGAGGGGCGGTCCTGTCTAGACTCACCGACCATCAATCCGGCCGGGGGCTCCCATGCGAATGAGGATGGCGACAGCGCCCCAGAGGCCCACTGGCGGTACAGCGCCATGAACGAGGCCTTTTTCCGTGCCCTGCCCAAGATCGAGCTGCACTGCCACCTGCTGGGCACCATCCAGCGCGCCACGCTGGCCGAGTGGGTCCGGCGCGAAGGGGTGCCCGTCAGCGCGGCGGAGATCGAGGCCTTCTACACCCGCGGCGAGAAGCCGGTGGGGGTGCTGGCAGTCCTGAGGCTGCTGGAACGGCGCCTGCTCCGCAGCCCCGATGACCTGCACCGAATGACGGTGGAGTACCTGAGGGCGGCCGCGCAGCACAACATCCGCCACGCCGAGTTTTTCTGGAACCCTACGGGCACGGCCCGCGACTCGGGCATCGGCTACCGGCAGGGCCTGCAGGCAATCTTGCGCGGCATGGCCGATGCCGAGCGCGACGTGGGCATCAGCAGCCTGCTGATCCCCGCGATCGACCGCGAGGCCGGTGCCCGCGCTGCGCTGGAGATGGTGGGCTGGGTGGTGGCGCACCCGCACGAGAAGGTCGCGGGCATCGGCATCGACTACAACGAGACCGATCACCCGCCCGAGCTCTTTGCCGAGGCCTACGCCGCGGCCCGTGCAGCCGGCTTGAAGACCACGGCGCATGCCGGCGAGTTCGGCTGCCCCTGGACGCACGTGCAGACAGCCCTGGACGTGCTGAAGGTCGACCGGCTGGACCATGCCTACACCCTCTTGCAGAACCCGGCGCTGTGCCGTCGGGTGGCCGACAGCGGGATGATCGTCACGGTGGTTCCTACCAACAGCTACTACCTGCGCACCCTGCCGAAGGACCGCTGGGCCATCGATCACCCGATCCGACACATGCCGGACGCCGGCCTGCGCGTGCACCCGAACACCGACGATCCCACGCTGCACCTGGTCAATGGAACCCAGGCCTGGCAGAAGATGCACGTGGACTTCGGCTTCGATGCCGAGCACATCGGCCGCTTCATGCATGCCGGCATCGATGGCGCCTGGGTGGACGAATCCACCCGGCAGCGCTGGCACCGCGAATTCGAGCAGGCCCGGCTGAATGCCTTGGCGGACCAGACCTGAGCGCCTATCCTGCGGCCATGACTGCCCATGCCCTCATCGTCGCGGCCCTGCTGGCTGTCCTTGCCGCAGCGCCGCCCACGGCCCAGGCCGAGACTCGCACCCTGGTGGTTTCCGGCTTCGGCCTGAACGCCGACCTGCTCAGGAAGGACCTGTATACCCCTTTCGAGGCGCGCTGCCATTGCAAAGTCGTGCTCGAATCGGCTACCGCGGCCGAGCGCCTGGCCAAGCTCGATGCCCGCAGGGCCAACCCCGTGGTGGACGTGTTCCAGGCCCCTGACTTCATCGCGCTGGAGGCCTCGGGCAAGGGGCTGCTGCAGGCGCTGGACTACGGCCGCCTGAAGAATGTGGAGCAGATCTACGACTTCGCGCGCGACCCCTTGCGCAACCAGCAGGCCGTCGGTGGCACCGTCTATGCCGTGGGCCTGGTGGTGCGCACCGACAAGCCCAGCGCGCAGATCAGCAGCTGGAAGGACCTGTGGAAGCCCGAGCTGAAGGGCCAGTTGCTGCTGGCCAACATGTCTGGCACCACGGGTACGGCCCAGCTCTTCATGACCGACCGCGTGTGGGGCGGCCTGCAGGGCGACATGGCCACTGGCATGGCCAAGATCGCCGAGGTGAAGGATCGCGTGCCCACCTTCTACACGCAGACCGCACAGATGACGGCCCTGTTCGCGCAGGACGAAGCCTGGGTGGCGCCGGTGGGCCGATTTGCCTGGCTGAACCTGCGCAAGACCGGCAAGCCGCTGAAGTGGGTGGTGCCCAAGGAAGGGCAGGTGGGCATGCTGAACACGCTGTCCATCGTCAAGGGCAGCAAGAACGCCGATCTGGCCCATCAGCTCATCGACTTCTGGCTGAGCAAGGAAGTGCAGACGAGCCTGGCCAACGACAGTGTCGATTCCCCGGTGAACCGCAACGTACGGCCGACCCCGCAAGCCGCGGAGTCGCTGACATGGGGCCCCGAGCAGATCGGCTCGCTGGTGTTCATCAAGCCCGAGCTGGTGGTGCGCGAACGCGCCGGCTGGCTGGCGGCCTGGAACCGCATGCTGGCCGTGAAGTGATGGGCTCTGGCGGGCGCGGGTGGCCGGCCTGGCTGCTGGCCCCTTCGGTGGTCTTTGTCCTGGCCTTCTTCGCAGCGCCGGTGCTGGCCCTGCTGATGGGCGCCTTCCGGGTCGATGGCGGCTGGGGGCTGTCGCACCTCACGGCCTTTTTTGCCGAACCGCTGAACCGCGAGGTCTATGGCCGCACCGTGCGCCTGGCCAGCGCCACCACGCTGGCCGCGGCCATTCTGGGCTATCCGGCCTCGCTGGCCATCGTGCGGCTGCCCGCGCGGTGGCGGGGCTGGGTCACCGGCCTGGTGATCCTGCCGCTGATGGTCAGCCCGATTGCGCGCACCTATGCGTGGATCGTGCTGTTGGGGCGCAGCGGCCTGGTCAATGGCGGGCTGCAGGCCCTCGGGGCCACGCAGGCGCCGGTGCCGCTGCTCTACACGGAAGGTGCGGTCTTCGTCGGGCTGCTGCAGCTGATGTTGCCGCTGATGCTGGTGTCGCTGGTCGCGGCGCTGGAGAACCTGCCGGCGGACGTGGAAAGCGCCGCACGCAGCCTGGGCGCTACCGCCTTGCAGGCCTTCTTCAAGGTCACGCTGCCGCTGTCGCAGGAAGGCCTGGTGCTGGGCGGCACGCTGGTCTTCACGGGTTGTGTCACGGCCTACATCACACCAGCCCTGCTGGGCGGTACCAAGGTGCTCATGCTGGAGACACTGCTGGTCCAGAAGGTGAACGGCTCCGGCGACCTGCCCGCGGCCTGCGTGATCGCGGTGCTGTTGCTGCTGACGACGGTGGCCCTGAACCAACTGCTGCTGCGGCTGTCGGCGGCGCGGCGACCGAGGGTGGCGGCTTGAACGGGCCGTCGCGCAGCAGCCTGGCGGTGCTGGCCGCCGTGCTGGCCTTCCTGGTGGGCCCGTTCGTCGTGGTCTTCGTGGCCGGATTCTCGGGGGATGAGACGCTGGTCTTCCCGCCGCACAGCCTGTCGTTGCGCTGGATGATCCATGTGTTCACCGTGGACGCATTCGGCGCGAGCCTGGGCACCAGCCTGCTGGTGGCAGTGGGCGGCACGGTGGCTGCGCTGGCGCTGGGTGTACCGGCCGCCTATGCCCTGGCGAGGCGCGTCTTCCGCGGGCAGGAATGGGTGCGCACGGTGCTCACGCTGCCCATCATCGTGCCGGGCATCATCGTCGGGCTGGCCCTGCTGAACCACCTGGTCCTGGTCTTCGATCTGCCGGTCACCGCCAGCCTCCTGTTCGGCCACACGGCCCTGCTGGTGCCCTACACCGTGCGGGTGGTGTCGGGAAGCCTGCAGAACCTGCGGCCGGACATCGAGGACGCCGCGATCACCTTAGGCGCCACCCGGCTGAGGGCCTTCTGGCTGGTGGTCGTGCCCAACATCCGCGGCGGGCTGGCCTCGGCCGCGGTGCTGGCCTTCATCACCTCCTTCAACCAGGTGCCGGTCAGCCTGTTCCTGAGCGGGCCTGGTGTGAGCACCCTGCCCATCGAGATGCTGGCTTACATGGAGACGAGCTATGACCCCTCCATCGCTGCCTTGTCCACACTGATGGTGCTTGCCACGGTGGCCCTGGTGGTCTTCATGGAACGCCTGTTCGGATTCACCCGTCACGTATGAGCTATCTTGCCATCCAGGGCCTGGGCGTGGCCTATCCGCAGGCCCGCGGCCCCTCCGGCCAGCAGGCCGTCGAAGGCCTGTCGCTGGCCGTGCCCCAAGGCCAGCTGATGTCGCTGCTGGGCCCCTCGGGCTGCGGCAAGACCACCACGATGCGGGCGGTCGCCGGCTTGCTTCAGGCCTCGGCAGGCCGCATTGAGCTTGCCGGGCAGGACATCACGCGAGTGCCTGCGCACCGCCGCGACATCGGCCTGGTGTTCCAGTCCTACGCCTTGTTCCCGCACCTGAGCCTCTTCGACAACGTGGCCTTCGGCCTGCGGCTGCGGCGCGTTCCGGCCGATGCACTGAAGCAGAGGGTGGAGGCAGCGCTCGGCTCGGTGGGCCTGGCGGACCTGGCCGGCCGCCTGCCTGCGCAGTTGTCAGGTGGCCAGCAGCAGCGCGTGGCGCTGGCCCGGGCGCTGGTGATCCGGCCGCGGCTGCTGCTGCTGGACGAGCCGCTGTCCAACCTGGACGCCCGGCTGCGCGTGGAAATGCGCGCCGAACTACGCCGGCTTCAGCGCGAGTCCGGCATCACCATGCTGTACGTGACGCATGACCAGGACGAGGCCCTGAGCCTGTCGGACCGCATCGCCGTGATGCGCCAGGGGCGTCTGGAGCAGGACGCCGCGCCCGCCGTGGTGTATCACCAGCCGGCCACCCCCTTCGTGGCGACCTTCATGGGCTATGAGAACCTGTTCGAGCGCAGCCGTTTGCCCGTTCGGATGGACCTGGCCCCGGGCGTGACCCACGTCGCCTGGCGGGCCGCCGCCGTGAGCGTGCAGGCGGCCGGCCATGCCGCCCTGCCCGGCACGGTACAAAGCCGCAGCTACGCGGGCGACCGCCTGGAGTTCTGGGTGCAGACCGCCGCCGGGCCGGTAAAGGGTGTGGCACCGGTGGACGGCACGCCCTGGGCAGAAGGCGACGCGGTGGGGGTTTCCTTCGATCCATCGAAGGCTGCGATCATCGGCGACAGGATGGAGGCGCGCGGATGACCCCGACGCGCATCTGGCTGGACACCGATCCCGGCTTCGACGACTACATGGCCTGGCTGCTGCTGCAGGCCGAACCGCGCTTCGTGGTGGACGGCGTGAGCGTGGTGGCCGGCAATGCGCCGCTGGCGCGGACGCTCTCGAATGCCTTGCGCATCAAGGCTTTGCACGGTTGGGCCACCCCGGTCTACGCGGGCTGCGACCGCCCCCTGGCCCAGGCCCAGGTCACGGCGCAGGACGTGCTGGGGGCGGACGCCATGCGCAGCGTCGGCCGCAAATTGCCCGCGGCCGAAGCCGCGCCCACGCCCGGCCACGCGGTGGACGCGCTCATCCACCATGTACGGACCCACCCTGGACAGATCACCCTGCTGGCCATCGGGCCCCTGACCAACGTGGCCCGGGCCTTCGAGCGGGCGCCCGAACTGCCCGGCCTGCTGGGGCGGCTGGTGATCATGGGCGGCTCGACCGACCGCGGCAACACCAGCGCCGTGGCCGAGTTCAACATCGCCGCCGATCCCGAAGCCGCTGCGCAGGTGTTCGAATCCGGCGCGCCCGTGTGGATGTTCGGCCTGAATGTCTGCCGCCAGGTGGAGGTGGGGCCCGAGCACGTCGCCCAGGTGCGGGCCGGCGGCCGCCCGAACGCGCTGCTCTTTGCCGACCTGCTGCAGGCCTATACCGAGATCCGGCCGGGGCGCAACCGCCAGGCCCTGTACGACCCCACGCCCGTGGCCTGGCTGGCCGAACCAGCGTGGTTCGGCATGGAGCCGGCCCGCGTGGACATCGAGCTCACCGGCCGGCACACCCGGGGCATGACGGTGTGCGAATTCCGGGTTCCGGCCCGCGCCACCGCCAATGCGCACGTGGCCATGCACGCCGATGGCCCGGCCATCATGGCCTGGGCCTTGGCCTCCCTCTTGCGGACCCTGTGATCAGAACCTGAAGCTCAGGCTGGCGTACAACTGGCGGCCGAGGGTGTCGTACATCCCGGCGTAGACCGGGCCGCTGGCCACCGCGCCGCCGGTACTGGCTGTCAGCGGCGGATCCTGGTCGGCGACGTTGTTGACACCGGCGCGCAGGGTCAGCTTCTTGTCGATCTCCCAGCTGGCCGACAGGTCGAGATAGGCCCGCGCACTGATCACGCCGTCATAGGGCTGGTAGGTGCCCTTGAGGAAATCGGCGCTGTTGCTGCGGTCGATGGCCGTGGACCCGATGTAGCGCCATGTTGCCACGAGGCCCACGCCGCCCGGCGAGGCCCAGCTGGCCGACACCCGGTGGCGCAGATGGGGCAGGGGTGTGCCGCAATTGACGCCGAAGTTGCCGTCGCAACGGTAGGCCTGGGTGCCCGGCAGGATCTGCACCTCGTAGCTCTGCAGCCAGGTGCTGCTGACGTTGAGGCCCAGGCGGCCCGTCATCCAGCCGGCCACCGATGCCAGCGGCACACTGCCGCTGACGGCGAAGTCGATGCCCGAAGTCTTCAGGTAGCCCGAATTGATGCTGGTGGTGACGACGTAGCCGCCCGTCACCAGCGAGCCCGTGGCCGGGTTGCGGCTGATCAGGTTGCAGAACTGGCCGCCGTTGATGCACTGGGTCAGCGTGATGTTGGCCGGCACGTTGGCGATCAGCTTGTCGACCTTGATGCGGAAGTAGTCGGCCGAGAACGTCCAGGCCCCGGTGCCGGCGGCCGTGAACTGCAGACCGGTGGTGAAGGTGTTGCTGGTCTCCGGCGTCAGGCCCGTGTTGCCGCCCACCAGCGCACCCGACTGCTGGCCTGCGGCCGGCGCGATGTTGCCGTATTGGGCCGTGGTGACGCCGGACTGCTGGCACTGCGCCAGCGTGGCCTTGGGTGCGCTGCCTTCGCAGGGGTCGGTGATGGCGGCGGTCACCACGCGCTGCGGACCGAACAGTTCGGACAGGTAGGGTGCCCGCACGGCCCGCTGGAAGCCCGTGCGCAGCCTGAACTGGCGGTCGGGCGCCCACTCGCCGGCCAGCTTGTAGGCGTCGGTGGAGCCGGCCGTGCTGTAGCTGGAGCGCCGGTAGCCGGCCTCCAGCGCCAGGCTGCGCGCCCAGGACACGTTCTCGGCCACGGGCAGGCGGCCTTCCACGAAGGCCTCCTTCACGTTGAACGAGCCGCTGATCGGGAATTCGCCGCCCGAGTTGCCGGCGGTGTCGCGCGTCTGGTAGCTGTTGTCGGGCGTGAAGCTGATGCGCTCGTCGCGGAACTCGGCGCCCACGGCCACGGCGGCGGGCTGCACGGCCCAGGGACTCTTGAAGTCCAGGTCGCCGGTGGCCGAGGCGCTGACGATGCCTTGCTCCAACCGACCCGTGCGGGTGACGGTGCTGCCCACGTAGTTGAGCGCGGCCGGCGACACCGCGCCGATCTGCCAGATGTTGAAAGGCACGCAGTTCGGATCGGTGCCGTCCACGACCGAGCGGCAGGTGGGCTGGCCGGACGCGCCGGGCACCACGGTCATGGCGCGGGCGAAACGCGCCAGCGAGATTTCACCAGTCAGCCGCGAGTCGTACTGCGTGCGGCCGAACTGCACGTAGCCGTCGAAGTGCCACTTCTCCGACCAGTCGCCACGCAGCCCGGCAATGGCACGCAGCGTGTTGTGGGTGGTGTAGTCGTGCCGCGGGCCGCCCAGGGCGTTGCGGTAGGACACGAGCACATTCGCATCCTGCGCGGCCGTCAGGCCCACGCTCGAGCAGAGCTGGGTGAGTTGCTGCCCAGAGAGAAACGGGTTCGTGCAGGGGATCTTCTCGGATACGGTGAAGACACCCGTGGGCGAGATGCGGATGTCGGCCTCGTTGCGCATGGCGCCGAACTCGCCGTACAGCTCCAGGGCATCCGAGAACCGATACTGGCCGAAGAGGTTGGCATTCGTGCGCTTGGTGGGCGCCTGCAGGTCGTAGGTGTTGCCGTTGTTGAAGCCGTCGCTGGTGCGATAGGTGCGGAAGGTGTTGCCGGTGGTCGGGTCCAGCGCCACGGTAGCCCGCACGACACCGGTGGTCGGGTTGGTGAGCTGGAACTGCCCTGGGTAGCTGGTGCTGGAGAGCGAACAGGCATAGCCCGAGGCTGCGGCACTCAGGTTGCAGGTCATGAAGTCGCGTTCCGATGTGCCCACGCCTTCGATCTGCCGATAGCCGAGGAAGGCCGTGACGTTGCCCTTGCCGCCGTCGAGGTTGCGACCGAAGGTCACCGACAGGCCGTCCTGGCTGCCGCCCCAGGTGTCGCCCCGGGGCACCGGCTGCCCCGCGGCATCGGCCACGCCGGCGATGGCGTTGGCATTCTTGTGCAAGAAGGCGCCGGCCTGGGCGTCCACCTGCACGCCCTCGAAGTTGCGCTTCAGGATGAAGTTGACCACCCCGGCCAGTGCGTCCGAGCCATACACCGCCGATGCACCGCCGGTGACGATGTCCACCCGCTCGATCAGCGCTGGCGGGATGTTGTTGATGTCGGGCGCCTGGGCGGTGGACCGTGCCGGGTCGCCCTGCATCAGGCGGCGGCCGTCGATCAGCACCAGCGTGCGCTGATTGCCCAGGTTGCGCAGGTTGATGGTGGCCGTACCGCTGGCCCCCACCGTGCCACCGCGGTTGCCGCCGCCGAGCTGGTCGGCGTAGGCCTGCGGCAGGGTGTTGAGCAGGTCTTCCATGCGCAGCGTGCCGCGCTGGGCTAGCTCCGGGGCGCCGATGGAGCTGACCGGGCTGATGCTGGTGGCGTCCAGGCTGCGGATGCGCGAACCGGTGACCACCACCGATTGCGCCGGGGCCGAGGCCGTCGGCGGGGGATCGTTGGCCTGGGCCTGGGCCAAGGCGCTGGAGGCCAGCGCCGCCACGCCGGCGGCAAGGCTTGAGATTCGCCTGCCCGGCGCGCCGGGCCGCAACCTTGAACGGAACGTCCGATGGGTCATCTCGCCTCCTTGCAGGATGGGGTGCACGGCGGGCGCGTCGACGCGCTGCCAGACCGCTGCTTGCAGTGTAGGAAGCGGGGCGGCCTGCCCGCGATGCCAGTCCGGCGCATTCGCGCATACCGGCGGCGGTATGCGCGGCCGTCACGCGGGGCACTCAATCCTCCGGCGGCCCTTGCTCCGAGAGCAGCCTGGCGCAGTCCATCACCTGCTTGCGGAACCAACCCATGGCCGGGTCACGGTGGGTCCGTTCATGCCACACGAGGTTGTAGCGCAACGGGTCTACCGGCACCGGCAGGGGCAGGACCACCAGCGGCGCCTGGCGCGCGATCGCCAAACCCAGGGTGCGTCCCGTGGTGAAGACCAGGTCGGACTCGCACAACATCTGCGGCGTCAGGCCCAGATACTGCGTACGCACCTGGATGCGCAGGGCCAGCCCCGCCTGCAGCAGGCGCGACTCCAGCCCACCGCCCGTGCCGGGGGCCTGCACCAGCGAGCCGATGTGCCCGGCCGCCCGGTAGGCGGCTGCCGTGGGGTTCAGGGCAAGGGGGTGTCCGCGCCGCACGACGAAGACCAGTGGATCGGTCAGCAGCACGCGGGCATGCAGATGGCTGGTCAGGTCGCGCCGCGTGGTGATCAACGCGTCCAGCTCGCCCTCGCTGAGCAGGCGCAGCGTCTCGGTCGTCGAAGCCAGGCTGTGGATCTCCAGCGTGGCGCGCGGTGCGGCCTCCACCACGTGGGTCACCAGCGAGGCGAAGAAGGGCGCCGGCAGCGAGTCGTAGGAAGCCAGGCGGAATGCCGCCTTCGCCACCTGGGGCTCGAAAGTCGTCCCCTTGGCCAGCAGCAGCGTCATGTCGCCCAGGATGCGGCGAACCGGCACCACCAGGCCTTCGGCGCGCGGCGTCAGCATCATGCGGTTGCCCACCCGCACCAGCAACGGGTCGCCCACGATCTCGCGCAAGGTGCGCAGCTGGCGGCTCATGGCGGGCTGGCTCATGCCCAGCCGGGCCGCGGCGCTGGAAATGTTGGCGGCGCTCAGCAACTCGTGCAGCGAGCGGATCAGGCTCTCGTCGAGCCGGCGTGGCAGGCCCGGCACCGGGGGCGCCGCGCGCCGGGAGGGCACGATGGTCATGCCGCCATCGTAGCGGCGGCTTCCCGGAGTCCAGATTCGAGGGCTCGCTGGCGCGCGACACAACGCCTTTGGCTGCGTCCGCCCGGGATCTTCCGCTCGATGAACAGCATGATCGTAAAAAGAAGGTCTGCTTGCGGAGCGACCCCAAGGCCTTGAGACGACCGCGCGTGCTCGGTCTGTCCAGTGGCCCGGACATGCTGGCGAGCAGCGCGGTCAGGTGTGGAGGTCCGGCTGAATACAGCCAGACGGGATTCATGGCGGCAGGAGGTCAAAAGCGCGGGGTGCCGGGCTCCAGCCCAAGGCAGATTCGCCCGGACACGACATAGTTGTTCGGCGACACGGCGATGTGCTTGGCGGCGGCGTGGATGTCACGAAACTGCCGCTCGAGCGGGTGTTGTTCCCAGATGGATGCTGCCCCGGCGGCGGCGGACACCATGTCGGCCACGCGGATGGCGGTCTCTGCCGCGTGCGTGCAGGCCGCCCGGTACATCGCGCGGGCGCGGACGAGCCGCCCGCCGCCCACATCGAGGGCGTCCGTAAGTTCATTCATCGCCGAGATCAGCAGGGCTCGCGCGGCTGCATGCAGCACTTCGGCGCGCCCGACTTCAGACTGGATCAGTTCGCGGTCACGCAGCGCAGCCGCAGTGCCAGCCCGGGTGCGCGCAGCGAGCCCGCTGCTGAACGTGTCCAGGATAGCCCGAGCGATACCCAGTGGAACGACAGCGACCGTCGTGGCAAAGGCCGATATGGGTGGCCACCGGTAAATCAGGCCGGATTGCATCGCCGGCGGATTCAACATGTCGTGCGAGTGCTCGGCGGGCACGAAGACATCGCTCAAGGTGTAGTCGCAGCTGCCGCTGGCGCGCAGGCCGGAGACGCGCCAGTTGTCGATGATCTCGGCGTGTTCGGCGGGTACGTAGCACAGGAGGACGGGCCCCTGCCCACTGCCGTCGACGACCCGGCACGCTGGTGCGACGAGGCTTGCGTGATGGATTCCGCTGGCGAAGGGCCAGCGCCCGCTGATGCGGTATCCGCCCTCGACGGGCACGGCCTCGCCGATCGCCCCGTTCGTGGCCACGACCAAGGCTTCGGTGCGGGCAAACCACGGCCGCGCCACCGTCTCGGGCAGGTAGCCGGCTGCCCGGCTCATGCCACCGCCGTTGCCCACCACCCAGCCAATGGAGCCATCCAGCGACGCTGCCGCCTCGACAACAGCCATGAAATCCGGTGGCGACAGCTCCCAGCCCCCGAGGGCGCGTGGCGCCCACAGGCGCAGCAACCCGGCCTCAGCAATGGCCTGGAACACAGGACGGGTGAGACGTCGCTCGCGATCCATGGCCTCACGCTGTTCGGCCACCAGTGGGGCCATCGCTGCGATGCGCTGCTTCAAGCTTGAAACGGTGTCTGGTGTGTCGTTGGTCACTCGAAGTCTCCTGTCCGAATCCATGGCGCACCTGAGTGTCGACCAGAGTGCCGGCACGGCTCAAACTCGAACGATTCAGGTATAAATGAATTCAATTCATCCACGTACCCATGCGCCGTCTCCCGCCCCTGGCTGCACTTCGAGCCTTCGAAGCCGTTGCCCGCCTGGGAAGCTTCCGGCTTGCCGCCGCCGAGCTCCATGTCACGCCGACGGCCATCAGCCACCAGGTCCGAGGTCTTGAGGGGCACTGCGGGCAGAGCCTGTTCCGCCGGCATCCGCGACCCATTGCCCTGACCGAGGCCGGCGCGCGCCTGTTTCCCGTCATCCGCGATGGGTTGGACCTGTTCGCTGCGGCGATGGATCAGCTTCGCGCGCCAGGGTCCGCGGTAGAGCGGCTCCGGGTGTCCACGACCAACGCGTTTGCTGCCCGCTGCCTCGTGCCACTGCTCCCCGACTGGCACCGCCAGAACCCATCCGTCGAACTGGAGATCATCGG
>CAIJPE010000153.1 GCA_903822435.1 uncultured beta proteobacterium | reverse complement strand
GTGGCATGGTGTTCGACACGGTGATCGGCGGCTGGAAGGAGTCGGCCTGGTTCATGGTGGGCTCGCAAGGGCGCTGCGTGGAAGGCTGAACGCCTTGGATGCGTGCGCGGCGGTGACGATGCAAGCCCGTGGGGGCCAAGCAGAGCCACCCCTCCCAGCGCGGATCCGGCGGCGCGGCCGCAACCTCAGGGGCTTGCGCAGGGACGAGGCGCAACCGCCCATCTGCAGGCGGGCCACGCGGCGCTCCATGACGAAGCGCTGGTCCGGTTGTGCAGCGCTGAGCGGCTCCGACTTGCCTGTGAGGGCCGACTCCGCAGCCCCTTTGGTGGCCAGGCGTTCTCGAACCTGCATCAGGCGATAGAGGTTGAGGGGAATCAGCGTGAGGTGCAGCGCGAGCACGGGGGTCAGGCCGGCCAGCCACGCATAGGCCACGAACGCGCCGTTGGCCGAAAGCGCCAGCAGCCGAAGGCGCTGCATGTTGGTGCTGTAGAAAGTCAGCAGCGTCAGCGCCGCCGCTGCCCAGCCCAGCAGGTTGGCAGTGGCCATCAGGCACACCGCCTGGCACCCGGGCGAACCCCGATCGCGGCTGGCTGCCTGCTGTCGTCACCGCCTTGCCCAAGGCGCCATGCACCGCACTCGGGGCCGCGGCGGGTGGCGCGAGATGGCTGGCCCCCTCGGCCGCGTCGACGGTTCTTGATCACGGGCATTGCGGGCATGGAGGATCCTCGGTGGCGGGAAGAACAAGGATGTCCCCCCCAGGGATATGTACGAGGCCGATAGGCGTTTGCGGACATCCAGCGGGCGCTCCCTGAATCGAGCAGCCGCCCCCGGCAGGTTCAGCGCCGGGTATGGCGCCGAAGCGCCATCGCGGAATGCGATACGTGGTGAACAAAGAGGGTCTGATGTCGGATGTGACCTTGCTTCTGGTGGCGGCGCGCCAGGGCGACTTGCAGGCTGCTGGCCACGTGTTCCGCCTGTTGTATGACGAGCTGCGGCGTCTGGCGCGCTCACGGCTGCGCCAGCACCAGCCCATGACCTTGCTCGGCACCTCGTCGCTGCCCCACGAGTCGTTCGTCCAGCTGGTGGGGACTCAGGCGCTGGGCGTTCTGCCCGTACAGCCAGGCCGCCATCGTCACGTTGGCACCGAGCCACGTGCCCCAGGTCCACAGCGAGTGTTGGCTGGAATCGCCGCTGGCCTGGATGGCCCACATCGCAGGCGGGTAGGACACGACGCGCAGAGAGTTGAAGCGCGTGAAGGCCCAGGTCAGCGCCGCCAGGTAGGCCGACCGGAGCATGCGTCCGAGTGCAGTGGTGGGCGCACGCGGGAGTGGCATGGTGTTCGACACGGTGATCGGCGGCTGGAAGGAGTCGGCCTGGTTCATGGTGGGCTCGCAAGGGTGCTGCGTGGAAGGCTGAACGGATTGGATGCGTCGGTGCAACGATGCTGCCCCTGGTCGGGCGCGCGGCCCATCCTTCTGAAGGCCCGGCGCAGGCACCACAAGCTGGTTCCAAAGTACCGGGTCCATGGTGCTCCCGGCCCGCCGGCTGTCGCCGCCCGTGTAAGCTCGGCCGACGGCCAAGCCGACGCTGCCGCTGTCGGCGCTTGCACCCCCACGCCCCGCGATGAAGTTCCTGATCGTCGACGACCACGCCCTGATCCGCGAGGCCATGCGCAGCGTGCTGCTGGGCCTTCGCAGCGATTCGTCGGTGCTCGAAGCAGCGGACGCGCAAACCGCCTTGCAGACCTTGCAGCGCCACTCCGATACAGACCTGGTGCTGCTGGACCTGCACCTGCCGGACCTGGACGGACTGCAGGTGCTTTCCCTGGTCGCCGAACGTCACCCCGCCATCGCGGTGGTGATGCTCTCGGGCGACAAGGACCAGGCGACGATGCGCAAGGCCTTGGAGCTCGGCGCGCAGGGCTTCATCCCCAAGGCCGAAACGCGAGAGGTGCTGACCAGCGCACTGGCGCTTGTGCTGGCCGGTGGTGTCTATGTGCCACCGGCGGCACTGCGCGGCGCGCCCGCATCGACAGCGCCGGCACCGGCAATCGCTTCGCTTTCAATCCGGCCGGATGCGGCTTCGCTGGGGCTCACCGACCGACAGCTGGAGGTACTGACTCTGCTGATGCAGGGCAAGAACAACAAGCTCATCTGCCGTGCACTCGACCTTGCGGAGCCAACAGTGAAGAACCACGTCTCGGCGATCCTCAAGGCGCTCGGCGTAAGCAGCCGAACGGAAGCGGTGCTCGCCGTCACCCGCCTGGGTCTCTCGCTGCCTCCGGTCGGGTAGAGGCGCGCATCAGTCGTGTCGCCAGCGTGCGCAAGCGCATCGGGTCGACGGGTTTTTCCAGCAGCTGCAAGCCCAAGCTGGCCACCCGGTCGCGCGTCTGCTGCGACACGTCGCCCGAGATCACGATGGCTGGAACCTCGTGGCCGAAGTGACGGCACAGGTGCAGGAGCGCGGCCACGCCGTCTTCGCCACCATCCAGGTGAACGTCGGCCAAAACGAGATGGGGTGCGTGGCTGCCCAGACGGTCCAGGGCACGATCGGCAGAGCCCGCGATCACGGCCTCGCACCCCCAGGCTCGTAGCAGCCCTGCGGTGCTCTCCAGGATGTCCTCGTCGTTATCGATCACCAGCACCCGCCTGCCTCGAAGCGGGTCGTCCGGCACGACCTCTGTCGCCGATGGCCCGGCGGCCCGTGGCTGCGGCGGCGCCTCCGGCAGCGTGACACTGAAACACGAGCCGCTCGCCTGCCGCGAGGCCACGTTCACGGGGTGGCCAAGCAGCTGGCCCAGGCGCGAGACGATGGAAAGGCCCAGCCCCAGTCCCTCGCCGCGCAGCGTGCCGGCCGGGGCCACCTGGTAGAACTCGGCGAAGATCTCCTGGTGCTTGTCGGGCGCGATGCCGATGCCCGTGTCCCAGACTTCCACGCGCACTTGCGGCATGCCCGAGCCGCCGCGAAGGCGGCAGCCCACCAGCACACCGCCACGCCGGGTGTAGCGCAGCGCGTTGGCCACCAGGTTGTCCAGCACGCGCTCCAGCAGCACAGGATCGCTCTGCACCCAGGCCGTGTGGGGACGCACATGCAGGTGCAGCCCGCGAGCGCGGGCGTCTTCGGCGAACGTGGCCTCCACCTTGTCCAGCACCTCCTGCAAGGGAAAGGCGGCCACGTTCGCCGCCACCACCCCGGCGTCGAGCTTGGAGATGTCCAGCAGCCCATCGAAGAGCCCATTGATCGACGCCACGGCGCCCTCGACTCGCAGCGTCAGGCGCTCGCGCTCGGCTGGCGTGGCTTCGGCCCGCAGCTGGGCCACCAGCAGATTCAGCGCGTGCAGCGGCTGGCGCAGGTCGTGGCTGGCAGCCGCCAGAAAGCGCGACTTGGCCCGGTTGGCGTCGGACAGTGCCTGCGTGCGCTGCTCGACCTTGCCTTCCAGAGTGGCGTAGGAGCGCTCCAGCTCGCCAGCCATGGTGTTGAACTCGTGCCCGAGTTGACCGATCTCATCGGCACTATCGACCTGAATGCGGTGATCCAGTTGCCCGGAGCCGATGCGCGCAGCGCCTGCCGTGAGCGACCGGATGGGCCGCACCATGCGCCACGAGAAGGCGACCGCGAAGCCCAGGGCCACGACCAGGCTGATCGCGGTGATCCACAGCGAGCGCGCCAGCGCGCGGCGCC
>CAIJPE010000152.1 GCA_903822435.1 uncultured beta proteobacterium | reverse complement strand
GGCCACCAGGACTTCAGCGAAGACACCTACCGCGTGCTCACCGCCGTGGACGCGGCGCTGATGGTCATCGACGCGGCCAACGGCGTGGAGCCGCAGACCCGCCGGCTGCTGCAGGTCTGCCGGGCCCGCAACACCCCCATCCTGACCTTCGTCAACAAGATGGACCGCGAGGTGAAAGACCCGCTGGCGCTGATGGACGAGATCGAGCGCGAGCTGGGCATGGAGGTGGTGCCCTTCACCTGGCCGGTGGGCATGGGCAAGGCCTTCCATGGCGTGATGGACCTGCGCGAGCAGCAGATGCGCGTGTTCAGCCCCGGCGAGGACCGCGACCGCAACAGCGACGAAATCCTCTCGGGCTTGCACAACCCGGCCTACGCCGAGCGCTTCGGCATGCAGTACGAGCAGGCCGAAGGCGAGATCGAGCTGCTGACCGACGCCGCTCCGCCCTTCGACCGCGCCGCGTTCCTGGCCGGGCGGCAGACGCCGATGTTCTTCGGCTCGGCCGTCAACAACTTCGGCGTGCGCGAGGTGCTGGACGCCCTGGTGGACCTGGCCCCCGCACCGGGCGACCGGAGCTCCATCCAGCGCATCGTCCACCCGGACGAAACCAAGTTCACCGGCGTGGTTTTCAAGATCCAGGCCAACATGGACCCGGCGCACCGCGACCGCATCGCCTTCCTGCGCGTGGCCAGCGGCCACTTCGAGCGCGGCATGCGGCTGAAGGTCAGCCGCTCGGGCAAGGAGATCCGGCCCAACACCGTGGTGAGCTTCCTGAGCCAGCGCCGCGAGCTGCTGGACGAGGCCTTTGCCGGCGACATCATCGGCATCCCCAACCACGGCGTGCTTCAGCTGGGCGACACGCTGACCGAGGGCGAGAGCCTGCAGTTCACGGGCCTGCCCTTCTTCGCCCCCGAGATGTTTCGCAGCGTGGAAGTGGCCGACCCGCTGAAGACCAAGCAGCTGCGCGCCGGCCTCACGCAGCTGGGTGAAGAGGGAGCCATCCAGGTCTTCCGCCCGGTGGCCGGCACCGTGCTGCTGCTGGGCGCCGTGGGGCAGCTGCAGTTCGAGGTGGTGGCCCACCGGCTGGAGCACGAGTACGGCTGCAAGGCGCGCATCATGCCGGCGCGCTACAACGTGGCGCGCTGGGTCACCTGCGACGAGGCCGACGGCGGCGAGCGCGAATTGCAGCGTTTCATCGACGGCAACGCCCACCGCGTGGCGATGGACGCCGTCAACGCCCCCACCGTGCTGCTGGAATACGCCGGCGAGCTTCGCGCCATGCAGGAGAACTGGCCGAAGATCAAATTCCACGCCCTGCGCGAGCACGCGGGGCTGGTGTTCCAGAAGCAGTTGGAGGGTTGACGGGCAGGGTGGCGCCCGGCACGGGCAAGCCCGGGCCGGCCTACCGGGGCCGTATCGCTCAGGCCATCGGTTGCCGCGATCGGCGCGCCCATGTGCCCAGGCCAACCAGGCCGAGCAGCGTCAAGCTCAGCGCGTTCGGCTCTGGCACGGGCGAGGCGGCGTCCACCCACGATCCGGCTGCAAAGACGCTCTGGAAGGCGCCGCTGCCCTGGAAGGTGCTGCCCTCCATGCCGAAGGTGGTGCTGGCCAACGGCATCAGGTCGCCGCTGCCGTCGAGGGCAGCGTCGTACAGGGTGACCGTGGCGCGCACGGTGGGGTTGGCGTTGGTCGCCGTGGGCATGTCGCGCTGCAGTTGCAGCCCGACGTAGTCCACGGCCGCCAGGTTCGCGTAAATGGCCGATGGCGTGGTGCTGGCCAGCCTGGTGCGCGTCAGCACCGGCGCAGCGGGGAAATTGCTGCGGGTCTGCTGTTCGAAGGAAATGAACGCGAGGCCCGTGCTGTAGTCGGTGCCGAAGCGCAGCTGCAGCCGGTCGACATAATTCGATTCGCCGGAGCCCGCGAGCGTGATCTGGAAGGACTCGCCGGGCTGCAAGGCGCTGTAGTTCCACACCGAATTCAGCTTGAAGCCACTGCTGCTTCCCACGAGCCCCAGCGCCGTACCCGCCGCAACGCTGGGGACCAGGTTGAGCGATGACGACACGGCGCCGGCCGGCGTGAGATTGCTGGTGGAAACGGTCGCGTCGCCAGACCTGAAGGCCAGGCCGCCGACACCGAATTGCTGGCCCAGGAAATCGGCGGATGCCCCCGCCGGCTCGGCGCCGGCGGTGAAGGTCGATGCGGTATAGCCGCCTGACTGGACGGGGCCGTTCGGTGCGCCGTTGTACAGCGGCTGATACACCATGCCCGTGAGGGGATTGCCGTCGTTGAACTTGTCGTAACCCGTGCTGCCGACGGTATCGGCCGCCTGGTATGCAGTCACCGTGTCCAGCGCCAGATAGCGCAGCTGGAAGTCGGTGTGCGCGGCCTGCACCAGGGCGCTGGCGGTCAGCAGAACCGCGGCAGCGGCGCATTTCGATGGGCAGAACTTCTTCATCTGGTGGGTTCCTGGTGGACGGCACAGCCCGGGTATCCCGGGTCTTGAATAGCGATTCCCTGAGCAACTCTGATCCCGCGGCAAGGCCGCGGGATGCGAGCCGGAATCTACGTCCAGCGGGCCCGATCAAGCCTTAAGGTTCCTGAAGGCGCCGGCGCTTTCGGGTCTGCACCCCCAACTTCGGGGGATGGGTTCGCCTCGAAGGCCCGGAGGACCCCGGAAGCGACCCAGGGCGGACGCTCCCCCGGGAGCAAAGGGCCGGGGTCCGGCGGCGCTCAAGGGGGCGCAGCCCGCCGGCGCCATCGATCGAAGTGGTTCGGGCCGGGCCTTCCCGGCGCGTCAGGACAGCAAGGCTTCGGCCCGCTGCGGCACGGGGGCGGCCGCGGCGCCCACGGCGCGCGCTTCGATCTGCTCGGCCAGGTACAGCGCGTCGCGCGACACGCCCGAGAAGCGCCCCGATCCCCAGGTGTGCAGCCAGGGCAAGCCGATGAAGTACAGCCCTGGCACGGCCGTCACTCCGCGCACGTGCCCAGGCTGCCCGCGGCCGTTGAAGACGGGCGCGTCCAGCCAGCCGAAATCGGGTTGGAAGCCGATGCACCAGATCACGCTGGTGATGCCGGCCTCGCGCAGGTCGAGCGAGGTGCGCTCGGCACCGGGCTCCCACACGGGCTCGTACACCGAGCCTGGCGGTGCGTCGATGCCCTGAGCCGCGATGTACTTGTCGATGCTGGCGTTGATGCCGTTGTAGATGCGGTCGGCATGGTCGAGGTTGGCGCGCAGATCGGGAGCGAACTGCAACACTTCGCCATCCAGGCCCTTGAGCAGCCCGTAAAGCTCCATGCCCTGGCTGGCGAAGGCGCGCAGGTCGATGTCGCGCCCGCCGTCGCGGCCGGTGACGTAGTGGTTGGTGTTGTCGCGCACGCCCTCGCGCAGCGGGTGCTCGTTCACCGGCATGTCGTAGTAGTGCATCTCGGCCAGCCAGTCCACCACGTCCTTGCCGCGGTAAAAGCGCGCGCAGCGAGGCGCGTCGCCGGTGGCCAGCACCACGGCACGGCCAGCCAGGTGCAGGTCTTCGGCGATCTGCGAGCCGCTCTGACCGTTGCCCACCACCAGCACCTTGCCCGGCGGCAGTTGCTGCGGATTGCGGTACTGCTCGGAGTGGATCTGCAGCACGCTGGCCGGCAACCGCTCGGCCAGGCGCGGGATGATCGGCTGGTGATAGCCCCCCGAGGCGACCACCACCTGGCCGGCGGTGAAAGTGCCCGTGCTGGCGTGGACCTCGAAGCCACCCCCGCGGCGCGGCACCACGCGCTGCACGTGCGCGCCGCACTCCAGCGGCGCGCCGACGTGTTTCACGAACCCTTCCAGGTAGGCAATGATCTCGTCCTTCTTCATGAAGCCGTGGGGGTCCTCGCCGCGGTACTCCCAGCCCGGCAGCTTGCACTGCCAGTTGGGCGTGACCAGGCAGAAGGCGTCCCAGCGCTGCGTGCGCCAGGCATGCACGGGCTCGTGCTTTTCCAGCACGGTGTGGCCGATGCCGCGCTGCCGGAGGTAATAGCTGACCGAAAGGCCGGCCTGGCCGCCGCCGATGATCGCGACCTCGTGGTGGATGCTCATGGGGTCATTCCTCGAAGTGCAGGACTTCCACCTGCGCAGATGGCTCGCCCTGCCAGGGCTCGGCGAGGGTTTCGATGCGGGCCAGCTGGCCCAGCGCCAGCGAGCAGGGGTGGCCGAACTTGGCCCGCACGCGCTCGGACGCGATGCCCAGCGCCGTGCGGACGTCGCGCATGAACTCGGGCAGGGGGTAGACCGTGCCGGGCCTGAAATAGTCCTTGATGACCAGCGAAGGCGAATAGCAGCGCGTGCTCTGGCCGTCGGGCCAGCGCAGGTGAAAGTGCATGACGGGCATGTCGGCGGCTTCCTCTCAGGCGGCGTGGGTCGTCTTGCGGCGCAGGGCGTGGTGGGCACGGTACAGGGCCACGTGCCGCGCGGCACTCTCGGTCCAGCCGTGGCGCAGGCACACCGCGGGCACGCCGTGCGCCAGCGCAGCGCGGCGTGCGGGCTGCAGCGCCTGCTGCATGGCCCGGGCGATGGCCACGGGGTCCAGCGGATCGACGTACAGCGCAGGGCCGGCGTCCACCGTGTCGTCCAGGTATTCGGTGAACGGCGGGCGGTCCGACACCACCACCGGCGTGCCGCAGGCCAGGGCTTCCAGCACCACCAGCCCGAAGCCCTCGTTCAGGGAGGGCATCACCAGCGCCCCGGCCTGCCGGAACAGCGCGGGCATCAGCGCGTCGGGCAACGCCCCGGTGACGACGAGGTCCTGCCCGGGGCCCGATTGCAGCCCGGAGGACGCGGCCAGGGCGTTGAACTGGCGGGCGTAGGCACTGTGGTCCAGCAAGCTGGCACCTCCGGCCACGACGAGCTGCGCGCCGGGGTGGGCAGCGCGCAGCCGCAGGAAGGCCTGCAGCACGCGCAGGGTGTTCTTGCGCTCTTCCACGCCGCCCAGGGCCAGCCAGCGCGGCGCGCCGGCGCGCAAACCCAGCCGCACGGCGAGTTCGGCATCAGTGCCGTCGTTCGCGCGGGTGTAGCGCTGCAGGTCCACCCCATTGCTGACGAGGGCAGCCTCGCGGCCGAGTTGCTCGCGCAGGATGCGGCACCACAGCGGGCTGACGCACAGCAGTTGCTCGGCGGCGGTGACGGCGCGGCGTTGCCAGGCGTCCAGCCGCTCGTCGTCGAAGGTGTCCAGGTGGTGAACCGTGCGCACGAAGCCTTCAATCGCACCGGCCTGTGCCAGGGTCGCGAGTGCGTTGCCGCCGATGCCATCGTGGGTGTGCAGCACATCGAAGCGCTGCTGCCGCAAGACGCCCGACAGGTGCCGCACGAAGGCCTGGATGCGGTCGCCCACCATGTCGGCCAGGCCCGCCGGGGCCGGGCCCACCGGCACCAGGCTGACGGCATGCGGCACCGCGCGGAAGAAGCCCTGGCCCGGCTGGGCGGGCGCGAACACCGTCACCGCGTGGCCCAGCCCGTGCAGGGCACGAGCCAGCTCCAAGGTGTGCACCACACCCCCGCGGGGGTTGACCGAATGTGTCAGCAGGCCCACGCGCAAGGCTGCCGGCCACGGTGGGTTGCGCAACTCAGGCATGGGCGGCCTCGGTGCGGGCGGCGATGAAGGTCTCGGCCGACAGGTCCCAGAGCAGGGCTCGTTCGGCGCCGGCATGCAGGCCCACCTCGGGGCCGGGCGTGACCGTGCCGATGTCGGCGCAAGCCAGCCCGCGTGCCGCAAAGCGCGCGGCCACGGCGCCGGCCTGCGCGGGCCTCACGCTGAGCAGGAAGCCATAGCTCGGAAAGGCCTGCAGCCAGCGCAGCAGCGGCACCTCGGCACCCACGCAAGCCGGGCGCGGGATGGCGGCCAGGTCGATTTCGGCACCCACCTTCGAGCACTCCAGCAGCATCAGGGCCGTGCCCAGCACGCCGGCCATGCTGATGTCCTTGGCGGCGTCGGCCAGGCCGGCCTCGGCCAGCTCGGGCAGCAGCGCAAGGTCGGCACGCAGGCGCTCGGGCGGCGCACCGGCCGTGGCGTTCCAGAAGGGGTGGGGGTCTTCGAAGGCGCCCCGCAGGTCCACCGCCATCAGCAGGCGGTCGCCCGGACGTGCGTTGAAGCTGGTCAACAGGCGCCGGGCGCGGCCCAGCACCGCCACGGCCAGGCCGTTGCGGTCGCTGCGGTGGTTGGTGTGGCCGCCCACGATGGGCACCTGGTAGGCGCTGGCCGCGGCCGCCAGGCCCTGCAGCACGGCCTGCCCGGCCTCGCCGCCACGGGCCCACAGGGCATCCACCACGGCCACGCCACGGCCGCCCATGGCCGCGATGTCGCTGAGGTTGACCATCACCCCGGACCAGCCGGCGAACCAGGGCATGGCCTGCACGAAGTCGTCGACGAAGCCTTCGATGGCAAAGAGCAGCCAGCCGTCGCCATCGGGGATGGCCGCGCAGTCGTCGCCCACGGCCACCGCCTGGGCCAGGTCGGTGCTACCGCCTGGTAGCGAATTCACGAGCGTGCCCAGGGCCGCGCCGATGTCGCGCTTGTGCGCAAAGCCGCGGCTGCTGCGCAATTGCTCCACCAGGCTGCCCAGATCACTCACCCGTGGCTCCGCGAGAGAAAGCCGCGCAAGGGGTCGTGACAGGGCGGGAAGGCGGCCAGGTCCGCCTGCATCAGGGCGTGCGGGCGGCCGTGCAGGGTCTCTTCTTTCAACGCCGTCCAGCCCAGCTTGCGGAACAACGGGACGTTCTGGGACTGGATGTGGGCCAGGAACACCCGGCAGCCTCTGGCATGGGCACTGCTGACGGCCAGCCGAATGAGCGTGGCGCCGATGTGGCCGTGGCGCCGGAACGCCGCATGCACGGCCAGCCGCGAGCCCCACCACAGGCCATCGCCGGGTTCGACCTGCTGGTGGATGCGCACCGTGCCCACCACCTGGTCGGGCATGCCGGCCAGCGAGGTCACGGCCACCAGCGTCTGCGCGTGGGCGTCGATGGCGTCCAGGTCGTCGCCCACGAACACGCCCTGCTCGAGGCAGAACACCGCGCGGCGCAGGGCGCGGGCCTGCGCGATCTCCCAGCCGCTGTCGGCCCACTTGATGCGGAATTCGCAAGGGGCGTAGGCGGCCTGCGCCGCCAGTTCGCTGTCCTCGATGACCATGGATTCGGCCCCCTTCAGTCTTCGTAGACAGAAAGCGAGGAGCACGCACCGCACTTGCCGCAGCCCGCCTTGATGTCGGCCGAGCTCAGACCCGCCGCCTTCACCATCTGGCCGAGCGGCTGCAGGATCGACTGCATCCAGGCCGCGTCGGGTGCCGGGTGGTCTTCCAGCGGCGTGCCCGCGATCGGCACGAAAGGTACGACGAAGGGGTACACGCCCAAGGCCAGCAGCGTGGCGCTGGTTTCCAGGATGGTCTGGCGGCTGTCACCCAGGCCGGCCAGCACGTAGGTGCTGACCTGGCCGCGGCCGAACACCTGCACGGCGGCTTCGAAGGCGCTCAGGTAGCGCGAGACCGGCACCGTGGCCTTGCCCGGCATGATGCGTTCGCGCAGATCGGCGCCGATGACTTCCAGGTGCATGCCCAAGGTGTCGATCCCGGCGGCGCGCATGCGGGCGAACCAGGCGTCGTCGTCGGGCGGCTCGCACTGGCCCTGGATGGGCAGACTCACGGCGGCCTTGATCGCGAAGGCGCTGTCGGCCAGCACCTGCGCACCGCGGTCGCTGCCTGGCGGCGTGCCGGTGGTCATGACCATGTGCTTCACGCCGTCGAGCAGCACGGCGGCGCGCGCCACCTCGGCCAGTTGCTCGGGCGTCTTGTGCGCGATGGTGCGGCCCGCCGCCAGGCTCTGGCCGATCGCGCAGAACTTGCAGGCCTTGCGTCGGCTCTCGTAGCGGATGCAGGTCTGCAGGACGGTGGTGGCCAGCACATCGGCGCCGTGCAGCGTGGCGATGTGCGGGTAGGGCACGCCGTCGAAGGTCTGCAGCTTGTAGAAGCGCGGCGCACGCGGGAATTCGATCTGCGCGATGGCGATGCGGTTCTTCAGCACGGTGCTGCGGCCGGCGGCATCGGGCGCCTGCAGCTCGTAGGGCGAGACGTGCGCGCTGCCGGTGTGCACCGGCACCATGATCACGTGGCCATCGACCGTGACGGCCTTGTGGTCCGAAGGCCCGGCACCGCCGCGGCGGCTGGCCACCCCGGCGTGCTGGGCGGTGGCGGCATCAGCCAGCCGCAAGCCGTAGCTTTGCAGCTCCGTCATCAGCCGCTTGCTGCTCGGGGAAGGCAGGGGTGCCGGGTTGGGCAGGCTCATGGGTATCGCTCCAGGCAGTGACCGTTCGGGCCGGTCGGTCGTTGATGACCAGGCTCAGCAGTTCGGGGCGCGCGTAGTGGCCCACCGAATCCATCATCCGTTTGCGCTTGGCGATCAGCGCCATGTCGAGATCGGCCACCACCAGGCCTTCGCCCTGGCGCAGGGGCTCGGCCAGCAACACGCCTTCGGGGGAGACGATGGCCGTGCAGCAGCCGCCGCGCAGCGCCTTCTGCAGGCCGGCATCGGGCGTGATGCCGGCGATCTGCGCGTCGCTCAGCCAGCCCGTGGCGTTCACCACGAAGCAGCCGGATTCCAGCGCGTGGTGGCGGATGGTGACTTCCATCTGGTCGGCAAAGATCTGGCCGACCATCGAGCCCGGGAACTGGGCGCAGTGGATCTCTTCGTGCTGCGTCATCAGCGCATAGCGGGCCAGCGGGTTGTAGTGCTCCCAGCAAGCCAGCGCGCCGATGCGGCCCACGGCGCTGGGGACGACCTTCAGGCCGGCGGCGTCGCCCTGGCCCCAGACCATGCGCTCATGGTAGGTGGGCGTGATCTTGCGGCGCTTGAGCACCAGCCTTCCGTCGGCGTCGAAGACGAGCTGGGTGTTGTAGAGCGTGCCGTGGTCTCGCTCGTTGACGCCCAGCACCACCACCATGCCGTGCTGCCGCGCGGCAGCGCCGACGGCGTCGGTCATGGGGCCGGGCACGGTGGGCGCGCGCTCGACCAGCCGCAGGTGTTCGGGGCCCTGCTGCACGGGCGGCTTGACGAAGGAGAAGTACGGGTAGTACGGCACCAGCGTTTCGGGGAAGACGATCAGCTGCACGCCGCGGGCCGCGGCGTCGGCGATCGTCTGCAGCACCTTGGCCAGCGTGCCGTCGGCCGAGTCCAGATCGGGCGCAATCTGGACGGCAGCGGCCCTGACGACACGCGCGGCCATGGCTTACAGGGTCCAGGTGTCGAGGATGAAGGCGCCGGCCTTGCGGTGCGTGAGCACGCAGTCCAGGACGTCCAGCGGGCTGATGGGGCGGATGCCTTCGATCAGGCTGGGCTCGCCGTGGCCGTACAGGGCCTGCAGGGCGAAGCGGCAGGCGTAGACCTTGCCGCCCTCGGCCATGAACTTCTTGAGCTGGTTGTTGAAATTCAGGTGGCCCGGGAAGGCCTCGTCGCCCAGCGTGGGAAAGCCGCGCTGCACGCCCAGCGTGACGCCGGGGCCGTACAGCAGGATGGAGGTCTCGAAGCCCTTGCGTTGCAGCCGGGTGGCCTGCAACAGGTTGACGAAGCCGATGGAGCCCTCGAAGGCCACCGTGTGGAAGGTGACCAGCGCCTTTTCGCCGGGCTCGGCCTTCACGTCTTCGAAGACCTTCTCTTCGTAGTCGACGAGGAAATCGCCTTTCTGGTTGGCGGGGCGGGTGACTTTGGGCATGAAGGGGCTCCTGGTTTTGGGGGGTGATGGTCGGGGTGCGCGCCCCAGGTTCTTTGCATCCGCCGTGCCAGCGGCAAAGGCCGCCGATGCGATCAAGATGCGATGAATGGCGCAGCGCGTGGCGATCCGGCGGTTGCGCCCACGCTGCGGCCGCGCGGCGGTGTCGCAGGCCGGCCCTCGCCTCGCCGGGGCATGCACCGGCTCGAGGCCGGGCTATGCGATCAATGCCTCCGATCAATTGGCCAGTCCGCACCGCGCGGGGGCAAAGCCCTCTCGACGCCAGGGTGCTCGGCCCGTCCAAAGGCCACCTTCGGAGGGTTGGCGGCGGGCATGGGACGTGCATTGGCAGACCAGGTCCGACGGGGTTGACCCGATCAAGTCGGCCGATCAACCTGCGCGTCACTTCCTGCACCGAGGCCGCCATCCCCAACACCATCGCCCACTGGCGCCGTCGGCTGCAGGCCAGCGATCAGCCGGCCTACCTGCTGATCGCCGACCTCATCGCCGAAGACCTGCGCATCGGCCGGCTGTCGGCGCGCGACCGACTGCCCACGCTGCGCGTGCTGGCCGATGAGCTGCAGCTGAACTACACGACGGTGGCGCGCGCCTACGCCGAGGCGCGCAAGCGGGGCCTGATCGACTCCCGGCCCGGCCAGGGCACGCGCGTGCGTGGCCACAGCCCGGCCTTGCCGCTGCGCGGCGGCAGCGGTGCCGAGATGAGCATGAACATGCCGCCCGAACCGGCGGACCCTGCCCTGCTGGCGCGGCTGCGCACCGGCGCGGCCGAGGTGATGGCGCAGGCCGACATGAACACGCTGCTGCGCTACCAGGATTTCGGCGGCACCGCGGCGGACAAGGCGGCCGGCCTGGCGTGGATACGCCGCCGCGTGCCCCGGGCCGAAGCCGCGCGGGTGCTGGTGTGCCCGGGCATTCACAGCGCGCTGGCCGCGCTGATCTCGCAGCTGGCGCGGCCCGGCGAGCTGGTCTGCGTGGAGTCGCTGTGCTACCCGGGCACCAAGGCCATCGCCAATCAACTGGGCGTGCAGCTGCACGCGCTGGCCATGGACGACGAGGGGCCCAGTGCCGAGGCCCTGGAGCAAGCCTGCAAGACCTTGAAACCCAAGGCGCTGATCGTCAACCCGACGCTGCAAAACCCGACCACCCTGACCACCTCGGGCGGGCGACGCGAAGCGCTGGCCGACGTGGCCCTGCGCTACGCCCTGCCCATCATCGAGGACGACGCCTACGCCATGTTGCCGCGGCAGTCGCCGCCACCCTTGGCCACGCTGGCGCCCGAGCTCACGTACTACGTCACGGGCCTGTCCAAGACGCTGGGGGCCGGCCTGCGCACGGCCTACGTGTGCGCACCCAGCGAGCGCCTCGCGCAGCGTCTGGCCGGGGCGCTGCGCGCCACCACGGTGATGGCCTCGCCGCTGACCAACGCGCTGGCCACCCGCTGGATCCAGGACGGCACGTCCGAAGCGGTGCTGGACGCCATGCGCGAGGAATGCATCGCCCGCCAGGCCCTGGCGGCCCGGCACCTGGCCCGCCACGCCCTGCAGGCGCAGCCCGAGGGCTTCCATCTGTGGCTGCCGCTGGCGTCGTCGTGGAGCGTGGTGGAGTTCGCGTCGTACCTGCGCACCCGCGGCGTGGGCGTGGTGGCCAGCGCAGCCTTTGCCACCGACACCGACCCGCCGGACGCCGTGCGCGTGTGCCTGGGCGGGCCGATGTCGCGCGACGAATGCGATGCCGCGCTGGCCCTGATCGCCGACACGCTGGACCACCCGGGGCACCCGCACGCCACCGTGATGTAGGCGCAGACCTTTCCAGCACGGGCCACGGCGCCGGGCGACGGCCTGCCGATAATGCGGCCATGATGGCTCTGACCGCGCGCCCGTCGCGCCTTGCGCTGTACCTGGACCTGATCCGCTGGAGCCGGCCGGCCGGCTGGTTGCTGCTGCTGTGGCCCACGCTCAGCGCGCTGTGGATCGCCGCCGACGGCTGGCCCGGCTGGCACCTGACGGTGGTGTTCGTGGTGGGCACGATTCTCATGCGCAGCGCGGGCTGCTGCATCAACGACGTGGCAGACCGCGAATACGACCGCCACGTCAAGCGCACCGCGCAGCGCCCGGTCACGCGTGGAGCGGTCGGCGTGGGCGAGGCGCTGGGCGTGGGCGCGGTGCTGGCGCTGGCGGCCTTCGGCCTGGTGCTGACCACCAACCCGGCGGCGGTGATGCTGTCCTTCGCGGCGCTGGCAGTGTCGCTGGTGTACCCCTTCGCCAAGCGGGTCGTGTCGATGCCGCAGGCCGTGCTGGGGGTGGCCTTCAGCTTCGGCATCCCGATGGCCTTTGCGGCCGCGCTGGGCGGCACGCAGTGGGGCTGGTCGGCGCTGAGCACCGCGCTGCCGCCACAGGCCGGCTGGCTGCTGCTGTCCAACCTGATGTGGGTACTGGCCTACGACACCGAATACGCCATGGTCGACCGTGACGACGACATGCGCATCGGCATGAAGACATCGGCCATCACGCTGGGCGAGTGGGATGTTCCAGCGGTGATGGGCTTTTACGGGGCCTACCTGGCCAGCTGGGCCGCGCTGGGGCTTTCACTGGGCCTGGGCGGGGTGTTCCTGCTGGGCATCGGCGCTGCGGCGGCGCAGGCCGTCTGGCACTACACCCTCATCCGCAGCCGCACCCGCGAAGGCTGCTTCAAGGCCTTCCGGCTGAACCACTGGGTGGGCTTCGCGGTGTTCGCGGGCGTGGCCCTCGACCTGCTGCGCAGGCACTGAGCACGGGGCCTCAGCCGAAGTCGTCGCCCAGTTCGCGGGCCCGCTGCCGGGCCGCCTGCAGGGCCCGCGCGAAGGCGGCCTGCACGCCGGCCTCGTCGAGCGCCTGGATCGCGGCCTGCGTGGTGCCGCCCCGCGACGTGACCTGTGCACGCAGGGCCGCGGGCTCCAGCGGCGAGCCCGCCGCCAGCGCGGTGGCGCCGTCGAAGGTGGCCAGTGCCAGGGCGCGGCCCTGCTCGGCGCTCAGGCCCATCGCCACGGCGGCGGACATCATGGCTTCGAGCACGTAGAACACATAGGCCGGCCCCGAGCCCGAGACGGCCGTGACGGCATCCAGGTCTTCTTCGCGCTCGACCCACAGCGCCTGGCCGGTGGGCGCGAACAGCGCCTGGATGGACCGACGCTCGGCGGCGGTGACGCCGGGTGCGGCGTACAGGCCCGCGATGCCACGGCCGATCAGGGCGGGGGTGTTGGGCATGGCCCGCACGACGCGCGCGCTGCCGCTGGCCCGGGCCACCTGGGCGCTGCGGATGCCGGCCATCACGCTGAGCTGCAGCGCCTGCCCGGTGTGGGCGGCGCAGGGCCGGGCGGCTTCGCCGAAATACTGGGGCTTGACGGCCCAGACCACGGTGGCCGCGGTGGCCAGTGTGGCGTCGGCGGCGGCCAGGGCCTGCACGCCGTGGGCCTGGGCCAGCCGCGCCCGCTGCGCGGCGTCGGGCTCGACCACCAGGATGTCGGCCGCCGGGCGGCCGGCCCGGCGCAGCCCGCCGATGAGGGCCTGCGCCATGTTGCCGCCGCCAATGAACGCCACGATGTCGGGTGCTGCCATGCGCGGCAGTGTAGCGAGGGCGATGACGCCGGCCCGCAGGCCCCATGCAAAGGCGGCATGGGCGATGGTGACTCATTCGGCCCCGGGGCGCCTACAGTGCGCAGCCATGCCGCGACGGCCTGCGCACCCATGAAGTGCCGGTGACCGGCGACGCGGCTGTCCAACCAGGAACCCACCCTCATGTCTGCCACGCCCGCTGCTTCGTCGGCACCCTTGTCCCCGCTGTCGTTCGTCCACCCCACGCCCGACAGCCCGTGGGGCACGTACCTCATGCAGGTCGACCGGGTGGTGCCCTACCTGGGGCACCTGGCGCGCTGGGTCGAGACACTGAAGCGGCCCAAGCGGGCGCTGATCGTGGACATCCCCATCGAACTGGACGACGGCTCGGTGGCGCACTTCGAGGGCTACCGCGTGCAGCACAACCTCAGCCGCGGCCCGGGCAAGGGCGGCGTGCGCTACCACCCGGACGTCACGCTGGAAGAAGTGATGGCGCTGTCGGCCTGGATGAGCATCAAGAACGCCGCCGTGAACCTGCCCTACGGCGGCGCCAAGGGGGGCATCCGCGTGGACCCCAAGCGCCTGTCGAAGAAGGAACTCGAGCGCATGACGCGCCGCTACACCAGCGAGATCGGGATCATCATCGGCCCGCAGCAGGACATCCCCGCACCCGATGTGAACACCAACCCGCAGATCATGGCGTGGATGATGGACACCTACTCGATGAACACCGGCACCACCGCCACCGGCGTGGTCACGGGCAAGCCGATCCACCTGGGCGGATCGCTGGGCCGGGTGAAGGCCACCGGGCGCGGCGTGTTCGTGACCGGACGTGAAGCCGCCCGGCGCATCGGGCTGGACCTGCAGGGCGCCCGCGTGGCGGTTCAGGGTTTCGGCAACGTCGGCTCGTCGGCGGCGGAACTCTTCGTCCAGGCCGGCGGCAAGATCGTGGCCGTGCAGGACCACAGCGGGACGATCTTCAACGGCGACGGCTTCGACATGTCCGACCTGCTGGCCCACGTGAAGGACGCCGGCGGCGTGGGCGGCTTCGCCGCAGGCGAGGTGCTGGACGGCGAGGCCTTCTGGGACGTGCCCTGCGACATCCTGATCCCGGCCGCGCTGGAAGGCCAGATCACCGCCCAGCGGGCCCGCCGCGTCACCGCGCGGTTGGTGCTGGAAGGCGCCAACGGCCCCACCGTGCCCACCGCCGACGACATCCTGGCCGAGCGGGGCATCCTGGTGGTGCCCGACGTGATCTGCAATGCCGGCGGGGTGACGGTCAGCTACTTCGAGTGGGTGCAGGACTTCAGCAGCTTCTTCTGGACCGAAGACGAGATCAACGTGCGGCTGGACAAGATCATGGTGGGTGCCCTGAAGAAGATCTGGGACACCGCCGACCGCCACCAGATCACGCTGCGCACCGCCACTTTCGCGGTGGCCTGCGAGCGGATCCTGACCGCCCGCGAGGAACGTGGGCTGTACCCCTGAGCGCAACGGGCCCGGTGCCGGGCGCGGCCGGCCCGCGCATCCTCCATCGGCACCACAGTCGGGGGGTCGGAGCGGCCGCCGCCTCCCCTAAACTTGCGAGCTTTCCGTCCTCCACCCTGGACCTTTTGCCGCAAGGAGCCTTCGCCGTGCACAAGAACGACCGACTTTCGTGGATTCCCCTGCGCCGGCTTGGCGCCTGCGTGGCCTTCATCGGAGCGGCGCCGCTCGCGCAGGCCGGGGACGCCCAGCCCACGGTCGAGAAGTGCACCAAGGAAATGGGCACCCTGGCCGTGGCCGAGCCGCAGGATCACGTGCTGTCCAGCCTGCGCGGCTACGGCCTGGGCTCGCCGGCCCTGATGCTGCGGCTGCTGGCGCAGGAATCGGGCTGCTTCGCGGTGGTCGAGCGCGGCGTGGCGATGCAGAACCTGCAGCAAGAGCGCGCACTGGCCGCCGGCGGGCAGCTGCAGTCCGACTCCAACATCGGCGGCGGGCAGATGGCCGCGGCCGACTTCGTGATGACGCCCGCGGTGCAGTTCTCGGGCGACTCCGGCGGCATGGGCGGCGCGCTGGGCGGCCTGCTCGGACGCGCCGGCGGCGTGCTGGGCGCGCTGGGCGGGCTGGCCGGCGGCGTCAAGTTCAAGGAAGCCGAGACCACCTTGCTGGTGGCCGATGTGCGCTCGGGCATCCAGGTGGCCAGCGCCGAAGGCAAGGCCAGCAAGATGGACTTCAGCCTGGGTGGCTGGGGCTGGGGCGGGCTCGGCTGGGCGTCGGGCGGCGGCTACAGCAAGACGCCGGAAGGCAAGCTCATCGCAGCCAGCCTGCTGGACAACTACAACACCATCGTCAACATCATCCGCAACAAGCCCACGCTGATCCGGTCGACGTCGCAGGCTTCGCAGAACAACGCCGCGCAGTCGATCAGGGCCACGGGCACCACCCCCGCCGCAGCCCCTGCCCGGGCCCCGGTCCCCATGGCCGCAGCCCCGGCCGCGGTGGCGCCGACGTACCCGGCAGCCGCGGGCGCGCCCCTGCCGGCTGGCCTGTCGGGGGCCTTCAGCGGCCAGTTCGCCGGGGGCAACGAGCAAGGCAACTTCTCCCTGGTGGTGGGGCCGAACGGCCAGGTCACCGGGATCGGCCAGTCGACCAGCGTGGGCAACTTCCAGGTCGCAGGGATGGTCATGGCCAACGGCATGATCGTCATGGGCACGGCGTCCGCGGACGGCGCGGCCAAGGCGCAGTTCAACGGCTTCATCAACCCGGCCACCGGCGAGGTGCTGGGCACGTGGCGCATCGCCAACGGCGCGCAAGGCACCTTCAACGGCAAGCGCCAGTAGGGTGGCCCGGGCCGCCGTTTCGTAAAGACCTGCAAGGCCGCCGGGGGCCTTTTTGGGCCGCGTCATAATCGCGGCCCTGGTGGACTTCGTCTGCACGCCGGCTCAAAGCTGCGTCGTCGTCCCGACCGGCATCTCCAAGGACATTTAATGACTTCTGCGTCTTTCTCGCGTCGGCTCGCCCTGATGGCCGCGTTCGCCTCGACGGTCTTGCTGGCTTCCTGCGGCAGCAGCAGTGGCGGCGGCACCACCAACATCCGCGCCCTGAACCTCACCAGCGACCTGCCCAGTGCAGACGTCTACGTGGGCGGCAACCTGCAGTTCGGTGCGCTGGCCACCGGTGCCCTCACCAGCTACGCCGCACTGGACGCGAACAGCTACACCATCAACGTCAACAGCGCGGGCAACAGCACCGCCCTGTTCACGGGCTCATACACCCTGTCCAAGGACTCGCACTACACGGCCGTGGTCTGGGGGCCCCAGGCTTCGCTGCGGCTGTCCACGCTGCCTGAAGACGAGGACACCACGCTGATCGCCGCCGGCAACACGCGGATCCGCATGTTCAACGCCACCACCGAGACCGGTTCGGTGGACGTGTACCTCACCGCCAGCAGCGCCGATCTGGCCTCCAGCACCGCGACCCAGGGCGGCCTGACCTCGGGCACGCTGGCCGGCTTCCGTGAGATTCCCGCCGGCACGTACCGGCTGCGGGTGACCGGCGTGGGCAACCCCGACGACATCCGCCTGGACATCGACAACGTCACCCTGGGCAGCGGGCAATACGCCACGCTGATGCTCACCGCCGGCAGCGGCGGCGTGCTGGTCAACGGGCAGCTGATCGTCCAGCAGGGCACCAACACGGCCCTGAACAACACCAAGGCGCGGGTACGGATCGTCGCCAGCGTGGACACCAGCGGCAGCGTCACCGGCGCCGTGGGCGGCGTCCTGCTGGCCAGTGGCCTGACTTCTCCGGCCGTGGGCACCTACCAGTTGATCGACGCCGGCACCAACGTCCCGATGACCCTGAAGGTCAACGGCGCGACGGTGGTCACGGGCGGCCAGGCGTTGGCCGCCGGTGCCGACTACACCATCCTGGCCTACGGTTCGGCCGCGGCGTTCCAATGGAACATGATCACCGACGACAACCGCCTGCCGATCAGCACCTCGCGCGCCAAGATCCGGCTGGTCAACGGCGTGGCCAGCCTCGACGGGCTGACGCTGCTGGTGAACTTCGGCTCGATCTCGGCTTCGTCGAACATCACCGCCGGCGTGGCCTCGCCCTATGCGCAGACCGCCAGCAGCACGGGCACGCAGATCGAGGTCGATTCGCCCACCCTGGGGGCCGTCTACCTGACCAACCCGGCCAAGGCCAACGGCGACGCGCTGTCGGGCCAGGGCGTCTACACGCTGTTCGTGCTGTCGGGCAAGCCGGCTCCGCTGGGCATCCTGCGCAACGAGCGTCCCTGACCTTCGCCCAGCGCCAACACGTGATTCCTGCCGCACCGCCGCCTGAGGCCCTGGTCTACGACGTCACCGAGGCCGATTTCGAAGCCTTGGTGCTGGAGCGCTCGCTCCAGGTGCCCGTGCTGCTGGACTGCTGGGCACCCTGGTGCGGCCCCTGCCGCAACCTGGGGCCTGTGCTGGAAAAGCTCGCCCGCGAATACGGCGGCGAGTTTCTGCTGGCCAAGCTCAACACCGACGAGGCACCGCAGATCTCGGCGGCGCTGCAGATCCGCAGCATCCCGCTGGTGGTGCTGTTCGTGGGCGGGCGCCCGGTCGACCAGTTCCTGGGCGCATTGCCCGAAGGCAAGGTCCGCGAGTTCCTCGACAAGCACCTTCAGCCGCAGGCCTCGCCCGTGGAGCAGCTGCGCGCCGAGGCCGCCGAAGCCGAGCCCGAGATGGCCGAGGCCATCCTGCAGGAAGCCCTGGGCATCGAGCCCGGCCACCCCGAAGCCACGCTGGACCTGGCCGAGCGGCTGATCGCCCGCGCTGCCTTCGACGATGCCCGCACGCTGCTGGACAGCCTGCCGGCTGAAGCCCTGGGCCACCGTTATGCGGCGCTGATGGGGCGCATCGAACTGGCCGCCAACCGGCCGGCCGGCGACGCCGCGGCCCTCGAAGCGCGAATCAAGACCAACCCGAAGGACTTCGACGCCCGCTTCGACCTGGCCGCGCTGAAGGCCTACGAAGGCGACTTCCCGGCCGCCTTCGACCAACTGCTGGAAACCGTGCTGCGCGACAAGGCCGAAGCGCGTGAGCGCGCCCGCAAGCAACTCGTGGAATGGTTCGACGTCTGCCCCGATGCGCAGGCCGTCAGCCGCGGACGGCGCTACCTGGGCATGTACCTGAACTGAGGCGCGGGGCCCCACTGGGCTCAGGCCAGGCCGGCCAGCAGTTCGGCGTTGCCCCCGGCCGCCGCCGTGTTCACCGTGACCGTCTGCTCGGCGCAGAAGCGATAGAGGTAGTGCGGCCCGCCCGCCTTCGGCCCCGTGCCGGACAGCCCCTCGCCCCCAAACGGCTGCACCCCCACCACCGCACCGATCATGTTGCGGTTGACGTAGACGTTGCCCACCCGCGCGGCGGCGGCCACACGCTGGGCCCGGCTGTCGATGCGGGTCTGCACGCCCAGGGTCAGGCCGTAGCCCAGGGCGTTGATCTGGCGCACCACGGCCTCCACATCGTGGGCCGCGCCGTCGCCCCGCTGCTCGGCGCCCCAGCGCACCACGTGCAGCACCGGGCCGAAGATTTCCTCGCGCAGGTCGGCGATGCGTGCGATCTCGAAGGCCACCGCCGGCAGCAGGTTGGGCACGCCTGCCCCGGCCGGCGCTTCGCCCAGCAGGCGCGCCTGGCTGCGCAGCCTCTGGATGTGCCGGCCGATGTGAGCATACGCTTCACCATCGATCACGGGTCCGACGTCGGTCGCCAGGTCGGCAGGGTCGCCCACCTTCAGCTCGGCCAGAGCGCCGCGCAGCATCTCGATCACGCCGTCGGCAATGCCTTCATGGACGCACAGCAGGCGCAGCGCCGAACAGCGCTGCCCGGCGCTGCGGAAGGCGCTCTGCACGACGGCGTCGATGACCTGCTCGGGCAGCGCCGTGCTGTCGACGATCATGGCGTTGATGCCGCCGGTCTCGGCGATCAACGGCACGATGGGGCCGTCCTTGGCAGCCAGCGTGCGGTTGATCAGCCGCGCCACGGGCGTGCTGCCCGTGAAGCACACACCAGCCGTGCGGGGGTCGGCCACCAGGGCCGCACCCACCGTCTCGCCCGGGCCGTGCAGCCACTGCACCGCATCGGCCGGCACGCCGCAGCCCTGCAGCAGTTCCACGAAGCGGCGCGCCACCACGGGTGTCTGTTCGGCCGGCTTGGCGGCGACCGTGTTGCCGGCCACCAGGGCAGCGACCACCTGGCCGGCAAAGATCGCCAGCGGGAAGTTCCACGGGCTGATGCACACGAACACCCCCCGGCCGTGCAGGCGCAGCACGTTGCTCTCGCCCGTGGGGCCAGGCAGGGCCTGCTCGGCGAGCCGGGTTTCGGCCTGGCCGGCGTAGTAGCG
>CAIJPE010000151.1 GCA_903822435.1 uncultured beta proteobacterium | reverse complement strand
TGGTGCCCAAGGACACGCCGGGGGTGACCATCGTGGGTGCCATGCACGTGTTTGCCGAAGACCACGCGCCGCACGGCCACATGCACATCAAGTTCGAGAACGTGCGCGTGCCCAAGGCCAACATGCTGCTGGGCGAAGGCCGCGGCTTCGAGATCTCGCAGCTGCGCCTGGGCCCGGGCCGCATCCACCACTGCATGCGCTCCATCGGCGCGGCCGAGAAGGCGCTCGACCTGATGGTCAAGCGCGGCCTGTCGCGCGTGGCCTTCGGCAAGCAGCTCGCCTGGCTTGGCGGCAACGTCGAGATCATCTCGCGCGCCCGCATCGAGATCGAATCCATGCGCCTGATGGTGCTCAAGGCCGCCAAGGCCATGGACGTGCTGGGCAACCGCGAGGCCCGGCTGTGGGTGCACATGGTCAAGGCCATGGTGCCCGAGCGCGTGTGCCTGATCATCGACCAGGCCATCCAGATGCACGGTGCCTTGGGCGTGTCGCAGCACACGCCGCTGGCCCACATGTATGCCCAGCAGCGCACGCTGCGCCTGGCCGACGGCCCGGACGAAGTGCACCACCTGGTGGTGGGCCGCAACGAGATGCGCATGCGCGAAGGCGGCGAAGACGACCCGAGCACGGCCGCCGTTTTCCGCAACTGAGTCCGCCATCGATCTCCCGCTGACAGGAACAACCCATGGCCGAATCCTTCGACGGACTGTTTTCGATACGCGGCAAGGTGGCGCTGGTCACCGGCGGCTCGCGCGGCATCGGCGAGATGATCGCCGCCGGCTTCCTGGCGCAGGGCGCCAAGGTCTACATCAGCTCGCGCAAGGCCGCGGCCTGCCAGGCCACGGCCGAGCGGCTGTCGGCCGAGTACGGCAGCACCTGCATTGCGCTGCCGGCCGATCTTTCGCGGCTGGAGGGTGTCGAGGCACTCGCCGTGGCCCTGGCCGAGCGCGAGCACGCTGTTGACATTCTGGTCAATAACGCCGGTGCGTCATGGGGTTCGCCCATCGACGACTTCCCCGAGGCCGGCTGGGACAAGGTGATGGACACCAACGTCAAGGCGGTGTTCTTCCTCACGCAGAAGTTGCTGCCGCTGCTGCGTGCCGCGGCGGCCGGGCCTTCACCTGCCCGAGTGGTCAACATCGGCTCCATCGACGGGCTGAAGAATTCGATGTTCGATGCCTGGTCGTACGGCGCTTCCAAGGCGGCGGTGCACCACCTCACGCGCTTCATGGCCTCGCGCCTGACGGGCGAGCGGATCCTGTGCAACGCCATCGCCCCCGGGCCTTACCCCACGTGGATGCTGTCCACGGGCGTGGGCTTCGGCGGCAAGACCGAAGGCGACGGGGTGGACTGGGACCGCATCGGCCAGGGCAACCCGAGCAGGCGCGTGGGGTCTGCGCAGGACATCGTCGGCCTGGCGACCTTCCTGTGCTCGCGCGCCGGCGAGTACGTGGTGGGCCAGGTCATCGCCAGCGATGGCGGCATCGTCGGCAGTGTATGAGGCCCCCAAGCTCGCTGGCGCTCGCTTCCCCCCGAGGGGGCCGTCCGCCTGCGGCCCGGCGGAGCCGGTTCCGCGGCGGGAAGCTTGGTCTGGTGGGCGTCTGTCTTG
>CAIJPE010000150.1 GCA_903822435.1 uncultured beta proteobacterium | reverse complement strand
CGCGACCTCTCCCTTACCAAGGGAGTGCTCTACCACTGAGCCACATGGGCATCGGTACGGGTCTGGCGGCGTGGCGGCCGCTGACCGACAGACCCGTAACGACGACTGGAACAACGCTCGCAACTACCTGCAGTGACCAACCTTCTCTTGGAGCGGGAGACGGGAATCGAACCCGCGTCATTAGCTTGGAAGGCTAGGGTTCTGCCATTGAACTACTCCCGCCCTGCCGATCTGGTCTGCCGACCTGAACCCAAAGTCTCTCTGGTGGAGGAGGCTGGATTCGAACCAGCGTAGGCGTAAGCCAACAGATTTACAGTCTGCCCCCTTTAGCCACTCGGGCACCCCTCCGGAGAGCCTGTGACTATAACACGACCTCGCGCGGCGTCAGCCCCCAGTCCACACCGGGCCGGCCGGAGGCCATCAGGAACTCACGGGCCCTGCCGAAGTGGCCGCAGCCGATGAAGGGCTGCGGCGGCCGCAAGGCCGACAGCGGTGAGGGGTGGTTGCTCAGCAGCACGCAGTGCCGCGCCCCGGCCGCACCGGCCAGCGGCTGCATCACCGCCTGTCGCGCCTGGGCATGGGCGCCCCACAGCATGAAGACCTTGGGCGCCGCGTCGGCCCACAGCGCCCGGCTGACGGCATCGGTCAGGGAGTCCCAGCCCAGCCGGGCGTGGCTGCCGGCGCGGCCGTCTTCCACGGTCAGGCTGGTGTTGAGCAGCAACACGCCGCGCGCAGCCCAAGCCGCCAGCGAACCGCTGGCCGGGGGCGGCTGTCCCAGGTCGCGCTGGAGTTCCTTGAAGATGTTGCGCAGGCTGGGCGGGATGCGCTGGCCCGCGGGCACCGAAAACGCCAGGCCCTCGGCCTGCCCCGGGCCGTGATACGGGTCCTGGCCCAGGATCACGACCTGGGTGCGCGCCAGCGGCGTCGCAGCCAGGGCCCGGAACACCTCGGCCGGGTAGACAGCTGCCCCATCCTCCACGCGGCGATCGACCGCGGCGATCAGGGCGCGCCCGGCCGCGGATTGCCGCCAGTCCTCCAGCAGCGGCTGCCAGTCGCCGTGCGGCGCTTCCAGCAGGCTGCCCAGCGGCTGCTGCAGGCGGCTCAAGCGAACAGATCGGCCAGCGCGGCCCCGGGGTCGGGGGCGCGCATGAAGGCTTCGCCGACCAGGAAGGCATGCACGCCGGCGCCGCGCATGCGCTGCACGTCGGCCCGGCCCAGGATGCCCGACTCGGTGACCAGCAAGCGATCCGCCGGCACGCGCGGCAGCAGGCCCAGCGTGGTGCCCAGGTCGACTTCGAAGGAGCGCAGGTTGCGGTTGTTGATGCCCAGCAGCGGTGTCTTCAGAAGCAGGGCGCGTTCGAGCTCCGCGCCATCGTGCACCTCCACCAGCACCCCCAGGCCGAGGGCCATCGCGCAGGCTTCCAGGTCAGCCATCTGCGCGTCGTCCAGGCAAGCGGCAATCAGCAGGATGCAGTCGGCACCCAGCGCGCGTGCCTCTACCACCTGGTATTCGTCGATCATGAAATCCTTGCGCAACACGGGCAGCGCACAGGCGCCACGGGCCTGCTGCAGGAAGGCGGCAGAGCCCTGGAAGAAGCGCTCGTCCGTCAGCACGCTCAGGCAGGCGGCGCCGCCGGATTCGTAGCTGGCGGCGATCTCGGCGGGCACGAAGTGCTCGCGCAGCACGCCCTTGCTGGGGCTGGCCTTCTTGACTTCGGCGATCACCGCGGCCCGGCCGGCAGCCACGCGGGCGCGCAAGGCGGTCTCGAAGCCGCGGACGTCGTCGCGCGACAGCGCCTCGTCGTGCCAGCTGGCCTGGCTGCGCCGGACGCGGGCGGCGGCCAGTTCTTCGCGCTTCACCGCGACGATGCGCTGGAGGATGTCGTTCATAGGGCGCGCAGCGCGTTGCTGACCTCGACGAACTGCTGCAGCTTGGCCATCGCCTTGCCCGAGGCCACGGCTTCCCGCGCGCGGCGCACGCCCTCGGTCACCGAACTGGCCACGCCGGCGCAATACAGTGCCGCACCCGCGTTCAGGAGGACCACGTCGCGCACGGGGCCGTCTTCGTTGGACAGGGCGCGCTGGATGCAGCTGACCGACTCTTCCTTGTTGGCCACCTTGAGCACGCGCGAGTCGTACACCGGCAGGCCGAAGTCGCTCGGATGGATGACGTACTCGCGCACCTCGCCGTTGAGCAGTTCGCCCACCGCCGTCTCGCCCGACAGGGAGATTTCGTCCATGCCGTTCATGCCGTAGACCACCATCACGTGCTCGCTGCCCAACCGTTGCAACACGCGCACCAGGATGCCCACCAGGTCCGGGTGGAACACGCCCAGCAACTGGTTCGGCGCGCCGGCCGGGTTGGTCAGCGGGCCCAGGATGTTGAAGATCGTGCGCACGCCCAGTTCCTTGCGCACCGGCGCGGCGTGCTTCATGGCCGCGTGGTGGTTGGGCGCGAACATGTACGCCACGCCGGTCTCTTGCAGGCAGGCGGCCACCTGCACCGGGCCGAGGGTGATGCAGCCGCCCAGCGCCTCCATCACGTCGGCCGAACCCGAGGTGGAGGACACGCTGCGCCCCGCGTGCTTGGCCACCCGGGCGCCCGCCGCGGCGGCCACGAACACCGCGGCCGTGGAGATATTGAAGGTGTGCGAGCCATCGCCGCCGGTGCCCACGATGTCCACCAGGTGGGTCCGGTCGGCCACCGCCACGGGGGTGGCGAACTCGCGCATCACCTGCGCCGCGGCGGCGATCTCGCCCACGGTCTCCTTCTTCACGCGCAGGCCCATGGCCAGGGCGGCGATCATCACCGGCGACATCTCGCCGCTCATGATGCGGCGCATCAGCGCGAGCATCTCGTCGTGGAAGATCTCGCGGTGCTCGATGACGCGGGTGAGCGCCTGGCTGTCGGTGATGGGCATGCGGGGCTCCTACAGGTGCTGGCGCAGCACGCCGATGGCACGGTCGATGTCGCGGGACGAGACGTCCAGGTGGGTGACGAAGCGCAGCCGGTACAGCCCCGTGCACAGCACGCCGGCCGCACGCAGGCGGTCGACCACGCCGGGGGCCTTCTCGGGGGCCAGGTCGACGAATAGGATGTTGCTCTGGGGCGGTGTCACCGTCACACCGGGCAGGCCCTGCAGGCCTTCGGCCAGCGCGCGGGCGTGGGCGTGGTCCTCGGCCAGGCGCTCGACGTGGTGGTCCAGCGCGTGCAGCGCCGCGGCGGCCAGCACGCCGGCCTGGCGCATGCCGCCGCCGACCATCTTGCGAATGCGATGGGCACGGGCGATGAACTCGCGGCCGCCGACCAGGGCCGAGCCCACGGGCGCGCCCAGCCCCTTGCTGAAGCACACCGAGACGCTGTCGAAGTGCCGGGCGATCTCCAGCGCCGGCAGGCCCGAAGCCACCGCGGCGTTGAACAGCCGGGCGCCGTCCAGGTGCGTGGCCAGCCCTTTGCTGCGGGCCAGCGCGGTGGCCGACTCGATGTAGGCCTGCGGCAGCACCTGGCCGCCCCAGGTGTCTTCCAGCGCCAGCAGACGGGTGCGGGCGAAGTGGGCATCGTCGGGCTTGATGGCCGCGGCGATGTCCTCCAGCGCGATGGATCCATCGGGCTGGTTGGGCAGGGGCTGGGGCTGGATGCTGCCCAGCACGGCCGCCCCGCCGCCTTCCCAGCGGTAGGTGTGCGCCATCTGGCCCACGAGGTATTCGTCGCCGCGCTGGCAGTGCGCCATCAGGCCGCACAGGTTGCTCTGCGTGCCGGTGGGCACGAAGAGCGCGGCTTCCTTGCCGAGCAGGGCGGCGATCCGCGCCTGCAGCGCATTGACGGTGGGGTCGTCGCCGAAGACGTCGTCGCCCACCTCGGCGGCGGCCATGGCCGCGCGCATGGCCGGCGTGGGTTTGGTGACGGTGTCGCTGCGCAGGTCGATGGGAGGGTTCACTGCACGTGCTCCAGGAAGTTCTTCAACATGGCGTGGCCATGCTCGCTGAGGATCGATTCGGGGTGGAATTGCACGCCTTCCAGCGGAATCCCGCGGTGGCGCACGCCCATGATCTCACCGTCTTCGCTGGTGGCGGTGACCCGCAGCTCGGCCGGCAGCGTGGCCCGCTCGATGGCCAGCGAGTGGTAGCGCACCACGCTGAAACGCTCGGGCAGGCCGTGGAAGACGCCAGACTGGTCGGTGCGGATGGTGCTGCTCTTGCCGTGCATCTGCACCTGGGCCCGCACCACCTTGCCGCCCAACGCCGCGCCGATGGCCTGGTGGCCCAGGCATACGCCCAGCAACGGCAGCTTGCCGGCGAAGTGCCGGATGGCTTCGATGCAGATGCCGGCCTCGGCCGGCGAGCAGGGGCCGGGCGACAGCACCAGCCGCTCGGGCCGCAGCCCGGCGATGCCTTCGAGCGTGATCTCGTCGTTGCGGAACACCCGGACGTCCTGGCCGAGCTCGCCGAAGTACTGCACCAGGTTGAAGGTGAAGCTGTCGTAGTTGTCGATCATCAGCAGCATATGTGCTCTAACCCGTTGATTTCGCTGGATACCCGCTTGGTGACCCGCTGCTTGCGCCACCGGCGAGGCCGGCGCGACGCGCTGGGTGGGGAGCTTCAGGCGCCCGAGTCCCGGAGGGCGGGGCGCACAGGATTGGTCAGGCTGATGGCTTGCGCCAACGCCAACCGGAGCGCGCTGCAGTGATCGGATGGATCGAAACCATGCCGTGCATTATGGCCGGGCTGCGCGGACGGGCCGTTGTGCGATGGCCGGATGCGTACGGGAGGATCCGGGGTGACGAGGCCCCCTGTTCCGGGGGTGACCGCGCCCGCTTGTCGTGGAAAAATCGAGAATCTCGGGAGTCGATTGCGCCCGTTGCGCCGTCGCTTTTTCCCCATCGCAGGAAGCGCACACCCCATGAAAAAGCTTTACGCCTTGAGCCTGCTGGCCCTCTCCGTGAGCCCTACATGGGCGCTGACGACGGTTAACTACAACACCACCGGCTCGGCCCTCAGCTGCAATGGCGTGGCGGGCTGCACGCAGAACTCCTCCACCAGCGTGACTGTCGGTGGCCTGACGCTGACGTACAACGTAGGTTCGGGTTCCGGCGTCGCGGCGCCGAGCTTCATCAACTTCGGCAACCTGGTCACCACCGGCACCAGCAGCGGCGTGACGCTCACCGGCCTGCAGCTCAACCTGAACGTGAACTCCACGCCCCCGGGTGGCAGCGGCATCGCCGCCATCGGCAACATCGGCGGCATGATCGGCACCAACTTCTCGACCGCCCAGATCAGCTTCGCCTCGGCCACCACCACCAGCATTTTCGGCACCTTGCCGGGCGTGGTGATCGGCAGCGGCAGCACGGGCGCCGACTACCAGGTCGTGCAGACCCTGCTGGCCTTGCAGGCGCCCACCATCGGCAACCCGATCGGCCAGACCAGCATCCAGGGCGCCGTGAGTGCGGTGCCCGAGGCCTCCACCGGCCTCATGATGGTCTTGGGCGTCGCCGGCCTGGGCGGCGCAGCGCGCCTGCGCAAGCGCGCTGCCTGAAGACTGTCCAGGCCTCGACGAGGGGCCTTCATCACGGGGCCCGTTCGCGGGCCCCGCGTCGTTTCAGAAGCCCTCTTCCACCAGTTCCGCCGCGCGTATCAGCGCCCGGGCCTTGTGCTCGGTTTCTCTCCATTCCAGTTCGGGCACCGAATCGGCCACGATGCCGGCGGCGGCCTGCACGTACAGCGTCTGGTTCTTGACGATGCCGGTGCGGATGGCGATGGCCACGTCCATGTCCCCGGCAAAGCTGAGGTAGCCGCAGGCGCCGCCGTAGATGCCGCGCTTGACGGGTTCGAGCTCGTCGATGATCTCCATGGCCCGCACCTTGGGCGCCCCGGTCAGGGTGCCGGCAGGGAAGGTGGCCCGCAGGACGTCCAGGCTGCTCAGCCCGGGCTTGAGCAGGCCTTCGACGTTGCTCACCAGGTGCATGACGTGCGAGTAGCGTTCGACCACGAAGGGCTCGGTCACCTTGACCGAGCCGGTTCGGGCGATGCGGCCGATGTCGTTGCGGGCCAGGTCGATCAGCATCAGGTGCTCGGCGCGCTCCTTCGGGTCGCCTGAGAGCTCGGCCTCCAGGGCCTTGTCGGCCTCGGGCGTGGCCCCGCGGGGGCGGGTGCCGGCCAGCGGCCGGATCGTCACCTTGTCGCCATCGGGCGTGTGCTCCTGGCGCACCAGGATCTCGGGCGAGGCCCCGACGATCTGAAAGTCGCCCATGTCGTAGAAATACATGTAGGGCGAGGGGTTGAGCGAGCGCAGCGCGCGATACAGCGACAGCGGACTTTCGGTGTATCGCTTCTTCAGCCGCTGGCCGATCTGGACCTGCATCATGTCGCCCGCAGCGATGTATTCCTTGGCCACGGCCACCGCGGCGAGGTAGGCGGGTTTGTCGAACTCGCGCTCGACCGTGTAGGACGGGCCGCGGCGGACCGGCGGCACGGTCACGCTGTAGGCCAGCTTGCCGGTCAGTTCGGACAGGCGGCGCTTGCCCCTGAAGTAAGCCTCGGGCTGCGCCGGGTTGGCATAGACGATGAGGTAGAGCCGGCCCGAGAGGTTGTCGATGACGGCCAGCTCTTCGGTCTGCAGGAGCAGGATGTCGGGCGTGTCGATGCCGCCAGGCTTGGTGGTGCCCGCCAGCCTCGGCTCGATGTAGCGCACGGCGTCGTACCCGAAGTAGCCGGCCAGCCCGCCGCAGAAACGCGGCAGGCCGGGGCGCAAGGCGACCTTGAAGCGCTGCTGGTAGGCGGCGATGAAGTCCAGCGGGTTGCCTTCGTGCGTTTCGACGACCGTGCCATCGGTGACGACCTCGGTGCGAAAGCCCGTGGCGCGCAGCAGTGTGGAAGCCGGCAGGCCGATGAAGGAATAGCGCCCGAAGCGCTCACCCCCCACCACCGATTCCAGCAGAAAGCTGTGCGGGCTGCCGCCCGCGAGCTTGAGGTACAGCGAAAGCGGCGTTTCCAGGTCGGCGAAGGCCTCGGCGATCAAGGGAATGCGGTTGTAGCCCTGGCTGGCCAGGCTCTGGAATTCGAGTTCGGTGATCATGTCTTGCGCCTGTTCACTTCAAGCCGCCTCGAGCGCGTCGGGGCGCCGGGCGGCCGCACATGGGGCGGGGGCGGGCCCCGCAGGGATGCCGGCCGCCGGGGCGGTCAGCGTGGGCAGCGTGGCGAGCGACGCCAGGGCCAGGCTCCCCGGTCGCGGGGACCTGGGCAGGCAGCAGACGCGGAGCGCACGGCAGACAGGAACATGGCCACTGCAGTCTATCAGCCGCAACCGCCGTTCAGGCCCGCGACCGCAGCAGGGCAGGCAGGTCATCCAGCCGGTCCAGCACGGCGTCGGCCCCGGCCGCGGCAACGGGCTCGCCGTGGTTGTAGCCGTAGCTCATCAGCACCACGGGACAACCGGCCGCACGCGCTGCGGCGGCGTCGTTGCTCGAGTCGCCGATCATCAGCGTGCGCGACGGGTCGCTGCCCAGGGCCTCGCAGGTCTTCAAGAGGGGCAGCGGGTCAGGCTTCTTCCGCGCGAAGGCATCGCCGCCGAAGGCATGGCTGAAGTAGCCGCCCAGGCCCTTGCTGGCCAGCAAGGGATGGGCAAAGGCCGTGGGCTTGTTGGTCAGGCAGGCCAGGCGCAGGCCGCGGTCGAGCAGGGCCTGCAGCCCTTCGGGCACGCCAGGGAAAACCGCCGAGTGCTGTCCGTTGATGGCCAGGTAATGGTGCTGGTAGCGGTCCCAGGCGGCTTCGTAGAGGTCCGCGGGCGCCCCCACCTCGGCCAGCGTCCGCGACAGCAGGTGCTCGGAGCCCTTGCCCACCGTGCGCGAGATGAAGGCACGGCTGACGGGGGGCCAGCCCAGGTCGGCCAGGGCCCGCGACAGCGCCACCTCGAAGTCGCCGACGGTGTCGATCATGGTGCCGTCCAGGTCGACGATGGCGGCTTCGAAGTCAGTGTGCTTGAGTGGCATGGCGTGGCGCCGCTGGGCGCAGGGTTTCAGGCAGCACGGGATTTTGCCGAAGATGCGGCCGCGCGCCCGCGCAGCGGCCGGCCTTGCTCGTGGCGGCTGATCCAGGCCTCGAATTCGGTGTACCAGAGGCGCGAATTCCGCGGCTTCAGGACCCAGTGGTTTTCATCCGGGAACCACAGCAGCCGGGCCTCCACCCCCAGCGCCTTCAGCGTGTTGTAGTAGGCCAGGCCGTTGCAGTCGGGCACGCGGAAGTCCTGCGCGCCGTGGATGACCAGCGTGGGCGTGCGCATGCGGGCCGCAAAGGCGTGCGGGCTCTGGGCGAGCACGCGGGGCATGTCCTCCCAGTAGCGCGCCTGCAGGTCCAGCGGGCGGGTGGTGTAGGAGTCGGCGCTGAAAGTGGCCACCCGGTCGTAGACGCCCGCGTGGCAGACGTACGAGCGGTATCGGCCCGCTGCGACGTGCCCGTTCATCCACGCCGCCAGAAAGCCGCCATAGCTGCCGCCGGTGGCGCTGACGCGGCGCGCGTCCACCCATCGCTGGGTGAGCAGCCAGTCGGTCGTGGCTTCGATGTCCTGGAGTTCAAGCTCGCCCTGGCGGCCGATCAGGCTGTGCCTGAAATCGAAGCCGAAGCCGCTGGAGCCGTGGTAGTTGACCTGCACCACCACGCGGCCCGCGCCGGCAAACACATGCGGGTTCCAGCGATAGCCGAAGGTGTCGCCGGCCGCTGCAAACGGCCCGCCGTGGATCACGTGCAAGGCCGGGTGCTTGCGCTGGGGGTCGAAACCCGGCGGGAAGGTCAGCCACACCTGGATGGGCTCGCCGCCGGCGCCGGCGACCATCTGCTCGCGCACCTCGCCCAGGCTGAATCCGGCCAGCAGCGTGTCGTTGAAGCGTTCCAGGCGCAGCGTGGGCGCATCCATCCGCAGGGCGTGCAGTCGCACGGGGTGGGTCGCGCTGTCGGCGGCCACCAGCACCGTGCCGGCCGCAGCGTCGAAGCCCTGCACCCAGCCACCGGCCTGCACCATGGCCATGGCACGGTCGGCCAGGCGGCAACCGTGCAGGTGGCGGCGTCCGCGGTCCTCGGCGCCGAAGAGCACACCCTGGCCATCGGCCGACCAGCGCAGGGGGCCCTCCACGTTGTGGTCCCAGTCGGGCCGCAGGGCTTGCCAGCTGCCGTCGCCATCGAGCAGCGCCAGTTGGCCAAGCGCCGTGTGGGCGCGGCCGACGTGGGCGGCCACGAAAGCCAGCACGGGGCCGGCCCCGGTTCCGGGCGGCCGGTAGCGCGGCGCGCCCAGGTCCCAGGCCGCATCGTCCACCAGGGCACGGCAGCGGCGGGTGCGGATGTCGATCTCGGACAGCGCCAGCCGGTTGCCCGACCGCGGAGAAGCGGCCGGGTCGTGCACGAAGGCCACGCGCCGCCCATCGGGGCTGGGGTCGTATCCGGCGGACCCTTCGCTGTCGCGCGGCAGTTCCAGTGCCGTGCCCTCGAACAGGTCGGTGATGCGGCCGGTCTGCGTGTCCAGCAGCAGCAGGTGCAGCACGCGGTCCATGGGGATCTGGTGATCCCAATGCCGGTAGAAGCCCTGGCTGGTGACGTAGCCGGTGGCCTTGCGCCCACCGTGCAGCTTGTATTTGCGGGCCTGTGCGACCGCACCGCGCAACTGCGGCCAGACCCACGCCGCGAAGACCACGCGGCGCCCGTCGGGCAACCACTTGAAGGACTCGACCCCTGGGGCGAAGTCGCTCACCCGGAGTGCCTCGCCACCGTCCGGGGCGATGCGATAGAGCTGCGGCGTGGCGTCCTTGAAGCCCTGCTGGTCGCGCCGCGCCAGGAAGCCGATGGCATCGCCCCGCGGGGACCACGCAGGTTGCCCGTCCTTGCTGCCGCAGGTGGTCAGGATGCGCGGCGTCGCTTGGCCGGTTGGCAGCAGCCACAGGCTGGTGGCGGCCTCGTTGGTCTCCATCGAAAACCGGCTGACCGAACACACCGCCTGCCGGCCATCGGGCGACAACGCCACCGCGCCGATGCGTTCGATCTTCCAGAGGTCGTCGATGCCGAGGGCCGGCCGGGTGGGGTGTTTCATGCCCGCTAGTGTCGCCCGGGTCGGCCTGCAGGGCCGGCCCGGGGCTCCGTCAGCCGATGCTCTCGACCTGCCGCGACTGCTGGTAGGCCTTGCCGAAGCGGTTGTCCAGGAAGGCCGGCAGGCCCACCTGTTCCTGGCGGATGAAGCCGCGCTGCGGCAGCCGCCCTTCGCGGAACAGGTCCACCGCCGCGCACACGCCTGCGGCCGTGGTGATCTGGATGGCCGACAGAGGCGCTGCCTCGTTGCGGTCGGCAAAGATCTTGCGAGCAAAGACCTCCTGCACCAGGCTGCCCCCGCGCAGGCCGCTGGCGGTCACGAACACGAGCACCACGTCCTGCATGGTGCTGGGGATGGAGCGCCGCAGGATGGCCTTCAACGTCTCGGTATCCTTGTTGAGTTGCAACTCTTCCAGAAGCAGCTTCATCAGGTCGCGATGGCCCGGGTAGCGCACGCTCTTGTAGTCCAGCGTCTGCACGCGGCCCGCCAGCGTCTCGCACAGCGTGCCCAGGCCGCCGGAGGTGTTGAAGGCCTCGTATTCGGTGCCGTCCAGTGAGAAGTGCTCCAGCCCTTCCAGCGGCAGCACCTCGATGTTGTGGCCTTCGCGGATCGCTTCGCAGGGGTGGCAATACTCGTTGATCAGGCCGTCCACGCTCCACGTCAGGTTGTACTTCAGGGCATTGGTCGGAAAGGCCGGCAGAGCGCCCACGCGCATCTTGACGTCCACCAGGGTGTCGAAGCTCTGCGCCAGGTGGTGGGCCACGATGCCGATGAAGCCGGGTGCCAGGCCGCACTGCGGCATGAAGGCGGTGCCGGCGCCTTCGGCCAGGGCCTGGATGGCGCGGGTGGCCGCCACGTCCTCGGTCAGATCGAAGTAGTGGCACCCCATCTCGCGGGCGGCGGTGGCGGCCAGCGTGGCCAGGTGGTAGGGCAAGGCATTGATCACCGCATCCTGCCCGCGCAGCGCCTCGCACAGCGCACGCGAGTCGGCGGTCTCGGCCGCCACGGTGCGCACCCCGGGCCCGCTGATGCGGGCCAGGGCCGCAGGGCTGCGGTCCACCACCGTCACGGTGTAGTCGCCGCTGTGGGCCAGCAGGCTGGCAATGGTCTGGCCGATGTGTCCGGCGCCGAGCAGGGTGATGCGCATGGGGATGCTCCGAGGGGGGGTGGAATCGCCTTCCAGTCTAGGAAGGACCCCGAACGGCGGACAGCCCCGAAACGTCGGAATCGGCAGGGATTTCGACGAATCGACCAAGCTCGGCCGACGCTTCGTGCGCGGCCGGGCTCGACGCCCCGGCTTTGCCGTCAGGCTGCCTTCAGCGCGGCCTTGTGCGCCCGTGCTTCGGCCCGCTTGGCACGCGTGCTGGCCTTCTCGTAGGCCTCTTCGGCTGCCTTGCGCATCTCGATGGCACGTGCCAGCGCGGCTTCGTAGCGCTCGATGGTGTAGGTGTTCTCGGTGCCGATGTAGATCGTGCGCCGGCGCGGCTTTTCGCCGAAGCGCGGGATCAGCACGGCCAGGCTGCAGTCGCGCGTGTGGCCATTGCGCCGAAGACGCACCACGGGCCCGCTGATGCCGGCGGGCAGGTTGCTGCTCTTGTTCTGGCTGGGTCCGCGTTGAAGCTTGGAGGGAGCAGGCAGCGTGGCAATGCGCCGGAGCAGTTCCTTGGTGGCCTTGTCCAGCGCTGCTGCCGCACCGCTGCCATCCGGAGTGTGGTCCGAATAGAGCTTGGTGCCGCCATAGCGCAACTGCCATCCGTGCGTCGCGCGGTGATCGATGCGCTGGATGCTTTGGGGAACCTGGAAGGTCTCCCCGCTAAAAATCACGACCTCACGAAATTTCATCAGGTTCCTCGATCGCTGGGCCCTACTGCTCCCTGGGGGTAAAAAATCTCGTTCTCTTGGATTGCTCAAATTCCGGCCCGAATGTAGGCGAAATCCTGCTTGTCGGCACATCCCCAATTCAACGCCTCGCGCAGGGTCAAGATCGACAATGCAAGCCATGCAAAAGACATTGCCCCTGGATTCCCTGGACCGCCGCCTGCTGACCCTGCTGCAGGCCAACGCCAGGGCCAGCACCGCAGAACTGGCACGGCAGTTGGGGGTGGCGCGAACGACCATCCTGGCCCGCCTGGCCAGGCTCGAGCGGCAGGGTGTCATTGCGGGATACACGGTGCGCCTGTCCCAGCCGGAAGCCGACCGAGGCGTGGAGGCCTACGTGGGGATCAGCACCGCGCCCAGGGCAGCCGCGCTGGTCACCCAACGGTTGGCCGCCCTGCCTGAACTGCGGCAGCTCTGCTCGGTGAGTGGCGAGTTCGACTACCTCGCCCTGCTGCGGGCCGATTCGCCGGCACGGCTGGACCTCCTGCTGGACGAGATCGGCGCCATCGAGGGCGTGCTGCGCACCACCACCTCGCTGGTGCTGGCGCGGCGCATCGACCGCAAGGCGTGAGCCGTGCCGTTTCAGGCCAGCTGGCGCCTCATGGCGTCGATCACCGCCTTGTAGTCGGGGTGGCCGAAGATGGCGCTGCCGGCCACGAAGGTGTCGGCGCCGGCATCGGCCACCCGGCGGATGTTGTCTACCTTGATGCCGCCATCCACCTCCAGGCGGATATCGCGTCCGCTGGCCTCGATCAGGCGGCGGGCACGTTCGGTCTTGCGCAGGGCGCTGTCGATGAAGCTCTGCCCGCCGAAGCCCGGGTTGACGCTCATGATGAGGATCAGGTCGACCTTGTCCAGCACCCACTCCAGCACGTCCAGGGGCTGCGCCGGGTTGAACACCAGACCCGCCTGGCAGCCCTCGGCCTTGATCAGCTGAAGGCTGCGGTCCACGTGCTGGCTGGCGTCGGGGTGGAAGCTCACGAGATCCGCGCCGGCCTTGGCAAAGGCGCTGGCCAGTGCATCGACGGGCTGGACCATCAGGTGCACGTCGATGGGCACCGTGCTGTGCTTGCGCAGGGCCTGGCAGACCATCGGCCCGAAGGTGAGGTTCGGGACGTAATGGTTGTCCATCACGTCGAAGTGGATCCAGTCCGCACCGGCGGCGATGACGTCACGCACCTCCTCGCCCAGGCGGGCGAAGTCGGCCGAAAGGATGCTGGGGGCGATGCGATAGGTCGTCATCAACGCATTTTAGGAGCCTGCCTAGAATGCTCCGCATGGCCAAGCCCGAGTTCACCTGCGAAGTTCGCGTGCAGTACTTGCCCGAACAGTCGTCACCGCCCGAAGGCCCCTACGCCTTCGCCTACACGGTCACCATTCGCAACACCGGAGACATTACGTCACAACTGATTGCGCGCCATTGGGTCGTTACCGACGCCAACGGGCAACGCGAAGATGTGCGCGGCTTGGCCGTCGTGGGCCACCAGCCGCTGCTCAAGCCGGGCGAACAGTTTGAATACACGAGCTGGACCCGCATCGAGACCACCCACGGCCAGATGCGCGGCACTTTCCAGTGCATGACCGAGGAGGCCCGCCCCTTCGAGGCAGATGTTCCCGAGTTCACCCTGGTTTACCCGGGGGCGCTGCACTGAGCGCTCCGATGGTGGCGGCCTGGGACCTGAGGGCCCTGGTCAACGCTGCCGACCCGCGGGCCGGCATGGCCGAACGGCACCTGTGGTTGGTTCGGGTGGTGGAATGGTTGCGCTGGCCGGCACCACCCGGTGCGGGCAGCACCGCCGCCGAGTTGCCCGATGCCCGCCGGCTGCCCATGCCGGTGCGGCGGCTGCGCCACCTGCTGGATGAACTCGACCGCCAACCGGCCTGGCGCGAGCGCGTCCGGGCCATGGCGCAGGCCTTCTGGGGCGAGATCGACGCCGACGCGCTGTACGCCGACCTGGGTTTCGGCGCGCGCCGCTCCTTTGCCAGCGAACTCTGGACCCGGATTCGGGAGCGGCTGCTGCCGGCCACGCCCGAGACGCGCGACCTTGCCGCCCTCTTCCGGCTCATGTTCAAGTCCGAGGACGCAGCCTGGCTGGCCGCTGTCGACCGCGAGACCGCGGCCGGCGCCGTGGCCCTGCTGGGGCCGGGGCCGGATGCGGTGCGCGTCCTGTGGCTGGAGGCGCTGACGATCCTGGTCAGCAACGTTCGCGCCACCGGCTACAGCAGCCCGCTGCGCCAGCGCATGGACCCGGCCGCCCTGCGCGAAGAACCCTTCCGCAAGCTCACGACAGCCGCCGCGGCGCTGCGCCTGGCCGTGGAGGAGGACCGGCACCCCGATGCCCTGCGCGAGGCCGCCTACCTTCGAGCCCTCCTGGCCAGTTGCCGGCAGGCCGCCACCAGCGTGATGCCGCACCTGGAGGCCTACGGGGTCTCGGTGAACATCGTGTATGACCTGGAGCAGCTGCAAGCCCGCTGCGACCGCATCGACCAGCTGATCGACTGCGTGCTGGCACGCGATCCGCTGGCCGAGGGCCAGCGCCTGCTGCTCGAGCTGGTGCGTGTGCTGGCCGAGGTGAGCGGCGTGCGTTCGCTGGTCGCCGCGCACTACTCGCTGCTGGCGCGACAGGTGACCGAGCGCAGCGCCGAGACCGGCGAGCACTACATCACCCGCGACCGCGCCGAGTACCGCGACATGCTGCGCCGCGCGGCGGGCGGTGGCGCGGTGATCGCCGGCACCACGTTCGTGAAGTTCGCCGTCGCGGCGTTGGGGATGTCGGCCTTCTGGACCGGCGCCTGGTCGGGGGTCAACTACGCGGTGAGCTTCGTCATCGTCATGCTGCTGCACTGGACGGTGGCCACCAAGCAGCCGGCGATGACGGCCCCGGCGCTGGCAGCCAGCATCCCCGCCGTGGCCCCTACCGACAACAGCAACGGCGGCGAAGGGCCCCCCGAAGCGATCGAAGCCTTCGTCGACCGCGTGGCGCAGCTGATCCGCTCGCAGGCCGCGGGCATCTTCGGCAACCTGGCGCTGTGCGGGCCGCTGGTGTGGGGGGTGCAGTGGCTGGCCGGCACGCTGCGCGGCGCACCCCTGGTGGGTGAGAAGGAGGCGCACTACGTGCTGCACAGCCTGACCTTGCTCGGCCCGAGCGTGCTGTTCGCGGCGTTCACGGGAGTGTTGCTCTTTCTCAGCTCGCTGATCGCCGGCTGGGCCGAGAACTGGTTCGTCTACCACCGGCTGGACAGCGCGATCGCGTGGAACCCGCGCATCGTCGAGCGGCTGGGCGCACGGCGGGCCCAGCGCTGGTCGGCGTGGTGGCGCACGCACATCTCGGGGCTGGCAGCCAACGTCTCGCTGGGCCTGATGCTCGGGCTGGCGCCCGCGCTGCTGGGCTTCGTCGGCCT
>CAIJPE010000149.1 GCA_903822435.1 uncultured beta proteobacterium | reverse complement strand
GCCCGCGGGCCCGCCTTCGAGGGGAGCGGAAACCGCCCCGGGGTCAGAACGTCGCGGTCGCGCTCACGGTGAAGCGGCGGCCGATCACGTCGTACACCTGCGGGTAGGTGTTGCCGTAGTTCGAACCGTCGCCGATGCCCGTGCCGATCAGCGGCGGGTTCTTGTTGAGGGCGTTGTTGATGGTGCCCGACAGCTTGAAGTTCTTGGTGATCTGCCAGGTGCCGTTCAGGTCGATGTAGTTCACCGCCGGGATGGAGGAGTACTGCGGCAGGTAGAGACCCACGCCAGCTTCTTCCACCGACACGCCACCGATGTAGCGCCACAGGTAGCCGACGCTGTAGTCACCCACGTTCCAGGTGGTGCGCTGGCTGAACTTGTTCTTCGGGTGGGGCAAGCCCGTCTGCGAACCGTAGTAGCCAGCCTGATGCAGCGTATCAACGCTAGGCAGTGACTTGTAGTCAGCCTTGCTCAGATAGCTGTACTCCAGGCTCAAGTCCACGCGACCCATGGTGGGGGCGCCCAGCTTCTTCAACGGCAGACGATAGGTCGCACCCAGGTCCACACCGCCGTAGTCCAGGTAGCCGAGGTTCGACAGCCCTGCGACGATCCCCAGGCTGCCGGTGCCATTCAAGCCGCCGCTGAAGCGGTCACGCTGGATCAACTGGCAGAACACGTTGTATGAATACGTGGGGTTCTGGGCGGCGCTGTAGCAGCCAGAGCTCACCTGGGTTGCAGTCGGGGTCGACACGGCGCCCTTGACCTTGATCTTCCAATAATCCAGGGTCAGCGAGAGGTTTTCGATCTGCTCCGGATCCCACACGAAACCGATGGTCGTGGTGTCTGCCTTCTCGGGCGACAAATTGGGGTTGCCACCGCTGGTGACGTTGACCTGGTTGGACGACGGCGGGGGCACAGCACCCAGCTGCGACGCGGGGACGCCGGTAAGCTGACACAGGTTGGACAGCGCTGCCGTGGCAATGGTCCCCGCGCAGGGGTCGCCGCCGGTCAGCGTGGACAAGCCTGTCGTCACTGGCGCATACAGCTCGTTGATGTTCGGCGCACGGGTCGCGCGCTGGTTCTCGGCGCGGATGCGGAAGCCCTTGGCCGGCAGCCAGGAGAACCCGCCCTTGTAGCTGTTGTAGTTCTGGCTGACACCGGAACTGGTCGTGAAATGCGTCTGACGGAAGCCGCCCTTGAATTCCAGCGCCTTCATGAACGGCAGGTCCTGGATGAGGGGCAGGCTGGACTCGACGTACGTTTCCGCGAACTTCAGCCTGCCGGTGCGGTCCGGAGCCGCCGCGCCAGCGCCCAGCACCCCGCCTTGCGTCTGCGAGACCGCATCGGATCTGCTGGCACCTTCGACGGTGCGCTGCTCGATCCCGACCACCAAGCCCAATGGGTCCTTGGCCAGTGGGCTCCTGATGAAGGACACGTCGCCGGTAGCCGAGCCGGAAATCACCTGCTGAACGATCTGGTACGTCTGGAACGTCGGCGTGGAGAGGAAGGCCAACATGGCCGGCGTGATCGTGCCGGCAGCTCCAAACAAATTGATCGGCACGCATCCGTTGGAAGGATCCGCGCAGGCCGTGGTGCTGGTCGCACGGACGGCTTGCTGCAGTTTGGCTGCAGAGAAACCATTGCCAGTCGTATCGAGCTGATCGGTCCGGCCAGACTGGAAGTACAGGTCGTAGCTCCACGTGTCGGACTTCGGGATGGCGCCGCGCAAACCGGTCGTGTACTGCGTCAGGGTGTTGTCGTAGTTATAGATCCGCGGACCTGCCTCGACAAATCGGCGGCTGATGGCTGCACTGAATTCCGTCGCGTTGCCCACGACGCAATTGGCCGCGCTGATGTTGTACGCACCGCACAACTGCTGCCGTATCGCCGTCGGGATGTAGGGATTTCCGATGGGGATGTTCAGACCCGCGCCGAAGGTGCCCGAAGGGGCCAGGTTCAACGTGACGCTGCTGCGCGTATGGAAGATCTCGGCGTAGACCTCCGCGAACTCGTTGATCGAGAAGCGGCCCAGGGCTGTCACTTGCGTGCGGTCCAGCGGGGTCTCGAAGTAGTTCGGCGGGTTGGTGTTGTAGCCGTCAGGCGGGCCGGAGGTCACCGCGCTACGAAACAGGCCCGTGGTGGCATCGATGACGCGCGAACCGTTGATGGGCGAAGGCATGCCCCCCCAGACCGCTGGCACGGACGTGCCTGAAAACCCGCCCGGATTGCCGGTGCTGGAACTGATCGCAGTCGATGCATAGTCACGGTCGCGCAGGTTCAGTGCCTGTGTGCGGGTGGTGCCCACGTGCATAGCGACGTTGCCGCGGCCTTCGGCAAGGTCGGCACCGATCGTCAGGTCGTTCTTGTAGCGCTTGGCGTCATTGCGGTCCGATACGCTGAACAGCGTGGTGGCTTCGACGCCATTGAAGTTGCGCTTGGTCACGAAGTTGACCACGCCGGCCACGGCGTCGGCGCCATACACGGCCGAAGCGCCACCGGTCACGATGTCGACGCGCTCGAGCAATGAAACCGGGATGTTGTTGGTATCGACGACCTGGTCCAGGCGGGTCGGGGCCATGCGCTTTCCATTGACCAGCACCAGCGTGCGTTGCGTGCCCAGGCCGCGCAGGTCGACCTGCGCCGTGCCGTTGGAGCCGTTGTTCAAGCCCGGCCCGATCGACGGATAGGCCGCCGAGAGTTCGCGGACCAGTTCTTCCACCGCCACTGGCTGCTTGGTGTCGATGTCGACCTTGCCGACCGACGAGATGGGGCTGCTGGACGTGTTGCCCACCGACTTGATGCGGGAACCCGTGACTTCGATGCGCTCGCTCGTCGGCGCGGTTTGGGCCCAGGCCGACGGTGCGCCGGCCAGCAGGGCCCCGCCCAGCGCCGCGAGGACGCCGGTGCAGACCTTGGATTTCTTGAACATGTGAATCTGACTCCTGTGAGGAAAGGTTGCTTGGTCAATTCACTCGTCGCGCCCCAACAGGTCCTCCGGTGGACCCCGTCCTGGTGCATGGGCGTGACTCGTCAGCTTATTGTTACTGCAACGGTTCTTTACCCCGGGTGCTTGCTGATGATCGCGGTGGGGGTGTGTGCCGCCCTGCAATCCATTGCGAGCTCCGAACATCAAGAAAAAATGTGTTGATTCAATGACTTACAACCAAGGGCCGGGCAGGATCGGACCCGCATTCAGGGGGGGTGCTCAGGGTAGACACAGTCCGCCCCCGTTGGTGACTTGCAACAGATTGATGCCCGTTCGGACCGGCCGGCCAGCCGTGCAGGTTTCCGGAGGCCAGGTGCCCGGCCAACCGGCCACGAGATGGTGCGCCGGCAGCCCCGGCCTGGGGCTGGGCGGGTGCGGTCAGGCCGTGATTTGCAGGCGCGGCACGGCCGCCAGCAGCGTGCGCGTGTACTCGCGGGTGGGGTGCGCCAGCACATCGGCGCAGGCGCCCTGCTCTTCGATCTTTCCGGTCTTCATCACCGCCACGCGGTCTGCGATGTACTCCACCACGCCGATGTTGTGGGTGATGAACAGGAACGAGACGCCGAGGTCGCGCTGCAACTCGCGCAGCAGGTTCAGGATCTGCGCCTGCACCGAGACATCCAGCGCCGAGGTGGGCTCGTCGCACACGATCAGCCGGGGCTCCACGGCCAGGGCCCGCGCGATGGCGATGCGCTGGCGCTGGCCGCCCGAGAACTCGTGCGGATAGCGGCTGAGCGCCTCGGGGCGCAAGCCGACCTGCTCGGTCAGGCGGCGGATGCGGGCCAGCCGGTCGGCCGCAGCGAGGTCGGGCTGCAGCGCGGCGAGTCCTTCGTCGAGGATCTCGGCCACCCGCATGCGCGGGTTCAACGAGGCGAAGGGGTCCTGGAAGATGATCTGGATCTGCCGTCGCGCGGCCTGCAGCTCGGCGCCACGCATCTCGAAAAGGTTGCGGCCGTCGAGCAAGGCCTTGCCTTCGACCGTGGCCACCCGGCGCAGCAACTGCACGATGGCCTTGCCCGTGGTGGTCTTGCCACAGCCCGACTCGCCCACCAGCGCCAGGGTCTGGCCGTGGCCGACCTCGAAGGACACGCCGCCCACGGCATCGAAGTAGCCCTTGATGCCCTGCATCAGGCCGCCGCGGATGGGGAAGCGCACGCGCAGGTCCAGCACCGACAGCAGCGGCCCCTGGGGTGCAGCCGTGGCGGCCGGCGAGGCCGCCGCGAAGGCCACGGTTGCAGCCTGCGTTGCCGCGGCCGTGGCCCGGACGGGTGCCCCGGGTGCATACAGCAGGCAGCGCACGCTGTGCCGCGGCGCCACCTCGTCGAGTTGCGGCAGGGTTCGGGCGCAGTGCGGCATGGCCTGTGCGCAACGCGGTGCAAAGCGGCAACCGTCGAATCGCTGGCTCAAGGGCGGCACGGTGCCGGCGATGGCTTCCAGCGGCCCGTCGCGGCGCTCGCCGCCCGGCAAGGCGCGCAGCAACGCCCGGGCGTAGGGGTGCTTGGGCGCAGCGAAGAATTCGGCAGCCGGTGCCACTTCGATGATCTGCCCGGCATACATCAGCGCCACCCGCTGGGCCATCCCCGAGACCACCGCGAGGTCGTGGGTGATCAGCAGCATGCCCATCCGCTTTTCGCGCTGCAGGTCCTTCAGCAGGTCGAGGATCTGGGCCTGGATGGTGACGTCCAGTGCCGTGGTGGGCTCGTCGGCAATCAGGAAGTCGGGCTCGGCCGCCAGCGCAATGGCGATCATCACGCGCTGCTTCTGGCCCCCGCTCATGCGGAACGGGTATTCATCGATGCGGCGCTCGGGCTCGGGGATGCCCACGCGCTTCAGCCAATCGATGGCCTTGGCACGGGCGGCTTCCCCGTGCAGCGTGGTGTGCGCCTCGATGGCCTCCACGATCTGCTGGCCCACCTTCATCACCGGGTTGAGGCTGGTGGACGGCTCCTGGAAGATCATGCCGATGCGCCCGCCGCGCACGGCCCGCATCTGCGACTCGGCCAGGGCGAGCACGTCCACCTCCGTCGCTCCGCTGCCGATGCGGATGTCGCCGCCCGCCACGTAGCCGGCCTCGGGCAACAGGCGCATCAGCGCCAGGGCCGTCATGCTCTTGCCGCAGCCGGACTCGCCCACCAGGGCAAAGGTCTCGCCGCGCTCGATGGCCAGCTTCATGCCGTCGATGGCACGCACCAGGCCGGCCTCGGCGTCGATCTCGACTTGAAGGTTGTCGATGGTCAGCATCGGTCAGGCCGCCTTCCGCGTTGCCAGGGTGCGGCGCCGCCGGAATGCCCGAGCCCGCGGGTCGAAGGCATCGCGGACGCCGTCGGCAAACAAGTTGGCCGCCAGCACCAGCGTTACCATGAAGCCGAAGGCAGCGGCAAACGACCACCACACCACCGGGTCGCGGCTCATTTCCTTGCGCGCCAGGTTGATCATGCCGCCGAAGCTGTTCATCGAAGGGTCCACCCCCACGCCCACGTACGACAGCACGGCCTCGTACAGAATGAGCGACGAGAACTCGAGCACCGTGACGATGAGCATCAGGTGGGCCACGTTGGGGAAGATATGCCGCGCCATGATGCGGGCGTGGCTCACGCCGAAGGCGCTGGCCGCCTGCACGTAGTCGAGCTCGCGCAGCTTCATGGTCTCGCCGCGCAGCAGCCGGCACAGGCCCGCCCAGCCGGTCAGGCCCAGCACGGCACACAGCAGGAAGAGCTTGAGGTCGGCGCGCTCGGCCCCGGTTTCGAAGAGGTCCGGGTTCTTGTCCAGGAAGACCTGCACCATCAGCACGCAGGCGGCGATCAGCAGCACGTTGGGCACCGACGACAGCACCGTGTAGAGGTACTGGATGACCTCGTCCACCCAGCCCTTGAAATAGCCGGCGAGCAGGCCCAGCACCACCGCCAGGGGCAAGGTGGCCACCGTGGCCAGGGTACCGATGACGAAGGCGGTGCGGATGCTCTTGATGGACTGGTACAGGACGTCGTTGCCCGTGAGGTCGGTGCCCAGCAGGTGGTAGGGGCCCGACAACGCGCCGCCCGCGCCGACCAGCAGGCACAGCACCCACACGGTGGCCAGCGCCACATGCCAGGGCACCGGCATGTCCACTGCACGGATGCGGGCCCAGGTGGCCGGCACCGGCTGCCGGCTGCCCCGCGCCACGGCCACCACCAGCGCGACGCTGAGCAGCAGGGCCAGTGCCGCGCCCCAGGCCAGGCCGCGGGCCATCCGGCCGGCGACATCGCCGGCCCAGTCGGTATCGGGGTGCACCAGGTGCCGGCCGCCGAACTGCAGGCGGGGTGCCACGCGCTGCACCTGGCCGTCGACGAGCATCGATTCCTTCGTGAAGCCGACGTAGGCCAGCGGCCGCGAGTAGGTGGATTCGCGCGACTGCACCAGCGTCCACAGCATCGCGTCCAGCAGCGAGCGCGTGCGCGAGTCATAGGCGGCGGGAGCGGCCACAGCGGCCGAAGCGGGTGGCAGCAACGGGCGGTAGTGCACGCTGTCCAGCAAGGTGAGCACCAGGCAGATCAACAGGATCAACGACGACGCCAGCGCCGGCGCGTCGCGGAAGACCTTGCTCCAGCTGGCCGCGAGCTGCGGCCGGCGCAGCACCAGCACCGCGTAGCCCACCAGGGCCGCCACCAGGATCCAGATCGCTGCGTCGGTCCACAGCAGCACGAGTTTGGGCATCGTCGCGTCAGCTCAGGCGGACCCGGGGATCGACCCAGGTGTAGGCGATGTCGATCAGCACATAGGTGGCGATGTACAACAGCGAGCCCACGAAGACCATCGTTCGGACGATGGCGAAATCCTGCCGGCTGATGGCCTCGATCACGTAGGCGCCCAGGCCCGGCAGGCCGAAGAAGCTCTCGAACACCAGGCTGCCCAGGAAGACATAGGGCAGGTAGCTGCCGGCGCTGGTGACGATGGGGATCAGCGCGTTGCGCAGCACATGGCGGAACATCACCGCGCTCTCGGACAGGCCCTTGGCGCGCGCCGTGCGCACGTAGTCCTTGCCGATTTCTTCCAGGAACATGGCGCGGTACAGGCGCGCCTCGCCACCCAGGCGGGCGATCAGCGACAGGCCGATGGGCAGCAGCAGGAACTTGACCGCGTCCAGGCCGGGCGCATAGCCCGAGATGGGCGACAACTTGAAAACCCGCGAGAACAGGAACTGCCCCACGATGATGTAGAACAGGCTGGAGATGGACAGCATGAACACGCAGCTCACCACGCCCCAGAAATCGAGCTTGGAGTTGCGGAACATCGCCAGCAGCAGCGCAAAGGCCGTGCTGGCAAGTACCTGCAGCACGAACAGCGGCAGCGCCATCTGCAGGCTGACCCACATGCGCTGGGCCACCTCGGTGCCGATGTCGCCGGCGCTTTCCGAATCGGGGCGGCCGAACTCGAGCGCGAAGAGCGAAACCGAACGGTCCCAGAAGATGGTGTCGGTCAGGCGTGCCGTGCCTTCGCGGTTCGGGTTGATGTAGAGCGGCTTGTCGTAGCCGCGCTCGGCCTTCCACTTCTCGATGGCGGCCTGGTTGACACGCTTGCCGCCCAGGTTCAGGCGCGCCATGTCGTCGGGCGTGTTGATGGTGAAGAAGAGGATGAAGGTGGCCAGGTTCACGCCCAGCAGCACCAGCACGGCGTAGACGAAGCGGCGCGAGAGATAGCCCAGCATGCGGTTCAGCCCGCCAGGACCTGGCCGCGCGCATTGGTGCGCTCACGCTGACGCAGCTGCTGCCGCGCCACCCACCACAGCCCCACCGCCAATGCCAGCAGCAGCCCGAGCGGCCACCACACCGGACGGTTCCACTCCTTCATGCGGGCCACCCGCTCGGCCGGGTCGATGCGCAGGTAGCGGGCGTTGTCGCGGATGAGCACGGCGGTGCTGGAGTTGTAGACCCAGTGCTGCACGGCGGCCGAGGCGTAGGGGAAGTAGCCCATGGTCCAGGGCGCGTCTTCCTGGGCGATGGCCACCATCTGGTCGATCAGCTGCTGCTTCTCGGGGCCGTCGGGCGCCACCTTCATCTGGTTGTAGAGCTTGTCGTAAGCCGGGTTGGCGTAGTTCGAGGTGTTCTCGCCGTCGTACTTGGTCTTGCCGGCCATGGTGTTGAGCAGGAACAGGAAGTTCTCGGCGTCGGGGTAATCGGCGTTCCAGCCCAGCCAGAACACCTGGTACTTGCCCTTGCGCACCTTGTCCTGGAACTGGTTGTTGTCGGTGGCGCGCACTTCCAACTGGATGTCCAGCTTGGCGAACTGCCGCACCACCCAGTCGATCTTGGGCTTGTTCTCGGGCGTGGGGGCCGCGTAGTAGTCGTAGTTCAGCACCAGCGGTTTGCCGGTGGCGGCGTCGCGCCCGTTGGGGTAGCCGGCCTCGGCCAGCAACTTCTTGGCCTCGTCGATGGAACGGCGCACCGGCTTGCCATCGACCTTGCGATAGGTGAAGGGGTTGATGCCCTCGGGCGTGCCCTCGCGCGAGCCGAAGATGCCCGGCGGCAGCGGGCCCATGGCGGTGGTGCCGGCGTCTTCCGGGAAGATCTTGGACCACTCGTCCCAGTCGATGGCAATGGCCAGCGCCTGGCGCAGCTTGCGGTGGCGGATCTTCTCGTCGGGCTTGTCGCTGTCGCCGACCACCGGGTCGAGCATGTTGAAGGCGATGAAGAAGCTGTTGACGTCACTGCCGCGGTTCAGCCGGAAGCCCTTCTCCTGGTATTCCTTGCGCACCGTTTCGCTGTCCTGCATGCCCACCAGGTAGTCCATGCCGGTATCGGTGCGCTCGAAGACTTCCACGTCGTAGTAGCCCTGGCGGAACTTGCCGCGGCGCGGCACCGCTTCGCGCTCCACGTTGAACACGATGTCGTCGATGAAGGGCGTGCGTTTGCCGCAATCGGCCAGCAGGCCGGCGGCCTGGGCTTCGGGGGTGCCCTCGCAAGGGTAAGACTCGCCACGGTAGTTGGGATTGCGCCGCAGGGCGTAGTGCTGGTCCTTGCGGAAGTCCACCATCATGTAGGGGCCCGTGCCCACCGGCCAGGTGTCCAGCGTCAGGCCGCGCTCGGTCATGCCGGCCTGCGAATAGAAGGCGTCGGCCTCCCAGGGCACCGGCGCGGTGAAGGGCAAGGTCATCCAGTAGCTCCACTGCGGGTACTTGCCGATGATTCGCACGCGCAGCAGGTACTTCTCGGGCGCCGTGGCGCCGGCCAACGGCCACTTGCGGAAATCGAGGAAGGGCTTGTCCAGGATGGCCTTGTCGAGGCCCTGGAGCAGCTTGGCGTCTTCCTGCTTGATCAACGCGCCGTACTCTTTCAGGCCCACCACGTATTCGGCGAAGGTGCTGAAGATGGGGGTGGTGATGCGCGTGGTGGCGTGGCGCTTGAGGGCGTAGACGTAGTCTTCGGCCACCAGTTCGCGGGTGCCCTGCTGCTCGAAGTCGAGCGGCGTGCGGCGCTTGCCGAGCTCACCCGGCTTGAGGTGGTGGTAGAGGTACTGGCCCTGCGCGTCCTTGGCGAAGGCCGGGTGGGGTTGGTAAAGGATGCCGGGCTTGATGGCGATGTCGTAGATGCTCTCGGCCACGGCATCGGCCGGTGCATCGTCGGGCAAGGGCTGGCCGTTCTTGCCGATGTAGCGCGGCTTGACGACCTCGCGGGCCGACTTGGGCATCACCTCGATCGGCCGCTTGAGGTAGTGGTAGCCGTAAGGCGGCTCGTAGATGGACAGCGTGACCGGGGTCTCGTTGCTCCAGTACGAAGCGGTGGGGTCCAGGTGGCGCGGCGAGCTCTGGTTGGCGGCCGTGAACAACGTGTTGGTGGCGGCCGATTGGTTCGGCCAGGGGTTGTTGTCGCAGCCGCTCAGCAGCGCGCCTGCGCCCAGGGCGCACACGGCAGCCGTGGCCGAAAGCCACCGATCGGCGACACGGCGCCACGACAACCACCCTCCGCGCATGCGGTCTCCAAGGACTCCAACACGACCGAATGATTCTAGGACCGGCCGGCAAGCCCTTTCACCAGCCGATCAGGGCGTCGCGCCCATCCACCAGCAGTTGCACGCGGGCGCCCATCGGAAAACTCACCTTGGTGGGCACGTGGCCAAAGGGCATGCCGGTCAGGATCGGCGTGGCCGTCAGGCTGCGCACGTGGGCCAGCATCGTCTTCATGGAGTAGCCGCGGTCCAGCGGCGTGGGCTTCGAGGCCGTGAAGGCGCCCAGCACCACCGCCTTCTGCTGCGCCAGGACGCCGGCTTCGTGCAGTTGCAGCAGCATGCGCTCGACGCGGTAGGGGTGCTCGTTGACGTCCTCCAGGAACAGCACGCCGCCCTTCACGCGCGGCCAGTGCGGCGTGCCCAGCAGCGAGGTCAGCACGCACAAGTTGCCGCCCCACAGCACGCCGCGCACAGCCAGGCCGTCGAAGCCGGCCTCGGTGCGAAAGCCCACCGCCTCCAGCTCGCCGTTCATGGCCTCGCAGAAGCAGTCGCGGGTGATTTCGTCCATGCCACCGGCTTCTTCCGAGCGGCTGAAATCGTCCAGCGCGCTCGGGCCGTGCCAGCTGGTGGCGCCGGTGTGCGCCAGCAGCCCCATCTGAAGGGCCGTGAAATCGCTGTAGCCCACCCAGCGCGTGCCCTGCTCCACGCTGCGCGCCAGCAGCGGCCAGTCGATGCGGCCGAGCAGGCGCGACAGGCCGTAGCCGCCACGTGTGGCCATGGCGATCGAAGGGGCCAGCAAGGCCACGCGGTGCACGGCCTCCAGCCGCACGTCGTCGTCGCCGGCAAAGCGCTGGTGCCGCGCCAGGGCGCTGTCGTCCAGTTCGGCGGCAAAGCCCAGGGCGCGCAGCCGGCGCACCGCCAGACGCAGCGCTGCGGCCTGGGGCACGACGCCCGAGGGTGAAAACAGTCGCATCGAGGTCATCGTCAGGGTCCGGATGATGGGCAGGTCCATCGAGGGGTTGAATGGAGGGGTCAATCGGGCTCGTCGGCGGGGTCGCCCAGCCCGCCGCCCAGGGAGCCGAGTTCGGTGACGTCACCGGTGGGGATGGGCTCGGGCGGGAAATCCGTGCCGGCGGCTGCCGCGTCCAGGCCGGGCGCCAGGCGGCTGGCCCGGTGCTGCGCCCGCCGCTCGGCGAAAAAGCGCCGCAGCAGATCGCCACAAGGGTCGGCCAGCACGCCGCCCGTGAGTTCGGTTTGGTGGTTCAGAAGGGGGTGGCTGAACAGGTCGATGACCGAGCCGGCAGCGCCGGTCTTGGGGTCGGCGGCGCCGAAGACCACACGCTTGATCCGCGCGTGCAACAAGGCCATCGCGCACATCGCGCAGGGCTCCAGCGTCACGTACAGCGCGCACCCGGGCAGCCGGTAGTTGCCCAGCAGCGTGGCGGCATGCCGCAAGGCCACGATCTCGGCGTGGGCGGTGGGATCGTGCGTGGTGATCGGCCGGTTGTAACCGGTGGCCAGCACGCGCGGTCCGTCGGGCGTGGGCTGCAGGATCACCGCGCCCACCGGCACCTCGCCCACCAGCCAGGCGTTCTGGGCCTGGTCCAGCGCCAGCCGCATGCCGGCTTCGTCGCCCGCCGTCATCAGGCGCCCGGGCGGGTGGCCGTCCAGGCCCGGCGCCGGGCCTCGCGGGCGGCCTGCCGGGCCTGCAGCAACGCGGCCGACCATGCTTGCAGGACCAACCCTTGCAGCGGCGCCACGGTCTCGGCCTGTGCCGGGGTCAGCGCAAGCTCGGCCACCCTGCTGTAGGCGCGGCCGAAGCCATCGCGGCTCAGCCACCCGGCATCCACGAGCCAGCGGCGCAGCTCCACATGGTCGACATCCAGGAACGCCGCCGGCCCGGCCAGCTGCGCCTTGATGGCCACGTTCACCTCGGGCTCGCTCATCACTTGCGACTCCGGCAGCCCGGCCCACACCAGGCCCAGGGCCCGCTGCCGCTCGGCGTCGTCGAGCAGGCCGGGGCGCACGCCGTGCTTGACGACGAGCTTGGCAAAGGGGGCGAGTGCATCGGGCATGGCAGCGCCTGCGGGTTGCGCGAAGGGGAGGATCGGATCGTCCATTGTGCAACCAGCGGCCGGCGCGGCGCGATGACAATGCGGCATGGCGCAGCCTCTTGCACCCCACCCCCTGGACGCCGGCCTGGCCGAGGCCATCGCCCGCGAGCTGCTCAAGCACAAGGGCTTGCGCGTGATCACCAACATCCTGAACGTGGCGGCCATCCTGTCGGACAACCCCGACTGCGAGGTGCTGGTGGCCGGGGGTGTGGTGCGCGGCCGCGACCGCGGCATCGTGGGCGAAGCGACGGTCGAGTTCATGCGGCAGTTCCGCGTGGACATCGCGCTGATCGGCATCTCGGGACTGGAAGCCGACGGCACCCTGCGCGATTTCGATTACCGTGAAATCACGGTCACGCAGGCGATCCTGGAGGGCTCGCGCGAGGTCTGGCCGGCCGCAGACCACAGCCAGTTCAACCGCCCGGCGATGGTGGAGGTGGGCCGCTTCAGCCAGCTCGACGCACTGTTCGCCGACCAGCCGCCCCCGCAACCCTTTGCCGGCCTGCTGGCCGACGCCGGCGTGCCATGCACGGTGGCAGGAGACACACCATGAGCCGCACCTTCATCCTGGCGCTCGACCAAGGCACATCCAGTTCGCGCAGCATCGTCTTCGACGGCCAGGGCGCCATCGTCGCCATGGACCAGCGCGAGTTCCGCCAGATCTTCCCGCAGCCGGGCTGGGTGGAACACGACCCGATGGAAATCTGGTCCAGCCAGCTTGCCACCGCCCAAGAGGTGATGGCCAAGGCCGGCCTGGCGGCGACCGACATCGCGGCCATCGGCATCACCAACCAGCGCGAGACCACCGTGGTGTGGAACCGCCGCACGGGCGTGCCGCTGTACAACGCCATCGTGTGGCAGGACCGCCGCGGCGAACCGCTTTGCGCCCAGCTTCGCGAGCAAGGCCATGCCGTGGACATCCAGCACAGCACCGGCCTGGTGGTGGATGCGTACTTCTCGGCCACCAAGCTGCGCTGGATCCTGGACCACGTGCCCGGCGCCCACCTGGCCGCGGCACAGGGCGAGCTGGCCTTCGGCACGGTGGACAGCTGGCTGCTGTGGCAGCTGACCGGCGGCCACGTGCACGCCACCGACGTGAGCAACGCCAGCCGCACGATGCTCTTCGACATCCGCCACAACGTGTGGGACCACGAACTGCTCAAGCTGCTGCACGTGCCCGACAGCGTGCTGCCGCGGGTGCATGCGTCCAGCCACGTCTACGGCCAGACCACGGCCTTCGGTGCGCCCATTCCCGTGGCGGGCATGGCGGGCGACCAGCAGGCGGCCCTGTTCGGCCAGGCCTGCTTCAAGCCCGGCATGGCCAAGAACACCTACGGCACCGGCTGCTTCATGCTGATGCACACGGGGGAGGACTTCAAGAATTCCACGCATGGCCTGATCACCACGGCCGCCGCTCAGCCCGACGGCCGGGCGCAGTACGCGCTGGAAGGCAGCGTCTTCATCGGCGGGGCCGTGGTGCAGTGGCTTCGCGACGGGCTGAAGGCCATTCCCAGCAGCCAGGACATCGAGGCCCTGGCCGCCAGCGTGCCCGACAGCGGCGGCGTCGTCTTCGTGCCGGCCTTCACCGGCCTGGGCGCGCCGTACTGGGACGCCGAGGCGCGCGGCGCGATCCTGGGCCTGACGCGCGGCACCACGGTGGCCCATGTGGCCCGCGCCGCCCTGGAGAGCATCGCCTTCCAGAGCGCGGCGCTGCTGCAGGCCATGGCAGCGGACGCCACCCCGGTCACCGAGTTGCGCGTGGACGGCGGGGCCAGCGTGAATGACCTGCTGATGCAGTTCCAGGCCGACCTGCTGGGCATCCCGGTGGTGCGCCCGCAAGTCACCGAGACCACCGCGCTGGGCGCCGCTTCCCTGGCAGGGCTGGCCACGGGGGTCTACAAGAACCTGGACGAACTGGCCGCGCAATGGCGCGAAGGCCGACGCTTCACCCCCACCCTGCCCCGCGACCAGGCCGCGCAGCGCATGTCGGCCTGGGAGCACGCGGTGCGCCAGGCTCAGGCCCGCTGAGGTGCCGCCCCTGCGCCGCTCCTTGCGCTTCCCTCTTTGCGCCTCCCGTTTCGCGCCGCTACTTGAGCGGGATGGGTGTGCCGGCGTCCACCGCCACGGCGGTGACACTGTTCTTCGGCGACCCGTCGATCAGGCGGTCGGAATAAG
>CAIJPE010000148.1 GCA_903822435.1 uncultured beta proteobacterium | reverse complement strand
GCCGCACGGTGGCACGGGTGCTGTGGATCAACACCCCGCCCACCTTCTGAGAGCCCGTGGCATGTGGCTTGCTGCGTTAGGGGTGGGTTTGCCGCCTGTTCAACTCGGTTGACAAGGCGCCGATGCCGCCCGACGGCAACCGACCCGACCCCACGCCCACTCCCTCCAGGAATCCGCCATGAGCCCGAAGTACCTTCAAGCCCTGCGCACCGGCCCCTTGGGCCTTGCCCTGGCGGCCGCCCTGCTGCTGGCCGGCGCCGCCCACGCCAAGGACACCGTGAAGATCGCCTTCATCGGCCCGTTGACGGGCGGCGTGGCGGCCAACGGCATCGGCGGCCGCAACTCGGCCGACCTCGCCGTGAAGCTGCGCAACGAAGATCCCAAGGCCCGTTACAAGTACGAACTGGTGGTGCTGGACGACGAGTGCAAGCCCAACGTGGGCGTGCAGGTGGCCACCAAGGCCGCTGCCGACAACAGCATCGTGGCAGGCGTGGCCCACTACTGCTCGGCGGTGGCCATGAGCACCACCGACGTCTACCACCGATTCGGCATGCCCGTGGTGGTGTGGGGCGCGGTGCTGCCCGAGATCACCTACGGCAACGACTATGCCGAGATCAACCGCGTCAACGGCACGATGATCAACCAGAACGAGGTGGCTTCCAAGTTCATGACCGGCCTGGGCTACAAGCGCTGGGTCGTCATCCACGACACCACCGACTACGGCAAAGGCCACAACAAGTACTTCAGCCAGTACCTGGCCAAAGCAGGCGGCCAGATCGTCGGCACCTTCGGCGTCACGGCCGACCAGCAGGACTTCACCGCAGAACTCACCAAGGTGAAGGAGCTCAAGCCCGACGTGGTGTACTTCGGCGGGCTCACGCCCATCGGCATTCGCATCCGCAGCCAGATGGACAAGCTGGGCATCAAGGCCGTCTTCGAGGGCACCTCGGGCATCAAGAGCGCAGCCTTCCACGACGGCCTGGGCAAGGAACTGGCCGAAGGGAGCCTGAGTTTCATCGAAGGCGCCCCCTGGGAGCAACTGCCCGGCGGCCTGAACTTCATCGCCAAGTACAACCTGGCCAAGTACCCCGAGCCGGCCGAAGCCTACGGGCCCTTCGCCTTTGCCGCGGCCACGCTGATCATGGATGCCATCGAGAAGGTCGGACCCGATCGCAAGAAGGTTCGTGCCGCACTCAACGCCACCAAGGACGCCGACACCATCATCGGCAAGGTCACCTTCGACGACCACCGCCAGAACATCGTGCCGCTGATCAGCAAGTACGTGGTGCAAGACGGCAAGTGGGTGCTGTGGGAGAGCAGCGAGTACGCCAGCAAGAAGCGCAAGCTGCCGGGGCAGTGAGCGCCGGATGCCGATCGAGGTCTTCAGCCAGTACGTCGTCAATGCGCTGATGCTGGGGGTGATCTACGCCATGGTGGCGGTAGGCTTCACCCTCTTCTTCGGCGTGCTGGACGTCATCCAGTTCAGCCACGGCGACGTGCTGATGCTGGGCGGCTTCACGGCGCTGGCCACCTATGCAGGCACGGCCGCGCTGGGCATCACGCACCCGGCCGCGCAACTGGCGTTGATGCTGCTGGCCGCCCTGGCCATCACGGCCACCACGGGCGCGCTGGTGGCGCGCTACCTCGTGCTGCCGTTGAAGAACGCCCCGTCCCTGAACACCCTGCTGGTCACGTTGATGTTCGGCCTGGCGCTGCGCGAATCGGTGCGCCTGTTCTATCCCAACGGGTCCAACCCCAAGCCTTTCCCGCGGCTGCTGCCAGCCGGTGAATGGCAGGTGGGTGGCCTGGCCGTGAGGGCCGACAGCGTGCTGCTGCTGGCTGCCGGCCTGGCCACCATCGTCGGGGTGCATCTGCTGATCACGCGCACCCGGCTGGGGCTGGCCATCCGCGCCGTGGCGCAGGACGGCGAAACGGCCCGGGTGATGGGCATCGACTTTCAGCGGGTGGTGCTGGTCACCTTCGGACTGGGATCCGCGCTGGCGGCCATGGCGGGCGTGATGAACGGCCTGTACTACAACGAGACCAACTTCGGCATCGGGCTGCTGCTGGGCGTCATCGGATTTTCTGCCGCCATCCTGGGCGGGCTGGGCAACTTCCTCGGGGCCATCCTGGGCGGCTTGTGGTCGCGTCCCCTGCCGTGGGCGGACGCAGGAGGGTGAAGCCAGGGTAGGTCCCATCGCGCCGCGCGAGGTCGATCCGCACGCCACCATCGTGGATGGGCCCCTGGAACGAAGGCCGGAACGAGGCCCCGAGGACGTTGGGGTCCAGGTCACCGTGACGGATCCGCACCGTCAACCGATTGAGATTCTCGACGCCCTC
>CAIJPE010000147.1 GCA_903822435.1 uncultured beta proteobacterium | reverse complement strand
CCTTTATACGATTTCGGAATGCACGATCCTGCTCAACAACGACCTCTCGGACGGCCTGCCCCGGGTGCTGGAGCACCTGCATGAGCAGTACCTGTTGCCGCCGCTGCACGCCGGCTGGAGCCTGCGGCGCAAGAGCCGGCACTTCGTCAGTTACGAGGAGGTGGCCAAGAAGTTCGCCAAGCTGCTGGGCATGGACCCGTGGCTGATCAACCCCATGCACGCCCACTGCGGCAAGATCGATTTCGAGGCCGCCGGCGGCCTGGACTGCGTGCGCAGCAACGTCGAGGCCATGCTGGCCAAGGTGCGACGCAAGTACAAGGAATACGGCATCAACGAGCGGCCCTTCGTCGTGGTCAAGGCCGACAACGCCAACGGCGTGGGCATCCTCACCGTGCGCGACGTGCGCGAGCTCGACGACCCCGAGCGTCTGGCGCGCGGCCGCATCGGGCTCGTGCGCGAGGACCAGGCCCTGACCGAGGTGATGATCCAGGAAGGCGTGCCCACCTTCGAGCGCATCAACGACGCCGTGGCAGAACCCGTGGTGGTGATGATCGACCGCTATGTGGTGGGGGGCTTCTACCGCGTGCATGCCGAACGCGGCGTGGACGAGAACCTCTGCGCCCCGGGCTCGCGCTACGTCCCGCTCGCCTTTGCCGGCAACAGCCAGCTTCCCAAGCCCGGGGCCAAGCCGGGCGCCAGCGCACCCAACCGCTTCTACATGTACGGCGTCATCGGACGGCTGGCCATGCTGGCTGCGGCCTACGAGCTGGAAGCCACGGACCCGGAAGCCGAGAACTACGACTAGTTCGCGTCTGGCGGGCCAAGGGCGCGACGGGTCGCCAGCCGGCCGATGCAGAATCGGCTCCCTCGCCCCTTCATGAGCGCAAACCGCACTCCTTCGTCCCCTGGTGCGCTCGCGGCGCTCACGCTGGCGGCGATCGGCGTGGTCTATGGCGACATCGGTACCAGCCCGCTGTACGCACTGAAGGAAGTCTTCGCGCAAGGCCGCGTACCGCTCACGCCCGACAACGTCCTGGGCATCCTCTCGCTGGTGTTCTGGACGCTCACCGTGGTGGTGTCGGTCAAGTACGTGGTGCTGATCCTGCGTGCGGACAACCATGGCGAGGGGGGTCTGATCGCCATGTTGGCCCTGGCCTCCCAGGCCGTGAAAGACAAGCCGTTGCTTCGCGCACGGCTGCTGATGCTGGGCATCTTCGGCACGGCCATCTTCTTCGGCGACGGCGTCATCACGCCGGCCATTTCGGTGCTCTCGGCGGTGGAAGGCCTGGAGGTGGTGGCTCCCGGCCTGCACCGCTTCGTCGTGCCCGTCACGCTGGCGGTGCTGACGGTCCTGTTTGCCGCACAGCGCTTTGGCACTGCGGCGGTCGGCCGGTTCTTCGGCCCGGTCACGCTGGCGTGGTTCGTGGCGCTCGCGGTGCTGGGCCTGCCGCACATCGTCGAGCATCCCCAGGTGCTGGTGGCGTTGTCGCCCCACCATGCACTGGCCTTCATGGTGGGCCAGCCGCACGTGGCCTTCGTGGCGCTGGGTTCGGTGGTGCTGTGCGTCACGGGGGCCGAGGCGCTGTATGCCGATCTCGGGCACTTCGGCAAGCAACCGGTGCGGCTGGCCTGGTTCGGCGTGGTGATGCCTGCGCTGGCCCTCAACTATTTCGGCCAGGGCGCGATGCTGCTGCACCACCCCGGCAACGTGGGCAACCCCTTCTTCGAGATGGCGCCCGACTGGGCCTTGCTGCCCCTCATCGTGCTGGCCACGCTGGCCACGGTGATCGCGTCCCAGGCCCTGATCACGGCCGCCTTCTCGGTCACCAAGCAGGCCATCCAGCTGGGCTACCTGCCGCGGCTTCGCATCCTGCACACCAACGTGCGCGAGTCCGGGCAGATCTACGTGCCCTTCGTCAACTGGGCGCTCTACGGCTTCGTGATCTTCGCGGTGGTGACCTTCGGCTCCAGCAGTGCCCTGGCCTCGGCCTACGGCATTGCGGTCACCATCGACATGACCATCACCACCGTCATGACCTTCTTCGTCGTGCGCTGGGCCTTCGGCGTGCCGCTGTCGTTGTGCGTGGCGGCCACCGGCTTCTTCTTCCTGGTGGACATCACCTTCTTCGCCGCCAATGCGGTCAAGGTGCTGGAAGGCGGCTGGTTCCCGCTGGTCATCGGCGTGGCCATGTTCACGTTGATGATCACCTGGAAGCGCGGCCGCGCCCTGATGGCCGAGCGCATGCACGAGGAATCGATACCGCTGCATGAATTCCTCGAATCGGTCTTCATCAGCCCGCCGCTGCGCGTGCCGGGCACGGCGGTTTTCCTGAGCGCCGAGGCCGGCGCCACACCCTATGCGCTGCTGCACAACCTCAAGCACAACAAGGTGCTGCACGAGCACAACCTCTTCGTCAGCGTGCAGCTGCACGAGGTGCCTTGGATCGGCTTCGACCGCCGCTGCCAGATCGAGCCGCTGGGCCACGATTGCTGGCAGGTGATCCTGCACTTCGGTTTCAAGAACGACCCCGACGTGCCCGAGGCCTTGAAGCTGCTCACCGGCCGCGGCGTGCAGCTCGACGACATGGAAACCAGCTACTTCCTCAGCCGCGACACCGTCATCCCCACCTTCGGCGGCGGCATGGCGATGTGGCGCGAGAAGCTCTTCGCCGGCATGCACCGCAACGCGGCGGCGGCGGCGGACTTCCTGAACCTGCCCACGAACCGGATCGTGGAGCTGGGGACGAAGATCGAGATCTAGGGCCCGTGTGCGGGCGGCGGCCCGCTCAGGCCGCCAGAAGTGGCGTGAAGAGCGGGTCGTGCCGCGTGCGCGGCCTGAAGGCGCCCACGCGCCGTGCGATCTCGGCGATGTGCTCAGGGGTCGTACCGCAGCAGCCGCCCGCGATGTTCAGGAACCCGGACCGTGCGAACTCTTCCATCAGCGAACCGGTGACGGCCGGCGTCTCGTCGAAGCCGGTCTCGCTCATGGGGTTGGGCAGGCCGGCGTTCGGGTAGCAGCTGACATAGGTGTCGCCCGCCACCTTTGAGAGCTCTTCGATGTAGGGCCGCATGACGGCCGCGCCCAGCGCGCAGTTCAGGCCGATGGCCAGTGGCCGCGCGTGCCGCACCGAATGCCAGAACGCCGCCACGGTCTGCCCCGAGAGGATGCGGCCCGAGGCGTCGGTCACGGTGCCCGAGATGATCACCGGCAGGTGCTGCCCGGTGTCTTCCATCAACTCGTCCAGGGCGAAGATGGCCGCCTTGGCGTTGAGCGTGTCGAAGATGGTCTCGACCAGGAACAGGTCGCAGCCACCTTCCAGCAAGCCCTCGGCTTGCTCGCGGTAGGCCTGGCGCAGTTCGTCGAAGCTGGTGTTGCGGGCGCCCGGGTCGTTCACGTCGGGGCTGATGCTGGCCGTACGGGGAGTCGGGCCGAGTGCGCCGGCCACGAAACGCGGCTTGTCGGGCGTGGCGTGGGCGTCGGCGGCCTGGCGCGCGATGCGCGCGGCCGCCACGTTCATCTCGCGGGCGATGTGGCCGAGCGCGTAATCCTCCTGAGCGATGGAGGTGGCGCCAAAGGTGTTGGTCTCGATCAGGTCCGCGCCGGCGGCCAGATACTGCTCGTGGATCTCGCGGATGACGTCGGGGCGGGTGAGCACCAGCAGGTCGTTGTTGCCGCGCAGATCCTTCGGATGCTCCGCAAAGCGCTCGCTGCGGAAGTCGGCTTCGGTGAGCTTGTAGCGCTGGATCATCGTGCCCATCGCACCGTCGATGATGGCGATGCGCTGTTGCAGGACGTCGGCAAGGCCTGCGCCGCGGGTGTAGGCCTGGGTGTTGGCGTTCATGGCCGCATTGTATGAAGGGCAGGTGCGCAACGGCCGGTGTGCGGGCTAGAGGCCCGTGATGCGGTGCCGCCGGCGCCGCCGGTGGTGCGTGGCGACGCTGCCCTGGCTGGCGCTGCCGCGCTGGCGCCGCCGCAGCGCCAGGTCGATGACCATCCCCGCCAACAGCAGCGGCATCAGTGCGCCGCACACCAGGCTCAGTACCGAGGAAGGCACCTCACCGAGGTAGGACGAGGACGCCTGGCCCAGCAGGCCCGCCGAGGCCATCACCACTTGCGAGCCGCCCACCAGGGTCAGGCCGAAGACGCCCGAGGCGCCCAGCATCCAGGCCGTGCGCCGTTCGGCGTCGTAGGCGGTGCCGCCGAAGGCCATCCACAGCGCACCCATGAAGCCCGGGGTCATCAGGGCGCAGGCTGCGACGACGAACTCCAGCCGCCAGTGCACGCCCGGCCGCAGGCCCGCGGCTTGGATCCACCCCATCAGCACCCCTGAAGCCAGCACGGCCAGCAGGGCCGCCGTGAACGGCTGCATCCACCAGCGGCGCGCCCACGTCAGCGCCATCGCCACGGGCACCCCGGCGGCCATGGCCAGCAGCCACAGCTGCAAGGCCGTGGAGGCTTTCCAGCCGAGCGCAAAGGCCAGGGATTCGCCGGTCAGCGAGAGCACGGCGGTGGCGCACACCGCGCTGCCCAGCGTGGTGCCGGCCAGACCCAGCGCCAGGGCGCGGCTGCGCCAGCCCGCGCTGCGCGCGCCGCGCCGCGACCAGCCCAGCACGACATGCAGGGCCAGCGCCGCCACCGCCCAGGCCAGGCCCCAGAACAGCAGCGTCGATCCAAAGGAAGAGGTGGCTTCGTCGTTCATCGGCAGGCCGGGAGCGTCCAGCCGGGGATCATCGCACTGCCCGGCCACCGGGCACCAGCCGCGGCCCCCGGAGCCGCGTGGGGCGGAATTACAGCTCCGCCGGCAGGGTGGGTTCGAACAGCGAGGGCCGGAACATGCCGGTTTCGCAGCTCGCTTCCTCGTCGTCGGCCGCCCACAAGGCCAGCGCCGCCGGCGTCATCGGCCGTGCGAACAGGTAGCCTTGCAGCTCGTCGCAGCCCAGCGAGACGAGCTCATCGCGTTGCGCTTCGGTCTCCACGCCCTCGGCCACCACCCGCAGGCCCAGCGTGTGGGCCATCTGCACGATGGCCTGGACGATGGAGCGGGCGCTGTCGCCGCTGGACAAGTCGGTGACGAAGGCGCGGTCGATCTTCAGTTCGGCTGCGGGCAACCTGCGCAGCGTGGCCAGGCTCGAGTGCCCCGTGCCGAAGTCGTCGATGGACACGTGCAGACCCGCGCGGCGCAGCTGCTCGATGGCCGTGCGCGTGACGCGCGTGTCTTCCATGGCCACGGTCTCGGTGATCTCGCAGGTCAGGCGGCCCGGCGGGATGTTGTGGCGGCGCAGGGCCCTCGCGATATGGTCGACCAGGTCGTCCTCGCGCAACTGGTGCGCCGAGAGGTTGATCGCCACGCGCATGCGCAGTCCCTGCTCGCGCCAGACCGAGGCCTGCCGGCAGGCTTCCTCGATGACCCAGCGACCGATGGAGGTCATCAGGCCCTGCCGCTCGGCCAGCGGCACGAACACCGCCGGCAGCACCATGCCCAACTTGGGATGCTGCCAGCGCAGCAAGGCCTCCGCGGCGGTCACCTGCAGGGTGTGCGCGTCGACCTTGGGCTGGTAGTAGAGCTGCAGTTGGCCGCGTTCGACGGCCTGCCGCAAGGCCTGCAGCAGTTCGGCCTGCTCGCGCATGTCCACGGCCATGGCCGGTGCGAACTGGGTGTAGGCCGCGCCCCCGCCCAGCTTGACCGAACGCATGGCCAGTGCGGCGTGGCCCATCAGGCGCGGTCGCGAGCCGTGGTCGGGATAGACGGCAATGCCCACCGAGGCGGTCAGCCGCAGGTCCAGGTTCTCCACCGCGTAGGGCCGCTGCAGGGTGTCCAGCGTGGCCGTGGCGATGTGGCAGGCCTCGTCCATGTCAGAGGCCACCAGCATGCCGAATTCATCACCACCCAGGCGCGAGACCTGGGGCTTGCCCAGCGTGATGCGGCTCAGGCGCCGGGCCACTTCCACCAGCACGGCGTCGCCCACGCGGTGGCCATAGCCGTCGTTCAGGGGGCGGAAGTTGTCCAGCCCGATGCACAGCACGGCCAGCGGCCTTGCGCCGCGGTCGCAGGCCAGCACCGCCTCGTCCAGCGCCAACTCGAATTCGGAGCGGGCCATCAGGCCGGTCAGCGCGTCGCGGGCCCGGAGCACGCCGATTTCCGATTTCGCAGCCTTCAAGCGGGAGCGCAGGCGGCGCGAAGCTCGCCAGTGCATGACCGCAAGGACGGCGATCACGCCCACGCAGGCCGCCAGGATCCAGACCAGCAGGTCGGGATTGGACAACAGCGCGGCGTATTCGGAATGAATCCCCATGGTTGAACTTATCGACCGATGGCCGTGGTGCTTGAGGCTGCCCTCAGCGCGGCGGGTGCTGGAATCCGATGCCGCGCCGCTGGCGCACCTCGGGTTTCACACGGTGCTCGCCTTCGAGCTGGCACAGGAATTCGTCGGGTGTCAGTGCGGCGCCGAGGATGTCGGCCTGCCGATTGACCGCGGCGAAGTCGCCCGGCACCAGCTGGTCCAACTCCAGGAGGCGCGCATTCTGCTCTGCCGTGAGCGCGGCCTCGTCGCCGGAAAGCGCCTCGGCCGTGAACATTCGCACGCGCTGCTCGCGCGTCAGCGGATGGAAGCGGATCTTGAAGGTGAAGCGCCGCAAGGCGGCCTCGTCCAGGTCCTCGAAGAGGTTGGTGGTGCAGATGAAGATGCCCGCAAAGCGCTCCATGCCCTGCAGCATTTCATTGACCTCGGTGACCTCGTAGTGGCGCTCGGCCATGCGGCGGCTGCGCAGGAAGCTGTCGGCCTCGTCCAGCAGCAGCACGGCGCTCTCGTTGCCCGCCTCTTCGAACATGCGGGCCATGTTCTGTTCGGTCTCGCCCACGTACTTGCTGGCGATGTCGCTGGTCTGGCGCACCATCAGCGGCTTGTGAAGGGTCTGCGCGATGTGCTCGGCCAGTGCGGTCTTGCCGGTGCCGGGCGGGCCATGGAAGCACAGGCTGCCATGGCCGCGGCGGGCCAGCGCCTGAACGATGCGTGGAATCTCGAAGCGCGATTCGACGTTGAGCAGGCCCAGGTCATAGGAGGTCACGACGGGCCGGGCGCCGCGCTCGGTCGGCGTCTGCCCCAGGGCCTGGTCGGCGTTGGCCAGCTGGCGTTCGATCAGCGCTTCGAAGGCCGGTGCGTCGGCGGTTCCCGCCTGCGCCAGGTTGGCAAAACGCACGGCGGTGCGGATCTGCGCCGGCGTGAGGCCCCGACGCTCGGCCAGGCGCGAGGCGAAACCGTGGCCCACCGCCGCGCCCGCGAGGGCTCGGGCCACCAGGCCCTCACGGGCCCCGGGCGGCGGACTGAGCAGCCGCAAGTGGTACTGGAAGCGGCGACGAAAGGCCGGGTCGATCTGCTCGATCCGGTTCGTGACCCAGATCACGGGCACGGGGTTGGTCTCCAGGATCTGGTTGACCCATGCCTTGCCGCTGACGCTGCTGCTGGGCGCCGCATCGGCGCTGTCCATGCGGGCGATGATCTGCGCGGCCTCGCTGCTGATGGGCGGGAACACGTCTTCCACCTCGTCGAAGAGCAGGGCCACTTCGGCGCTGCCCTTCAGGAACACCTGGCTGATCTGCAGGCTGCGGTAGCGGTCGCGGCCCGACAGGCTGTTGCCGTCGCGATCGGCGTATTCCACTTCATACAGCTGCAGGCCCGCGGCCGTGGCGCAGACCTTGGCCAGTTCGGTTTTTCCGGTGCCGGGCGGGCCGTACAGGAGCACGTTCACGCCGGCTTCGCGCCGGATGGCCGCGTGCTTCAGCAGGGCCGTGAGCACGGCTGCATCGGCCTCGACGAAGGCGAAGTCGCCCAGGCCCAGTTCGCTGGGACGGGCGGGCCGGGTGAACACGGCCATCAGCTCGCCCGGTGCCCGGTATTCGCGCATGAGCACCGGCGGGAGCTGTTCGCTGACCTTCATCAGATCTGCCAGGTCGGTGATGTTCTGCTCGGAGATCAGGTTCTCGATCATCCCGATGCGCTCCAGGCGCGACCCTGCGCGCATGGCCTCGGCCACCTCGCTGGCCTCCACGCCGGCCACGGCCGCCAGCACGGCATAGGCTTCCTGCGCGTTGCTGACCTTGAACTCCACCAGCAGCCCGCGCAGGTCGCGCTGGTAACGCGCCAACGTGCCGTACAGCAGCAACGCGCGCTCGGCGGGGTTGAGTTGCAGCAGCCCCGCCAGCGCGTCGATGTTCTTCTGGACGAGCGTCGACTCCTTCTTCAGCCGGCGAGACAGCCAGTCGCAGGTGCTGGCCAGGGTGGTCAGCAGGTCTTTCGGCGCGTCCTTGATGTATTCATCGATGTAGAAGAAGAGCGTGCCTTCTTCGTAGGGCCCGCGCCAGGGGCCGTGGCGCTCGATGAATGCTGCGTCGTCCAGCGCCTCGTGCGCCTTCCATTGCGGGTTGCCCTTGCAGCGGTGGTTCAGGAACGCCCGCAGGCGGCCGAGCACGGGCACGGGCCACACGAGGTGGCGGCCCACCAGGGACAGCAGGCTGTTCCAGTCGCGCCGCAGGTTGAAGCGCCCCGCCTGGCGCAGCGTGAGCGTCAGGACGAAGTGCGAACACAGCACGTCCAGCACCGGGGCCTGCGCCAAGCCTGGCGAGAGAACGCCGCGCCCGTCCGCAGACCCGCGCGAAGCACCAGACACCACCCCTGTCGCGGCTTTAGCCAAATTGGTCGCCACCTGCGCACATGCCCATCAGGCGGCCATCTTGTCGCAGGGCGTCGCCTCCGGCAAGCCCCGCGCTGCACGGCCTAGTGCTGCACCAGTGGATGTGGCGCCAGGACGGTAAAAGTTGCGATGTAGTCGTCCAGGTCCTCGGGGCTCGCGCCCTGTGGATTCTGTTCGGCAAGTTCGGCCACTCCGCGGCGGAAACGCTCGGCCAGCGCCCCTTCGAGGAACACTTCCCTGCGGGCGAACTTGTCCACGATATCAAAACCACCGCGCGCGGCACCGGGGCCTGCATCGCCGCCCGGCACGTCGAATTGCACCACCACGTAGCTGTCGGAGTTGTAAAGCATCTGCATCGGAACCCTCCAGTCCGTTCAGGTGGGCCCTGCGTCCGTGATTTCAACCACGCCTGACTCAGGGGATTGCAGCCAGTGTGTGCAGGGTGAGTTCGGCGGTGGCGCCATCGGGGTGGGTGCGCATCCGCACGCGCGCCGGCAGGTGGTGGCGCGCGGGGTCCAGCCAGACGTCCACCTGGGTGTCGTAGGGCCGCAGCGCTTCGCGGCGAAGGTGCAGCAGGGGGCCCTCCTGGAGCCCGGCGTCGGCCACGCCGGGCTCCAAGGCCACCACGCTGAACAGCCACACATCGGCTTCGCCGCGCGGACCTGCCACCAGCATCGACACCCCGCGTCCGGGTGCCCCCAGGGTGGGGTCGGCCGCCATCACGCCCGCCAGTTGCAGCATCCAGCTCAGGCGGTCCTGGGCGCCGGCCACCAGCGCCACCCGCCGCTGCGCGCCGCTGAAACTGATGAGGCCGGCTTCGCGCTGGAAGTTCACCGCCCGCTGTTCACGCCCGCGGCGGCTTTCGGCATAGCGCTCGGGTTCGATGCCGTGCTCCTCCAGGCTGCCCTGGCTGGCCCGCCCCATCGGTTGCCCGTCGATGGCCGAACCCCGCCAGTTCAAGGTATAGCGGCCGGGTTCGGGCTGCCACGACAACTCAGCGTCGCTCAGCGCATCGCCACGGCGCAGTGTGTAGCGCAGCTGCACGGGCGGGGGCAGCACCGTGGCGTACACCGGCAATGGCGTTTCGCCGGCGGTGGCCGAAGGGGGTGCCGCCTCCGCGGGCCCGGGTGCCTGCGGTTGTCCATGGGCGGCGCCACGTGCCCTGGGTGCAGCGGGCGGGGTCGCGCGCCTGATTGCCCCCAGCACCTGCGGCCCGGCCCCGGGGGCGGGCAGCGCGGGGCTGGCAGGCGGTTCCGCGATCAGACGCAGGCGCACGGCCCGGGCTGCCGCGGGCGGCCCCCCGGCGTTGCTGGCCCGCAGCCAGGCCGCCATCACCATCACGTGGGCCGTGAGCACCGCCAGGCTCCAGGCCGCCAGTGCGCGGCGCTGCGGTGCTCGTGCAGCGGGCATCGGCTGGTACGGCATGGGCAAGGCGGGGGCGGGGTGTCGGGGGTGGGACCCCCACAATAGCTGCACTTCCACGATTTGTGCCCTGGGCTCCGCCCCATCCCCCCATGAAGCTTGCCACCCTCAAGGACGGCTCCCGCGATGGCCAGCTGGCCGTCGTGTCGCGTGACCTGACCCAGGCCCACCACACCAGCGGGATCGCCAGCACCCTGCAGCAGGTGCTGGACGACTGGAACTTCGTCTCGCCGCAGCTGGAGGACCTTTACGCCACGCTCAACGGCGGCAAGGCGCGGCACGCCTTTGCCTTCGATCCGCACCGCTGCATGGCACCGCTGCCGCGGGCCTACCAATGGCTGGACGCCTCGGCCTATCTGAACCACGTGGAACTCGTGCGGCGGGCCCGCGGGGCCGAGATGCCGGCCAGCTTCTTCGAGGACCCCCTCATCTACCAGGGCGGCAGCGACGACCTGCAGGGCCCCTGCGACGACGCGCTGTTCGCCAGCACCGACTGGGGCATCGACTTCGAGTCGGAGGTGGCGGTGGTCACGGGCGACGTGCCCCTGGGCGCCGGCCCTGACGCCGCGCTGGACAGCGTGCGCCTGCTGATGCTGGCCAACGACTGGAGCCTGCGCAACCTGATCCCCGCCGAGATGGCCAAGGGTTTCGGCTTCGTCCAGGGCAAGCCGGCCACGGCCTTCAGCCCGGTGGCCGTGACGCCCGACGAACTGGGCACGGCCTGGCGCGGCGGGCGCCTGCACCTGTGGCTGGAAAGCCGCTGGAACGGCCAGCGCGCGGGCCTGACCGAAGCGGGGCCGGAGATGGCCTTTCACTTCGGGCAGCTCATCGCCCACGTGGCACGCACCCGCCGGCTGCGCGCCGGCACCATCTTCGGCAGCGGCACCGTCAGCAACAAGGATTGGAGCCGCGGGGTCAGCTGCGTGGCCGAGAAGCGTGCCATCGAGATGATCCAGACCGGCGCGCCCCAGACGCCCTTCATGCGCTTTGGCGACACCATCCGCATCGAGATGCTGGGCGAGGACGGGCAGAGCGTCTTCGGCGCCATCGAACAGCGGGTGATGTCCTCGGTGCCCCTGCCGGCGGACGGGCCCGCCCCCTGACGTGACCGACCTGCCGGGCTGGCTCAAGCACACCACCGTCTGGCTGTTGGTGGCGGTGGCGGTGTTCCTGGGCGTGCAGGCCCTCCAGGCGCGGCAGGCCGCCATGCAGCTGGTGGTCGACGGCGGCACGCTGGAGATCCGCCGCGGTGCCGATGGCCACTACCACTGGCCCGGGCGCATCGCCGGGCGCGAGGTCGAGTTCCTGGTCGACACCGGCGCCACCGGCACGGCCATCCCCACGGCCCTGGCCCGCGAACTCGGGCTGAAACCGGTCGGCTCGATGCGCTCCAGCACGGCTGGCGGCACGGTCAACGGCAGCGTGGTGGTGGCCGACCTCGAACTGCGCGGGGGCCTGCGCGCCGACCGGCTGCGCCTGGCGGCGCTGCCCGACCTGGCCGCGCCGCTGCTGGGCATGGACGTGCTGGGCAAGCTTCGGCTGGAGCAGAACGACGGCGTGCTGCGCATCGATCTGCACACCCCACGGTGATCGCGCGCGGCTGCAGTCCGTCGTCTCCCGGCGGCCTTTCATCGCAGCTCGTCTGTCCCATCCACAGGCCGCCCCTACAGTCCGGCCCCGACGCGGCGTTTTGTCCGCGCAGCCCGAGGCGCACCCCATGCTGCAGATCCAGGACCTGTCCCATGTCTACCCCAATGGCACCCGCGCGCTCGACGCGGTGAGCCTGGACATTCCGGCCGGCATGTTCGGCCTGCTGGGGCCCAACGGTGCGGGCAAGTCCACCCTGATGCGCTGCCTGGCCACGCTCCAGGTGCCGGGCAGAGGCAGCATCCGCTTCGGCGACATCGACGTGCTGAAGGACCCCGAGGCGCTGCGTGCCACGCTGGGCTACCTGCCCCAGGACTTCGGCGTGGTGCCGCGCGTCTCGGCGCAGGACATGCTGGACCACCTGGCCGTGCTCAAGGGCGTGGCCGGTCGCGGCGAGCGGCGCGAGACCGTGGAAGCGCTGCTGCGCCAGGTCAACCTGTGGGACGTGCGCAAGAAGGCCATCGCCGGGTTCTCGGGCGGCATGCGCCAGCGCTTCGGCATCGCGCAGGCTCTGATCGGCAACCCGCGGCTGATCATCGTCGACGAGCCCACGGCGGGCCTGGACCCCGAGGAGCGCAACCGCTTCAACAACCTGCTGTCCGAGATCGGCGAGAACGTGGTGGTGATCCTGTCCACCCACATCGTGGACGACGTGACCGATCTCTGCCCGCGCATGGCCATCCTGGTGGAAGGCCGCATCGTGAAGGCCGGCACGCCCACCGAGCTGATCGCGGCGCTGGCCGGCCGGACCTGGCAGGCCAGCATCGACAAGCACGAGCTCGATGCCGCCCGGCAGCGGCACAGCGTGATCGCCACCCGGCTGCGCGGCGGCCGCACCGTCATCCGCGTGCTGGCCGAGGCCTGCCCCGCCGTGGGCTTTGCAGCCGTGGAGCCGGGGCTCGAGGACGTGTACTTCGCCACCCTGCACCAGCACCGCGCGGCACAGCCGGCGGCCGCGGGCACCGTGCGCAAGGTGGCTTGAACATGTCCGCCGCGCAGTTCGCCCCCGTGGCCGCCTTCGAGTGGCGCTACCAGCTCAAGAGCCCCGTCTTCTGGGTCGGCTGCGTGATCTTCTTCCTGCTGGCCTTCGGCGCCACCACGGTGGACACCATCCAGATCGGCAGCCGCGGCAACGTCAACATCAACGGCCCCTTCGCGATCATCCAGACGCTGGGCATCATGAGCGTCTTCGCGGTGTTCATCGTCGTGGCAATGGTGGCCGGCGCCGTGATCCGCGACGACGAGACCGGTTTCGCGCCCATCCTGCGCAGCACCCGCCTAGGCAAGGGCGCCTACCTCGGCGGCCGCTTCGCCGGGGCGGTGGCGGCGGCCCTGCTGGTGCTGGCCGCGGTGCCCCTGGCGATCGCCGTCGGCTCCTTCATGCCCTGGCTGGACGCCGAGAAGATCGGGCCCTTCCAGCCGGGCCACTACCTCTATGCGCTGTTCGTCTTCGGCCTGCCCACGCTGCTGATCACGTCGGCGGCCTTCTTCGCGCTGGCCACGGCCACGCGCTCGATGATGTGGACCTACGTCGGCGCGGTGGCCCTGCTGGTGCTGTACTTCGTCACCCGCGGCATGCTGCGCGACGTCAACCGCGACACGCTGTCGGCGCTCACCGATCCCTTCGGCCTGTCCGCCCTGTCCATCGCCACCAAGTACTGGACCGCCAGCGACCGCAACACCCGCCTGCCCGAACTGGGGGGCCTGTTGCTGGCCAACCGCGCGCTGTGGATCGGCCTGGCCGCGCTGCTGTACGGCCTGGCCTGGTGGCGCTTCGACCACGCCAGCCGCGGTAGCGGCACAGCGGCCAAGCCGGCAGCGCCCGAGGCCGCCGCCACCCCTCGCAGCGGGCCGCTGCCGGGCCCGCGGGCCGATGCCGCCACGCGCTGGGCGCAGTTCGGCGCGCTGGCGCGCTTCGACATGGGCTTCATCTTCCGCAGTCCTGCCTTCTTCGTGCTGCTGGGCATCGGCGTGCTCAATGCCGGCGCCGGGGCCTTCCTCATCGGCGAGATCTATGGCAGCTCGCCCTACCCGGTGACGCGGCTCATGGTGGAGGCGCTGCAGGGTTCCTTCACGCTGATGCCCATCATCATCGCCATCTACTACGGCGGCGAGCTGGTCTGGCGCGACCGCGAGCGCCGCGTGCACGAGATCATCGACGCCACCGCGGCGCCCGACTGGGCGCACCTGGTGCCCAAGATCGCGGCCATCACCGGCGTGCTGGTGGCCAGCGTGCTGGTGGCCGTGATCGCCGGCATGGGGGTGCAACTGGCCAAGGGCTACACCCACCTGGAGCCCGGCGCCTACCTGCTGTGGTTTGCGCTGCCCACGCTGGTCCTCTCGCTGCACCTGGCGGTGCTGTCGGTCTTCGTGCAGGTGCTGGTACCGCAGAAGTTCATCGGCTGGGGCGTGATGCTGGTCTACCTCGTGGCCGCCGTGGCGCTGTCGTCCGCGGGCTTCGAGCACAACCTCTACAACTACGGCGGCGCACCCGGGGTTCCGCTGTCGGACATGAACGGCATGGGCCGCTTCTGGATCGGCCACGCCTGGTTCCAGGTGTACTGGAGCGCCGTCGCGGTGGTGCTCGCGGTGCTGTCCTACGGCCTGTGGCGGCGGGGTGCCACCACGGCGCTGCGCCCGCGAGCGGCGCAGCTGCGCCGCCGCCTGCGCGGGCCGGCGCTGGCCCTTGGCGTGGGCGCGCTGGCCACCGCCGGGGCCAGCGGTGCCTTCATCTACTACAACACCAACGTCCTGAACACCTACCTGCCGGAGCCCGCGCACGACGCCCTGCTGGCCGATGCCGAGCGCGAGCTGCTCCCGTTCGAGAAGCTGCCGCTGCCCCGCATCAGCGCGGTGCGTCTGGACGTGCAGCTCTATCCGCAGGAAGCCCGCGCCGTGACCCAGGGCAGCTACCGCATCCAGAACCGCAGCGCGCAGCCCATCGACCGGCTGGACCTGGCCTGGTCCGAGCGCATGACGCTGGACGAGGTGGTGCTGGCCGGCGCCGTGCTGGAGAAGGCGTACACGCGCTTGCCCTATCGCATCTACCGCCTGCAGCCGGCATTGCAACCGGGCGAGGTGCGCGAACTGCGTTTCAAGACCACGCTGCAGGAGCGGGGCTTTCCCAACGGCAACCCGCTGACGCGCATCGTGGCCAACGGCAGCTTCATCGACAACAGCGAGATCGCGCCCACGCTGGGTGTCTCGCGCGACGGCTTCCTGAAGGACCGTGCCAAGCGCCGCAAGTACGGCCTGCCGGCGGACCTGCGGCCGCCCACCCTGGAAGATGAATCGGCCCGCGCTTTCGACGGCTTCCGCCGCGACAGCGGCTGGGTCGATGCCGACATCACCGTCACCACCGAGGCCGACCAGACGCCCGTCGCCCCGGGCACCACGGTCAGCGACACGGTGCAGGGCGGCCGCCGCACGGTGCGCTTCAGGACCGATGCGCCCATCTACCACTTCTTCTCGATCCAGTCGGCCCGCTATGCCGTGCAGCACGACAAGTTGGGCGAGGTGGACCTGGCCGTGTACTACCACCCCGGGCATGCCTACAACGTGGCCCGCATGCTGGCGGCCATGAAGGCCAGCCTGACGCTGTTCGGCGAACGGTTCTCGCCCTATCAGTTCAAGCAGGCGCGGATCCTGGAGTTTCCGAGCTACGCCAACTTCGCCCAGAGCTTCGCCAACACCATTCCCTACTCCGAGAACATCGGCTTCCTCACCCAGCTCGGCACGGACGACAAGATCGACGTGGTCACCTACGTCACGGCGCACGAGATCGCGCACCAGTGGTGGGGCCACCAGCTCTCGCCCAGCCCTCAACAGGGCGCCACCATGCTGGTGGAAAGCTTTGCCCAGTACTCGGCCCTGCTGGTGATGGAGCGCCTGTACGGCAAGGAGATGATGCGGCGCTTCCTCAAGTACGAGCTCGACAGCTACCTGCGCGCCCGCGGCGGCGAGGTGGTGGAAGAACTGCCGCTGGCCCGTGTGGAAAACCAGGCCTACATCCACTACCGCCAGGGCGCGCTGGTGATGTACTGGCTCAAGGAAGCGGTGGGCGAGGCCGTCGTCGATCGGGCGATGGCACGCCTGCTCCAGCGCTACGCCTTCAAGGACGCGCCCTATGCCAACACCACCGACTTCCTGACGCTGCTGCGCGAGGAAGCCGGTCCCGCGCACGAGCAACTCATCGTCGACCTGTTCGAGAAGATCACCTTGCTGGACGTCAAGGCCACCAACGCCCGCAGCGTGAAGCGTCCCGATGGACGATGGGACGTGAGCTTCGATGTCGAGGCCCGCAAGCTCTACGCCGACGGCAAGGGCCGCGAGACCGAAGCGCCGCTCGCCGAGCCCTTCGACATCGGCGTGTTCAGCGCCGAGCCCGGCCGGCCGGGCTACACCGCCGCGGACGTCATCGCCTTCGAGCGCCAGCCCATCCACGGCGGCCGGCAGACCGTGCGGCTGGTGGTGGACAAGGCCCCCACCTGGGTCGGCGTGGACCCCTACAACAAGCGCATCGACCGCAACTCCGAGGACAACCTCGCACGCATCGCGTCTCCGTGAGCACCGCGGCGGCGCCTTTCATGGCATCGTCCCGCCATGAACGTTGCCATCGTGTGGAAGGGGCGCAGGCTGGCCCCGGGTTGGATCTGTGCGCTGCTGCTGGCGTTGCTGCCCGTGGTCGGGCAGGGGGCGCAGACCGTGCCGGCCGCGCCGCCAGCCAGCGCATGTCCGCCGCCGCTGCCCCCGGCGCCGCCAGCCAAGGCGCGGGCGCCCGATCGCGGCTTGCTCTGGCGGGTGAGCCGCGACGGCCACAGCAGCTGGCTCTTCGGCACCCTGCATGTGGGCAAGCCGGCCTGGAGCGCCTTCGGTCCGCGGGTGTCCGAGGCCCTGAAGGCCAGCGATATGCTGGCCCTGGAGATCGACCCCGGTGACCCGGCCGTGATGGTGGCACTGGCCGAACCCAAGGCGCCCGCGCCGCTGCCCGATGCGATGCAGGCGCGCTTGCGGATGGCTTTTGAACGGGCCTGCATCCCGCCGTCCGTGCTGGCGGCCTGGCACCCGCTGCTGCAGGCCACGACGCTGACCATCCTGGAAGCGCGCTGGCTCGGCATGGACCCCGAGTTCTCGATGGAGATGTCGCTGATGGCCCGCATGCGGACCCTGCGCCGCAGCATCGACTCGCTGGAAACGCCCGAGCAGCAGCGGGCTGCGCTGCTGCCCACCGACCCCGCCGAGGCCCAGGCCGCGCTGGAGGAAGCCCTGACGCAGCTGGAAGACACCAGCAGCCGACGCACCCTCGGGCTCATGGCCGCGGCCTGGGAGCGCGGCAACCTGGAGGACCTGGAGAACTACGAAAGCTGGTGCAACTGCGCCCCGCGCGAGGAAGACCGGGCCGTCATGCGGCGCCTGAACGACGAGCGCAACCCCGCTTTGGCCGATGGCATCGAGGCCCGCCATCGCAAGGGCCTGCGCGTGTTCGCAGCGGTGGGCGCCCTGCACATGACCGGTTCGCAATCGCTGCCACGCCTGCTGGCCGCGCGGGGCTTCAAGGTCGAGCGCATTGCCTTCTCGCCCTGACGCACCGAGCCGGCGCACAATCCCGACAGCACATCCTCGCAAGGATCCAAGATGGCAGGCGCAACCGATCTGGCCAAGCTCGTTCCGGGCTTCGAATTTCTGCAGGGCCTGATGCAGAACGCAGGCGCCAGCCTGCCGGGCATGAGCCAGTGGATCGCACCCACGCTCAACCCGGAAGAGCTGGACAAGCGGATCCAGGAACTCAAGACCGTGCAGTTCTGGCTTGAGCAGAACGCCAGGCTGCTGGCCACCACCATCCAGGCGCTGGAAGTCCAGCGCATGACCCTGTCGACGCTGCAGTCCATGAACCTGCCCATGGCCGACCTGCGCGACGCCCTCAAGATCAACCTGCCGGGCAGTTATGCTGCGCCGTCCCCTGCGGCAGCAGCCCCTGCGCCGGAGCCGGTCGCGCCGTCCGCGCCGACAGCCGGCGATGCGGATACCGCCAAAACCGCGGTCGTCGATCCCATGCAGTGGTGGGGCGCGCTGACGCAGCAGTTCGCGACGCTGGCCACGCAGGCGGTGAAGGACACCGCCGCCGATGCGGCCCGCGCCATGGCCGCGGCCACCGCCACCGGTTCACCGGCCGCGGCGCCGGCCAAGACCCGGCCCGCCACACAGCCGCCGGCCCGGCCATCGGTCGCCAGCCGCACCAAGCCCGCCCCCGCTCCCGCCCGCAAACGCCCGGCCTGACCGGCCACCACGGCCGCCCTGAATCGCCACGCCATGTCCAGCTTCCTCGTCGGCCATGCCACGCACCCCGACTGGCGGGCAGCCCTGGCCCTGGTCTGTGCGCAGATCGAGCCGCGGCGCGCCGAGCACGATGCCAGCGCCGCCGGCCCGCTGAGCCTGGGTTTCGTCTACCTCACCGACCACTACGCGCCGCACACCAAGGCGCTGTATGCCGCCTTGCGCGAACGCTGGCCGGGCGTGGCCTGGGTCGGCGCGGTGGGGGTGGGCGTGGCGGCCAGCGGCGTGGAGTACATCGACGAGCCGGCCCTGGTCCTGATGATCGCGTCCGTGCCCACCGGCCGCTTCGAGGTGTTCTCGGGCGCCCGCAAGCTCCAGCGGATCGAGCCCTTCAGCGCCCTGGTGCATGCCGATCCGGCCACGCACGACCTGTCCGAACTGATCGCCGAGATGAGCGACCGCACAGCCTCGGGCTACCTCTTCGGGGGCGTGGCGTCGTCGCGGGCTGCGGCCTTTCACATCGCCGACGGCGTCTGGCAGGGCGGGCTGTCCGGCGTGGCCTTCACCAGCGACGTGGCTCTGGTGTCACGGGTGACCCAGGGCTGCCAGCCGGTAGGCCCCACCCGCGAGATCACGGCCTGCGAGCGCAACATCGTGCTGGCGCTGGACGGCGAGCCGGCGCTGACCTGCCTGCTGCGCGACCTGGGCATGGCCGACCTGAGCGAACCGCGCGCCGCGCTGCCGCGACTGCGCGCCACGCTGGTCGGTCTGACGGACGCCAGCGACACCGCGCTGGGCCGCGGGGGCCAGTTCGGGGCCGACACCCGCGTGCGCCATTTCATCGGCCTGGACCCTGCGCGGCAGGCCGTGGCGGTGGCCGAAGGCGTGGAGCCCGGCATGCGGCTGGCCTTCTGCCAGCGCGACGTCGAAGCCGCCCGCCGCGACCTCGTGCGCATCTGCAGCGAGATCCGCGACGAGGTCGAGTCGCAGTCCGAGCCGGTGCTGGCCACCCCGGGCGCCGGCCCGATGGACCCGGCGCAGGGCATCCTGGGCGCCCTGTACATCAGCTGTTCGGGCCGCGGCGGGGCGCACTTCGGAGGCCCCTCGGCCGAGTTGCGCATCATCCAGCACGCCCTGGGCGACGTCCCGCTGGTCGGCTTCTTCGCGGCGGGCGAGATCGCCCGCCACCACCTGTATGGGTACACCGGCGTGCTGACCGTGTTCCGCGGCGTGTAGGGCGTTGCCCCCGCGTCGTAAAGTCCGGGGTTTACGCGACCGGCTGCCGGTCGCCCACCCCCGCCCGGCTCCACCGGCCGCAAGGACATCTGCCGATGAACGCCCCTGCTACTGCCGCCGCGATCGCCACCCTGGGCGCTGCCGAACGGTCGGCCCGCCAGGCTGAAGTCGTGGCCGCCCTGGCCGGCCTGCTGCCCTCGCACGCCCTGCTGTGGCAGGCCGAGGACACCGTGCCCTATGAATGCGATGGCCTGACCGCCTACCGCCAGACCCCGCTGGCCGTGGCGCTGCCCGAGACCGAGGCCCAGGTGGCCGCGGTGCTGAAGGTCTGCCATGCCCTGAAGGTGCCGGTGGTGGCCCGCGGCGCGGGCACCGGCCTGAGCGGCGGCGCCATGCCGCATGGCCAGGGCCTGGTGCTGTCGCTGGCCAAGTTCAACAAGATCGTCGGCATCGACCGGCATGCCCGCACCGCCACCGTCCAGTGCGGCGTGCGCAACCTGGCCATCAGCGAAGCCGCCGCCCCGCTGGGGCTGTACTACGCCCCCGACCCCAGCAGCCAGATCGCCTGCACCATCGGCGGCAACGTGGCCGAGAACAGCGGCGGCGTGCATTGCCTGAAGTACGGCCTGACGCTGCACAACGTGATGCGCGTGCGCGGTTTCACCGCCAGCGGCGAGCCGGTGGTCTTCGGGTCGCAGGCGCTGGATGGCGCGGGCCTGGACCTGCTGCCGCTGGTCATCGGCAGCGAGGGCATGCTGGCCGTGACCATCGAGGTGACCGTCAAGCTGGTGCCCAAGCCGTTGCTGGCGCGCTGCATCATGGCCAGCTTCGACGACATCCGCAAGGCCGGCGACGCCGTGGCCGCCATCATCGCCGCAGGCATCATCCCGGCCGGCCTGGAGATGATGGACAAGCCCATGACGGCAGCGGTGGAAGACTTCGTGCATGCCGGCTACGACCTCAACGCCCAGGCCATCCTGCTGTGCGAGAGCGACGGCACGCCCGATGAAGTGGCCGAGGAGATCGACCGCATGCTCGACGTGCTGAGCGGCTGCGGCGCCTCGCGCATGGAGGTCAGCCGCGACGAAGCGCAGCGCCTGAAATTCTGGAGCGGCCGCAAGAACGCCTTCCCCGCCAGCGGGCGCATCAGCCCCGACTACATGTGCATGGACTCGACCATCCCGCGCAAGCGGCTGGCCGACATCCTGCTGGCGATCCAGGCCATGGAGAAGAAGTACGGCTTGAACTGCTGCAACGTCTTCCACGCGGGCGACGGCAACCTGCATCCGCTGATCCTCTTCGACGCCAATGACCCCGACCAGCTGCACCGCTGCGAGCTCTTCGGGGCCGACATCCTGGAGACCAGCGTCGCCCTGGGCGGCACCGTCACCGGCGAGCACGGCGTGGGCGTGGAGAAGCTCAGCTCGATGTGCGTGCAGTTCGCCCCGGGCGAGCGCGAGCAGATGTTTGCGCTCAAGCGCGCCTTCGACCCGCAGGAACTGCTCAATCCCGGCAAGGTGATCCCCACCCTGCATCGCTGCGCCGAGTACGGAAAGATGCACGTCAAGAAGGGGTTGCTGCCCTTCCCCGAGTTGGAACGCTTCTGATGACCGCGCAGGACCCCGCGCTGCAGCGTCTGGTCGAGCAGGTGCAGGCGGCCCGCGCCGACAAGGCGGCGCTGAACATCCGTGGTGGCGGCACCAAGGACTTCTATGGCGGCCCGCTGGTAGGCGAGCCGCTGGAAGCAGGCCCGCTGCGCGGCATCAGCAGCTACGAACCCAGCGAGCTGGTGGTCACGGCACGAGCCGGGACGCCCCTGGCCGAACTGGAGGCCGCGCTGGCCGAACAGGGGCAGTGCCTGCCCTTCGAACCGCCGCGCTTTGCACCGGCCCAGCCCGGCGCAAGCCTTGCAGGGCACGGCACCGTGGGCGGCATGGTGGCCGCCGGCCTGTCGGGCCCTGCGCGCGCAACCGCGGGCGGCGTGCGCGACTACGTGCTCGGCGCCACACTGCTCAACGGGCAGGCCGAGGTGCTGAGTTTCGGCGGGCAGGTGATCAAGAACGTCGCCGGCTACGACGTCTCGCGCGTGCTGGCGGGCTCCATGGGCATCCTGGGGGTGATCTGCGAAGTGTCGCTGAAGGTGTTGCCGGTGGCGCCGGCCACGCTCACGCTGCGCCTGGAGGCCGACCAGGCCCAGGCCATCCAGCGCCTGGGCGACTGGGGCGGCCAGCCGTTGCCCCTGAACGCCAGCGCCTGGTGGGACGGCACGCTCGTGCTGCGCCTGTCCGGTGCCGCCGCCGCGGTGCGTGCCGCCGCGCAGGCCATCGGTGGCGAGGTGGTGGAGCCCGCGCTGGCGGCGGGCTTCTGGAGCGGCCTGCGCGACCACACCGACGAGTTCTTCCAGGGCGCCGGCAAGGCCGTGGCCAGCGGCGCCGGCTTGTGGCGCCTGTCCGTGCCAGCCACCACGCCGCCGCTGAAGCTCTCGGGCGAACAGCTGGTGGAATGGGGCGGTGCGCAGCGCTGGCTGTGCACCACCGCACCGGCCGCCGTGCTGCGCGAGGCCGCCGCTGCCGCCGGCGGACACGCCGTGCTGTTCCGCGCCACCGACAAGGCGGTCGGCGCCTTCGCGCCCTTGCAGCCGCCGCTGGATCGCATCCACCGTGAACTCAAGCGTGCCTTCGACCCCGATGGCCTTTTCAACCGCGGCCGGCTGGTCGCCGGGATCTGACCATGGCCGATGACGTCGTGCAGGGCATGCAGCGCTATTACGTGGAACGTGCGCCCAGCTACGAGCGGGTGTACCTCAAGCCCGAGCGGCAGGCCGACCTGCGCGCCATCGAGGCCTGGCTGCCGGGCGTGTTTGTCGGCCGATCTGTGTTGGAGGTGGCCTGCGGCACCGGCTGGTGGACCCCGCACGGGGCGCGCGATGCGCGGGCCTGGCTGGCCACCGACCTGAGCCCGGAGACCCTGGCCGTGGCCCGCGCCAAGGCCCTGCCGCCCTGCGTGCAGTTGGCCACCATGGATGCCTACAGCTTCGCCCAGGTCGGGCCGCAGACCTTCGACGGCGCCTTTGCGGGCTGCTGGTGGAGCCACGTGCCGCTGCAGCGCCTGCCGGGCTGGCTGGACGCCCTGCATGCGCACCTGGTGCCCGGCGCCCGGGTGGTGATGCTGGACAACGCGTACGTCCACGGCAGCAGCACGCCGCTCACGCGCACCGACGAGGCCGGCAATACCTACCAGGACCGCGCGCTCGACGACGGCAGCGTGCACGAGGTGCTGAAGAACTTCCCCACCCGCGAGGCGGCGTTTGCCTTCCTGGCCGCCTGCGGCCGCGCCCGCGAGCCCGAGTGGATCGCCCACCCGCACTACTGGGTCCTGACCTACACCCTGGCCTGATGCAAACCAACCTGGCGCCCGAATTCAAGGGCACACCCGAAGGCACGGATGCCGAAGCCATCCTGCGCAAGTGCGTGCACTGCGGCTTCTGCACGGCCACCTGCCCGACCTACCAGCTGCTGGGCGATGAGCTGGACGGCCCACGGGGCCGCATCTACCTGATCAAGCAGGTGCTGGAGGGCGCCCCCGTCACGCGCAAGACGCAGGAGCACCTGGACCGCTGCCTGACCTGCCGCAATTGCGAGACCACCTGCCCCAGCGGCGTGCAGTACGGCAACCTGGTGGAGATCGGGCGCAAGCTGGTGGACGAGCGCGTGCCCCGGCCCGCGGCCGAGACATCGCTGCGCTGGCTGCTCAGGGAAGGCCTCACGTCGCCGGCCTTCGGCCCGGCGATGAAGCTAGGCCAGCTGGTGCGGCCCCTGCTGTCCGAATCGCTGAAGGCCAAGGTGCCGCCCCGTTCCGACGCCCGCGCCAGCCGCTGGCCGACCCAGACCCGGCCGCGCAAGATGCTGATGCTGCTGGGCTGCGTGCAGCCGGCCATGATGCCCAACGTCAACTCCGCCACGGCGCGCGTGCTGGACGCCGCGGGCATCCAGACCCTGGTGGCCGATGGGGCGGGCTGCTGCGGCGCCATCCGCAGCCACCTGGGCGACGGTGAGGGCGGACTGGACGACATGCGCCGCAACATCGACGCCTGGTGGCCGCTGGTCGACGGGCTGACCTCCGACGGCAAGGTCGAGGCCATCGTGATGAACGCCTCGGGCTGCGGCGTGACCGTCAAGGAATACGGCCATGCCCTGGCCCGCGACCCGAACTACGCCGAGAAGGCCCGCCGCGTCAGCGAGCTCACCAAGGACCTGAGCGAGCTGTTGCCCGAGATCACCCTGGCGCTGGAGCCCCTGATGGCCCGCAGCAGGGCACGCAAGGCCGCCTGGCCGCGCCTGGCCTTCCATCCGCCCTGCACGCTGCAGCACGGCCAGCAGCTGCGCGGCGGGGTCGAGACGCACCTGCGCGCGCTGGGCTTCACCGTGGACCTCGCCGCGGTCGAAAGCAACCTGTGCTGCGGGTCCGCGGGCACCTACAGCGTGCTGCAGCCGGTGCTGTCCAAGCAGCTGCGCGACCGAAAGCTCAGCCACCTCGCGCCGTTGGCGCCGCAGGCCATCGTCAGCGCCAACGTGGGCTGCATCCAGCACCTGCAGAGCGGCACCGCGTTGCCGGTGCGGCATTGGGTCGAGGTCCTGGACGACGCGTTGTCGGGTGCCGACGGCGCCTACAAGGAGGCATGATGCGCTGGGCTCGATGGATGCAGGACGGCCAGCCCGTGTTCGGGCGGGTCGAAGGTGATCGCGTGCAGCCCTGCACGGGGTCGATGTTCGGGGCGGCGCAGGCCAGCGGCCCGTCCTTGCTGGCCGAGGGCCTGGGCTGGCTGCCGCCGTGCGCGCCCGGCAAGGTCATCGGCCTGTGGAACAACTTCCGCGCTGCGGCCGACAAGAACGGCTGGGCACACCCGGCCGAGCCGCTCTATTTCCTGAAGTCGCCCGGCAGTGCCACCGGGCATGGCCAGGGCATCCCGGCGGTGGCCGAGAGCGTGGGGCGCGTGGCCTACGAGGGCGAGCTGGCCGTGGTCATCGGCCGGCAGGCGCGCCGCGTGGCACGCGACGACGCGGCGGCCCACATCTTCGGCTACACCTGCGCCAACGACGTCACGGCCATCGAGCTGCTGCAGCGCGACCCGAGCTTCCCGCAGTGGACGCGGGCCAAGAGCTTCGACGGCTTCTGCGCCTTCGGGCCCTGGATCGACACCGACTTCGACCCCTCGGTCGCGCAACTGCGCACCCTGGTGGGCGGGCGCGAGCGGCAGAACTATGCCCTGTCGGACATGTTCTTCAGCCCGGCCGAGCTGGTGTGGCGGCTGTCGCAGGACATCACGCTGGAGCCGGGCGACCTGATCCTGTGCGGTACCTCGCTGGGCGTGCTGCCGATGAAGCCGGGCACCACGGTGGAAGTGGCGATCGACGGCCTTGCCACCTTGAGCAACCGCTACGGCTGAGCGTCAGGACGGGTGCGCGGCCGCCACCGGCGGCTGCTCGGGCCGCTCGCGCAGGGCCCACAGCACGCCGGTCACCAGCAGCGCCACGCCCGCCAGGCTGAGCAGCGGCGGCAGGTGGCCGCGCAGCACGAAGGCATAGGCCAGCGCCGACAGCGTCTCGAACACGATGAGCTGCCCCACCAGGCTGGTGGGCAGCCGCTGGCTGGCCTGGTTCCAGCACAGGGTCCCCAGCCATGAGGCAAACAGGCCGATGGCCAGCATCAGGCCCAGAAAGAGCTGCGGCGTGGGGCCCAGCAGGCCGGTGTGGTCCGGCCCGGGTTCTACCGACTGGTAGAGGCCATAGAGCGCCAGGCCGATGGCCGCCAGGGGCCCCGTGGCCAGGCCCTGCGCAGTGGCCCAGGTGCTGGGCGAGCGGTCGGCGTGGTGTCGCAGCCAGTCGGCATTGCGGATGGGGTACCAGGTCCAGCAGGCCACCGCCCCGATGGCCAGCAGCGCGCCCGTGGCATAGCGCACTAGGTCGACCGGACCGGCCCGGGAAAGCTGTTGCCATTCGGCCTGGTTGACGCAGCCGATGCCCGCCGCGATGAGCACCAGCGAAGGGGCCAGCCGGCGCCAGGGCATGCGGCCGTCGCGCAGCGCGTCGCGCCGGTTGGACACCAGCGCGATGACCACCGGCAGCGTGCCGATGATCATGGTCGGAAGCGGCCCGCCGGCCCGCTGGATGGCCGCTGACAGGCACAGGTAATACAGCAGGTTGCCCACGGCCGATAGCTTGAGCGCTTCCAGCCAGTCGGCCCGCCGCAGTTCGCGCAGCCGCACGCGATCGAGCCAGGCCAGGGGCAGGGCGATGAGCCCGAAGGCCACGTAGCGGCCCATCGACAGCAGCACCGCCGGGTATTGCGGCAGCAGCAGCGGTGCGACGAAGACCAGCCCCCACATCAGGCCGGCCGCGCAGGCGTACAGGGTGCCGGTCCAGAGGGCGCGGTTGGGCATCGTGGATGGGAGTGTGGCCCGCGCGGTCCCCGCCCTGACCGCGTGTCGCTGGACATGTTCATCGGCCTGCGCGCCCATGCCGGCGCGGGCCCGCCGGGACTTACTTGACGGCGAAGTCGGCCAGCGTCTTGCCGCCGGCCAGTGCGTCGCGCAGCCACTGCGGGCGCTTGCCGCGGCCGCCCCAGGTGCCGCCGGTCTCGTTGCGGAACTTGACGACGGTTGCACTCTTGGCGGCCTTGCGCGGGCGGCGCTTGGCCGCCGGTGCGGCCGCCTTGGCGCCCTTCTTGGCCTTGGCGCCAAAGCCCAGGTCTTCAGCGGTCAGCGAATACACCTCGATGGCCTCGCGGATGCGGCTCACGACGCCATCGACTTCCTTGCGGCGTACCTTCTCTGCATCTTGCTGAAGGGCTTCGATCTGCTTGACGAGCTGGGCGTAGGTCTTGGTCATGGGATGTCTCGGAGAAAGCGCCCCGTGCCGGGCGTTGAGGCTTGAAGCCCAGATTGGGCGGAACAAACGACCGCGAGGTCGGGGAATGGTTTCAAAAAGCCGAGGGAAGAATCGGCAGATTACACGCCGGGATTGAACCATCGAATGCGAGAAACACGGCCGGATTATCGCGCAATTACTACCGCTGTTTCACCGCGTTGCCAGTTGCGGTGCATCGGGATGCCGATTCAACGAGCGTGCAGTAATTCGGTGGCCTGACTCAGCCCCTTGGTGGCCCGTGCCCAGAACTGGGAAAACGAGTTGCAGCGCAGCGCCTGCAATGGCAACAAACCGGCAGCGGCTTGCAATGGCCATTGGGCCCATTGCGCCGGCAAATGTGGATTCGATATGCCTTGCAACGCGTCGGCATGGCCCAGGGCCTGCGCGAGTTCGTCGGCCGTGCCGGCCCACATCAGGTCGCACATCGATTGCATGCGCGGCATCACGAAGTCCCATCGCGTGGCGCCCCACGGCAGGCCGGCCGGGCCCGGCTTGGCCCATACCCCCACCCGAATCACGCCGGCCGGCGGCGCAGGCCGCTCGCCCAGCGCCCAGGCATGCACCAGCTCCACGCGATGTCCGCGCAGGGCAGGGCCGTCGATGGGGTGCCACCCCGGGCCGGGTGGCGCGGGCAGCAACGCCGGTTCTGCGCAGGACGGGCCGCGGCCCCCGGCCACGGCCTGCGGCGTGCGCGCGATGCGGTCCAGCGCCTCGTAGGACTGGTCGATCACGGTGCCCGCGCTGTGCCACGGCGCTGGTGCGTGACGCGCAACGTTGTCGGCATTGAAGAGATAGGGCTTGTGGCTGGCGGTGCCGGCCACCCATTGCCAGCTCAGGTGGTTGCTCGCCAGGTCGCCGTCCAGCAGGTGGGCGAACATCCAGTCGGCACCCACGCGCCAATGCACTTTGCGCAGGTGCACCGCATACGAGGCCAGCCACATGCGGGCATGGTTGTGCAGCCAACCCGTGGCGTAGAGCTCTCGCACCGCCCGGTCTATGGCTGGCACGCCCGTGCAGCCTTGCCGCAGGTCGTCGGGCCATCGCTGGGCGTAGGCCTCGTCCGGCAGCACCCCGGTGTGCATCGACTTGAAGATGCCGTCGCCCACGTGCGCGTGGACATGCGCGAAGTACTCGCGCCAGGCCAGCTCGAATACGAACCTGTGCCGGACTTCCAGCGGGCCGCGCGCCAGCACCGCTTGCAGCACGTCGGGCAGGCTCAGGAAGCCGTGCGTGATGTAGGGCGACAGCCGCGTGACCGCGCCTTCCAGGTGGTTGCGGGTGCGCGCGTAGGCCGCAGGCCGCACGGCGGCCAGGCGCGCGCGCGCCGCCGCCATCGTGGGCTCGAAGCCGGCGGCCGGGAACAGGCCATCGGTGCTCTCGGGGTCCTGCATGGGGCTAGCCTTCGTCCCAGCGGCCTTGCCGCACGGCCCCGGCGCGCCGCACCACCGCTGCACGCTCATTCCTGTCCAGGCGGTCCGCATTGCGGATCTGCAGCGCCATGCGCGGGTGCCCTGCAAAGCGCTCGGCATGGCGCAGCAGGAAGTCCCAGTACAGGGTGGTGTACGGGCAGGCCTTCGGCCCGGTGCGCAGGGCCGGATCGAAACGGCAGCCGCGGCAATGGTCGCTCATGCGCTCTATGTACTTGCCCGTGGCCGCGTAGGGTTTGCTGGCCATCAGGCCGTCGTCGGCGTATTGGCTCATGCCCAGCGTATTGGGCAGTTCCACCCATTCCACCGCATCCACGTACACGCTGAGGTACCAGGCGTGTACCTGGCGAGGCTGCACCCCGTGCAACAACGCGTACAGGCCCGTGACCATGAGGCGCTGGATATGGTGGGCATAGCCAAGGCGCAGGGTCTGGCCGATGGCGTCGCGCAGGCAGGCCATGGGAACGTCCCCGGTCCAGTACCAGGCCGGCAGGTCTTCCCGCGCATCCAGGGCATTCAGCGCGGCATAGCCGGGCATGCGCTGCCAGTACACGCCGCGAACATACTCGCGCCAGCCCAGGATCTGCCGGATGAAGCCCTCGGCCGCGGCCAGCGGCGCCCTGCCTTGCCGCCAGGCCTCTTCCGCAGCCGCAATCACCTCGCGCGGATGGAGCCATTTCAGGTTCAGGGCCACCGAGAGGTGCGAGTGATAGAGCCAGGGCTGGCCTTCCCACAGGGCATCTTGCCAACGGCCGAAGTGCGGCAAACGCTCGTCGATGAATTCACGCAGGACCTGCAGCGCCTGGCTGCGCTGCACCGGCCATCCGAATTCGGCCAGCTCGCCCGGATGCCCGGCAAATCGTTCACGCACTTCGCGCAGGACCTCTTCGGTGATGGCGTCGGGCGTGAATCGCGTCGGCGGCGGCACGAAGCCCGGCCCCTGCGGACCGAAGCCCTGACGGTTCTCGGCGTCGTAGTTCCATTGGCCGCCGGCCGGCTGGGCGCCTTCCATCAACACGCCGTGGCGGCGGCGCATCTCGCGGTAGAAGTACTCCATGCGCCAGGCCTTGCGGCCTTTCACGTGGGCACCGAATTCATCGCGGCTGCACAGGAAGTGGCGGTCTTCAAGCACCTCCAGCGCCACGCCCGCATCCGAGGCCGCGGCCTGCAGCCCGTCCAGCACCCGCCATTCACCCGGCTCGGATATCCGCACCGCACGCGGGGCCCGGGCCCTCAACCGAGCGCCCAGCGCCTGGGCCAGCGAGCCTTCGTGGCGCGCCAGGTACTCGACCGAGAGGCCCCGCTCGCGCAGCGCCTGCGCGAAATGCCGCATGCCCGACAGAAACACCGCGATGCGCTGCAGGCTGGAAGGCACGTGCGTGGCTTCCTCGCGCGCTTCACACATCCACACCGCGTCCTGTGCGGGGTCGAACCCGTCCCAGACGGCCGAGTCCAGGTCGAGCTGGTCGCCCAGCACCACCACCAGATGCCGGACATCATTCATGCGTGCCTTGACCCTTGTGCTTCTTGCGGCGGCAGGCCTCGGAGCAATAGCGCACCGATTCCCAGTTGCGGGCCCAGGCCTTGCGCCAGCTCATGGGCCGGCCGCAGGCCAGGCAAGGCTTGCTGGGCAGGCTGTCCTTGTTGCCCTTGAAGCCAGGCATCAGAACAGCTCGCCCTGTTGCGGCGCGGGGTCGTGCGCGGCCCCGCGCGGCCGGCCGGCGGCCGCGCGCTTCATGCCCGACGGTGGCAGTCCGCTCTTGCGCGAGCCGTGGCGCTCTTGCACGGTGTCGGCCTCGGCCCGCGCTGCGGCGCTGCCGCGCACGGCATAGAGGCGCTCCTTGGCGGCCGCCAGGGCCGCGCGTTCATCGACGATGGGGGGCGGGTAGGCGGGTGTGCCGACCTCGGGCAGCCAGCGGCGCACGAAGGTGCCTTCGGGGTCGTGTTCGCGGGCTTGCTTGGCGGGGCTGTAGATCCGCAGTGTGTTGATGCCGGTGGTGCCGCTTTGCATCTGCATCTGGCTCCAGTGGATGCCGGCTTCGAAGTCGAGGAACTGCCGCGCCAGGTGCAGCCCCGGTTCGCGCCAGTGCAGCCACAGGTGATAGGCCGCAAAGCTCACCAGCATGGCCCGCATGCGGAAGTTCAGCCAGCCCGTGGCCCGCAGGCTGCGCATGCAGGCGTCGACCATCGGGTAGCCCGTGCGGCCGTTGCACCAGGCGTCCAGCCGTTCCCGCTCCCCGGGGCCGGCTGGTGCGGCGCCGTCGTCGCCCGCGCGCAGGCCGTCGTAGGCCCTGGCGAAGTTGCGGTGCTCGATGGCCGGCTCGTCCTCGAGCTTCTGCATGAAGTGGCAGTGCCAGCGCAGCCGCCCGGCAAAGCCGCGCAGCGCGTGGGCCAGGGTTCGGTCGGGCGTCTGGGCGATGGCGACCTCGGTGGCCTGGTGCACCGCGCGCATGGACAGGGTGCCGAAGGCCAGGTGCGGGCTCAGCCGGCTGCAGCCCGCCTCGGCCGTGAGCGGGCTGGACAAGGCGCGCCGGTAGTCGCGGCCCCGGCCGTCCAGGAAGTCGCTCAGCAAGCCCGACGCCGCGGCTTCGCCGGCAGCCTGCAGGGTCTTGCCGTGCGGCGGCACGCCGAGGCTGGCCATCGTGGGCAGATCGGTCAGCTCCAGGGTGGCGCCGGCGAAGCGTCGGAAGCCCGTGGGCTGTGCCGCGGTGGGTTGGTTCATGCGCTGCGCCCACTGGCCGGCCCAGCCCCGGCGCGTGGCCAGGGGCCGCACCACGCCGGACTGCGGCCACTCCTGCCAGCGCACGCCGTTCGCGCGGCACCACGCACCCACCGCGCGGTCACGGGCGTAGGTCCAGCCCGGGCCGGTCTCTTCGTGGCTCAGCAGGTGGTCGAAGCCATGCGCCTGCCGCAGATGGGCCAGAACCGCCAGGGCCGGCCCGTGGCGCACCCACAGCGGCAGGCCGCGGGCGGCCAGGCCCGCGCGCAGCTCGGCCAGGCACTGCAGGGTGAAGTCCAGGTGGCTGCCGTCGAATTCGGGGCTGGCCAGCCACTCGGGCTCGATGATGAAGACCGCGCCCGCGGCTTCGAAGGCCTGGGCGGCGGCCAGGGGCGCATGGTCCCGCAGGCGCAGGTCGCGCTTGAACCAGACCAGGGCTGAAGGCATGGCGGCGATTCTGGCCCGCACCCCCAGACCTCGCTCGGGCCGGGCCATTGGGGATGCCGTGGGCTCACCAGTGCCGCGGATCGGTCCGGTAGTACTCGGCCAGCTGCCCGAACAGCGCGGGATGTGCCGCGGCCAGTGCCGCCGGCTGCTCGAAGAAGTGCTCGCTCACCACGGCGAAGAATTCGGCCGGTTCGGTCGCGCCATAGGGGTCGATCAGGCCACCTTCACCCCGCGCAAGGCGTTCGCGCAGGGCCGCGTATTCGGCCCCGAGCACGGCTGCCCACGGGCCGTAGGCTTCGCGCCGGCCCAGCCATGGGGCCCCGTTCGCCCGTCCACGTTCCTGGTCGAGCTGGTGGGCGAACTCGTGGATGACCACGTTGTGCCCATCCTGAGGATCGGCCGCGCCGGCCAGCACGTCTTCCCAGCTCAGCAGCACCTGGCCCTGCTGCCAGGATTCCCCCGACAGCACGCGGCGGGTGGCGTGCTGCAGGCCGGCCGCATCGTCTTCGCTGCGCTCGACCCGGAAGGCACCCGGATACAGCAGCACCTGCCGCAAACCGGGAAAGTATCCCGCGCGGCGGTTCAGCAGCAGCAAGGCGGCCTGTGCGGCCACCAGCACGCGCATCTCGTCGGTCACCGCCAGACCCGCGCAGCCCACGAAAGGCTTTTCGGCCACCAGCACCTGCACGTGCTTCTTCAACTGCAGTTGCAGGTCGGGGGGCAGCCGCGCGTAGAGCGGCATGCGCCGCCGCAGGATGTCGCGCCAGGCCGCCGGGAACGGCCGTCGCTGCACCCGGGCGCGGCGCCAGGCGGCCAGCGACGCCGGGCCCCACAACCAGCCGGCCACGCTGGCCGCCAGCGCGCCGAAGAACAGCGGCAGCCAGAGGAGCGATGCGGTGAAGGTCACCCCGCGAATCTGGGCCCGCGGGCTCGGCATTTCAAGCCACAGTCTTCAAGGGTTTCGGGCTCCGGGGACTGTGCCGGCGCCATGCGATCATTCCCGCATGATCACCCTGCACTACTACCCCAGCAACGCCAGTCTCGCGCCGCACGTGCTGCTCAACGAGATCGGCGTGCCCTTCGAGCTGAAGCTGGTCGACCGCACCCGCGATGCGCACAAGTCGGCTGCCTACCTGGCGCTCAATCCCAATGGCCTGATCCCGGTGCTGCAGGACGGCGACCTCGTCCTGTACGAGTCGGCCGCCATCTGCCTGCACCTGGCCGACACGCACCCCGCCGCGGCCCTGGCGCCGGCCCTGGGCACGGCCGAGCGGGCACAGTTCTACAAATGGCTGGTCTGGATGACCAACACGATGCAGGCCACGCTGATCCATTACTTCTACCCCGATCGGCTGGTGGACGCCGGCAACGCCGAGGGCGCTGCCCAGGTCAAGGCCCACGCGCAGGCCAAGGCGGCGGCATGCCTGATGCAGAGCGACGCGCAACTGGCCGGGCACGGCAGCCCGTGGCTGCTGGGCAAGACCTACAGCGCGGCCGATGCCTATGCCTTCATGCTGTGCCGCTGGACCCGCGGCTTTGCCAGCGGCGCTGCCCGCGAGCATGCCCACATCGCGCCCTGGCTGCAGCGCATGCTGCAGCGGCCGGCGGTGCAGCGCACGGTGGCCACCGAACAGCTGCCGCAGCCGATCTACTGACCGGTAGCAGCCGGGGTCAGAGCGCCCCGGTGATGCGCAGCCGTTCCAGCCGCAGCGCCAGGGCCTGACGCAACTCGCTGATGCGCTGGCGCTGGGCCGGCACCAGGGCTGCCTCGGGGTCGCGGTCGATGCCCTGCTGCAGGGCTTCGATCTGCTTCATCAGCTCGACCTCCGGTGGCACCACCCCGGCGTCCTTGAGGATCTTGAAGCCCATGCGCAACTCGACCGGCGTCTCTTCATAGCCGTCCCTGAAGTTCAGCGGCTTGCCGTAGCTCGGCGCCGCGCGCAACTCGCCGCTGGCCTGGCTTTCCTGCAGCGAGCGTCCGATGTGGTCCTCGAGCAGCTTCAGCCTTTGTTCGCGCTTGTCTTCGGCGTTCATCGCGGGCACCTCTAGGCTCTCAAGGTCTGCGGGGCGGCCAGCTGCTCCATCCAGTGGCGCACCAGCGGCGTCAGTGGCTTGGCCATGTTGCGTTCATTGATCAGGGCGCGGCCCACGGCACGGCGCCCGCCGCGCGCCGCAGCCGCCAGCAAAGTCTGGTCGATCAGGTCGCGCTGGGCGTGGCTGCCGCCGAAGCAGGCTGCCCGGCTGCGCACCGGGTAGATCAGGTCGACCGCGCTGTCGGCGTCGCCGCGCGCCAAGGCCAGCAGACCGCGCATCAGCGGCAGGCCCACCTCGCGCGCCATCTGGTGGTTGGCACGCCGCGCGTCCTCGGCGCCCAGGGCGCGTTCGGCGCAGCGGGCCACCCAGGCTTCGGCGCGCGGCACGTCGCCGGCACCCAGCATGGCCATCACCGCGTGCACGTCGTTGAAGGCGTAATGGCCCGCCGTGCCCTCGGTCAGGTCCCAGCCGGCAATCAGGTCCGTGCAGTGCGTGCCGACGTCCTCTCCCAACAGGTGCAGCCGCCACAGCATCGAGGCTGCATCCAGCCGTTGCAGCGTGATCTGCAGGGCAGCCCCGCAGAGATGCGCATCCACCAGGCGCCGCACGCCCACCAGGTCCATGGCTTCGAGGCGGAACAGGCTCTTGTGCCACCACAGGTGCGCGGAAAAGCCGTTGCCTTCGGCCCATTGCGCCTGGTGCTGACGCAACCACGCCGAGCCGTCTTCGTGGCGGCCCTGCATCTCCATGACGTGTGCCACGGCGTGGATGGCCCAGGGCACGCGGAGGTCCAGCGAGAGTGCGCGCCAGCCGGCTTCTTCGGCCTGCGGGTGCAGGTTGCATTCCTCCAGGCCGAAGGCGTGCAGGGCCAGCACGTGCGGGTACAGGGGGTCGGCCTCGTCCCAGGCGGCCAGCACGCGGGCCGGCCGCTGGCGAAGGCCCACGGCGTCGCCGCGGTAGAAGTCCCACAGGTGCGCCCACCACAGCGCCAGGCCGTCCCGCGGGTGTTCCAGCAGCAGACCGTCCCAGATCTTCGATGCCGCGTGCCAGCGGCCTTCGAGCAGCCGCTGCACGGCTTCCAGGTGCGCCTTCTCGCGCGGGGTGGCCTGGCGCGCCAGGGCGCGGGCATGCGAGAGGTGGGCATCGGCCTCGGCCAGTACCGAGGCCTCGGTCAGCCCCAGCAGGAACCCGGCCTTCATGATGTGCGGCAGCGCCCAGCCCGGGTCGGCGGCCATCGCGGCGTCCAGGTCGGGCAGCGGCGTGTCGTAGAACGAGACCATGCAGACCAGGGCGCGCTCGGCCGCCTCGTGCGCGGCGCGCGAGTTGCTTCCGACGGGGTTGCCGCGAAGGTCCGGGAACGACATGCTGCGGAATGTAGCGTGACTGAATGACCCGGCGTGTTCGCCGGCCGGTCGGTGCTGGTACGGTGTGTATCCGGATGTTCAGCCGGCTGCCGATGGAGCCATGCGTGGCGGCTGGGGCCAGGGCCGCAGCGCCGGGCGCAGCAGTTCCCAGGCGCGGGCCACGCGCAGCACGCCCAGGTCGTCGTGCCGCGGGCCGATGATCTGCAGGCCGATGGGCAGGCCCGACTGGGTGTGGCCGCAGGGCACGGTGATGGCCGGTTGCCCGCTCATGTTGTAGGGCAGCGTATAGGCGATGTGCTCCATGGCCCGGTCGGGGTCGTTGGTGGGGCTGGCCCACTCGGCGGCATAGGCCGACACCGGCGCCACCGGCGAGATCACGACATCCACGCCGCGGCAGGCCGCGACTGCGGTGTCGCGCAGCACGGCCATCTGGCCGTGAGCCTGGAAGGCCTGGGCGGCGCTCAGCCCGGCGCCCCCTTCGGCCCACTGCCGGATGTAGGGCAGCACCAAGGCCTGCCGTTCCGCGGGCAGGGTCGTGATCTCGAGCCAGGCGCGCAGGCGCCAGAAGCGGTCGATGCCGTCGGCCATCTCCCGGGTCGTGAAGCCTGCCCAGGCTTGCACCTGGGCGCCATGGCCGGCCAGCAGGCGTGCGGCGGCGCGGACGGCCGCTTCGATCTCGGCGTCCAGCGGCAGGCCCCAGCCCGCGTCCAGCAGCAACCCGACGCGCAGGCCGCGCATCAGCGCCAGGGCTGCCTCGGGCGTGGCCGGCAGCCCCAGCCAGTCGACGTCCTGCGGGGGCAGGCTGGCGGCGTCGCGCCAATCCGGGCGGCTGAGCACGCCCATCGCCACGGCCGTGTCGGCCACGGTGCGCGTCAAGGG
>CAIJPE010000146.1 GCA_903822435.1 uncultured beta proteobacterium | reverse complement strand
TGCCGGGGCGTCCACCACCGCCGCCGCCGCCAGGGCGGCCACCGCCGCCGCCGGGACGCCCGCCGCCGCCGTGGCGCTGCGTGCCACCGACGCCGATGGTCATGCGGCCGAGCACGATGGGCTCGGCCTTCTCGCCGGCCGGCGGTTCGAAGCCAGGCACGTTCTCACGCGGGATGCTGCGCTTGATCAGCCGCTCGATGTCGCGCAGGAAGATTTCCTCGTCCACGCACATCAGCGAGATGGCCTCGCCCTGCGCGCCGGCGCGGCCGGTGCGGCCGATGCGGTGCACGTAGTCCTCGGGCACGTTGGGCAGCTCGAAGTTCACCACGTGCGGCAACTGGTCGATGTCGATGCCGCGGGCCGCGATGTCGGTGGCCACCAGCACCTGCAGGTCGCCGCTCTTGAAGTCGGCCAGCGCCTTGGTGCGCGCCGTCTGGCTCTTGTTGCCGTGGATGGCCATGGCGCTGATGCCCTGGTCGTTCAGGAACTCGGTCAGCCGGTTGGCGCCGTGCTTCATGCGGGCGAAGACCAGCACCTGGTGCCAGTCGCCGGTCTTGATCAGGTGCGCCAGCAATTCCTTCTTGCGCTCGCGGCCCACCGGGTGCACCTTCTGCGCGATGGTGTCGGCCGTGGCGTTGCGGCGCGCCACTTCGATCAGCGCCGGTGCGTTGAGCAACCGGTCGGCCAGGGCCTTGATCTCGTCGCTGAAAGTGGCGGAGAAAAGCAGGCTCTGCTTTTTCACCGGCAGCACGGCGAGCACCTTCTTGATGTCGTGGATGAAGCCCATGTCGAGCATGCGGTCGGCCTCGTCCAGCACGAAGATCTCGACGTGGCTCAGGTCCAGGGTGCGCTGCTGGTGGTGGTCGAGCAGGCGGCCGGGCGTGGCCACCAGGATGTCGACGCCCTTGCGCAGGCGGTCGACTTGCGGCTGCATGCCCACGCCGCCGAACATGACCATGCTCGTCAACGGCAGGTACTTGCCGTAGGTGCGCACGCTCTCTTCGACCTGCGCGGCCAGTTCGCGGGTGGGGGTGAGGATCAGCGCGCGGATGGGCACGCGGCCGCGGGCGTCCTTGACCGCGGGTGACAGCGACAGGCGCTGCAGCAGTGGCAGCGTGAAACCCGCGGTCTTGCCGGTGCCGGTCTGGGCGCCGGCGAGCAGGTCGCCGCCCTTGAGCACCTGGGGAATGGCCTGCGCCTGGATGGGCGTGGGGGTGTCGTAGCCCTGGTCTGAAACGGCGCGCAGGAGCGGCTCGGACAGGCCGAGTTCGGTAAACAGCATGTGATGTGGGGCCCTTGCGCTTGCGGCAGAGGAGCCATGGTTCGCGGCCTGCTGTCACCCGGGGAGGGCGCACCAGTCGGAAGGCGCGAGAGCTTGAGGAAGTACGTCGGAGGCGACTGCGCCGCGATGACTGGAAGCCGCTGCGCAGCCGTGATTGTATCTGCCGCGCCCGGCAAGGGGCGGCAAGAGTGCACGAGTCGGTTTCAAGGCTCAAGCGCAGAGCGCCCCTGCCGAAATTCCCATGATGGCGCGACGCATCGGCCAGCGCCCGGAGACAACATGAAGATTCACGAGAACAGCTACCGGCAAGGCAGTGGCTGGCGCCAGCCGCTGCCCGCCGAGATGGACGGGCCGCAAACGCTCGTCCTGGCCTTCGGTGCACCTTGCTACGGAGCGGACCCGCGCCCTTTCGAAGATATGCGCGCAGCCTGGCCCCGGGCGGTCGTGGCCGGCTGCTCCACATCGGGCGAGATGGCCGGAGCCGAATTGAGCGATGCCAGCGTCTGCGTGGTGGCCGTGCGTTTCGAGCACACCCAGCTGCGGCGCGCGAGCACCGTCGTCACGGACCCGGCCGACTCCGCGGCAGCGGGCCAGCGCCTGGCGGCGGGCCTGGCTTCGCCCGGGCTGAGGGCGGTACTGCTCCTGTCGGACGGCCTGGTCGTCAACGGCACCGCCCTCGTGGCAGGGCTGTCGGCCGGCCTGCCGCCAGGCGTGGTCGTCACGGGCGGACTGGCCGGCGACGGCAGCGACTTTCGCGAGACCTGGGTACTCGACGACGGTGTGCCGACCCCCCACCGCGTGTGCGGCATCGGCCTGTCGGGCCCCCGGCTGCACGTGGGCAGCGGATGCGACGGCGGCTGGATGGACTTCGGCCCCGTGCGCCGCATCACACGCAGCCGGGGCAGCGTGCTCCATGAGCTGGACGGCCGGCCGGCACTGGACCTGTACAAGGAATACCTGGGCGAACTGGCGGCCGGGTTGCCGGGGGCGGCCCTGCGGTTTCCGCTGTCGGTGCGACCGTCCGGGACCACCGGCCGGCCGCTGGTGCGTACCGTCCTGTCCATCGACGAGCAAGCCCGCACCATGACCTTTGCCGGCGACATGCCCGAAGGCTTCGAGGCACGCTTGATGCGGACGACGAGCGATCACCTGATCCAGAGCGCCACGACTGCCGTCGCACAGGCCACGCAGGGCTTGTCTCCCAGCGCCTCGGCGCTGGTCATCTCGGTGAGCTGCGTCGGACGCCGGCTGGTGATGGGCGAGCGAACCGAGGAGGAAGCCGAAGTCATCGCACAGGGGGCACCTGGGGCTGCAACGCACCTGGGCTTCTATTCCTACGGCGAGATCGCACCCGGGGCCGACGGCAGCGCCTGTTCGCTTCACAACCAGACGATGACCGTGACGGTCTACG
>CAIJPE010000145.1 GCA_903822435.1 uncultured beta proteobacterium | reverse complement strand
GTCCGACTAGCGAAATTGCCGCCAGAGTGGCAAAAGTCGACTGGCACCGTGATCTCGCAATCTTGCGGCCACGTCCCATGGTGCCTCTCCCTAGGCATCTTGCCTATTTCACAGTCGCGGACTACACGCCCGAACCCCCTGCGCTCGTCGGCGTGATGGGTTTTCCGTCGTCGCACGAGCGACAACAGCCGATCTTCTTGCGTGCCCGCGTCGTTCGGACAAGGCCCGTGAGCGGTGTGCAGAGAGTTGAGATCGACAAGCCATTGCTGCAAGGAAACAGCGGTGGTCCTGTGTTCGACGAGGAGTACCGAGTGGTTGGTGTGGTTGTCGAAGGCGCAACTGTCACTGTCGGCATGAATTCCTGCGTCGCGGCAACAGAAATTGCCGCCTTGAGGGTCCTATGACCCTCTGGACTGGCCAACGTTCGCAGACGACTTGCAGCAGCACTGGGCCACCTACACCAACCGCAGTTACAACCACTTCATTCGCGACTGCGTAGACGGCGACTACGCAGCGAGGTGAAGCAGCACACTGGAGCGCCACCTGACCGGACAACGCGCGGGCTGTGCAGAATCAGTGTTCCACTCTGACATGTGGGGGGCGTTGCGGTAGTCAGTCGCGCACCGAACGTCGACGCAAACCGCACGCGCGTTGCTGTACGGTTACAACCGGCGCGCCATCTTCTTCCCGTGAGAGTGCCGGAACTCATGGCGCCAACCTCCCCGCCCCGCCGCACCGAGCGGAGCGGAGTGCACTTCAAAAGCAGCAGGGACAATTCGCGTAGCTAGATGTGTAGCTAGAAAACTTTTTAATCTGTAAATAATTGATTTACATAGGATTTTTTAACTTATGCGACTTGCCACCTGGAACGTCAACTCCCTGGCCGTGCGCCTGCCGCAACTGCTGGACTGGCTCAAGGCCAATCCGGTGGACGCCATCGCGCTGCAGGAGACCAAGCTCACCGACGACAAGTTTCCGCAAGCCGAGATCGAGGCAGCGGGTTACGCGGTGCAGCGCTTCGGGCAGAAGACCTACAACGGCGTGGCCCTGCTCACCCGGGGCGACGTGGCCGCGGTGCAGAAGAACATCCCGGGCTTCGACGACGAGCAGGCCCGTGTCATCGCCGGTACCTATGTCGGCGTGCGCGTGATCGGCGCCTACATCCCCAACGGCCAGTCCGTGGACAGCGAGAAGTTCGGCTACAAGATGCGCTGGCTGGAAGCGCTGCGGGCCTGGGTGGCCACCGAACTCCAGAGCCACCCGCAGTTGGTGCTGATGGGCGACTACAACATCGCGCCCGAAGACCGCGATGTGTACGACCCGGTGGCCTGGGCGGGCCAGGTGCTGTGCACACCCGAAGAACGAGCCCACTTCCAGGGGTTGATCGGGTTGGGCCTGGTGGATGCCTTCCGGCTCTTCGAGCAACCGCCCAAGCCGTGGTCGTGGTGGGACTACCGCAACCTGGCTTTCCGCAAGAACCAGGGGCTGCGCATCGACCACATCCTGGTCAGCGAAGCCTTGCGCAGCCGCGTGGCAGGGTGTGTGATCGACAAGCTGCCCCGCAAGAACGAGCGGCCCAGCGACCACGCGCCGGTGGTGGTGGAACTGGCCTGAGTGCGGGGCGCCCGGGCGCGCCGGCGCCGGGCCTAGTCGTCCAGACCCAGTTCCTGGATCTTGCGCGTGATGGTGTTGCGCCCGATGCCCAGGCGCTGCGCGGCCTCGATCCGCCGGCCGCGCGTGAGGTCCAGCGCCGTGTGGATCAGGCAACCCTCGAACTGCCGCGTGAGCGCGTCCCACACCTCGCGTTCACCGGTGTCCAGCCGGCGGCGGGCCTCGCGTTCGAGGTCGCCGAGCCAGCTCGGCGTGGCCTGCGGGTGCATGGCGGCCTGGGCCTCGCCAGCGGGTGCGGCCGGGGGCGGCATCGCGGTGGTGAAGGAGGCCAGCGCCGGCGACACCGGCTCCATGGTGATGGGCGCCGAGGCCACCGGCGCTGCCATGAGCTCGGGCGGCAGGTCCTTGGGCTCGACCACCTGGGCCGGGGCCATCACGGTCAACCAGTGGCACAGGTTCTCGAGCTGGCGCACGTTGCCGGGGAAGTCGAAGTGAGCCAGGCGCTCCAGGGCCGACTCGGTGATGCGCTTGGCTTCCACGCCCAGCTCGCGCGCGCTCTTGCCCAGGAAGAACCGGGTGAGCATGGGAATGTCCTCGCGCCGCTCGCGCAGGGCCGGCAGGCGCAGCCGGATGACGTTCAGGCGGTGGAACAGGTCCTCGCGGAAGCCGCCCTGGCGCACGCGCTCTTCCAGGTTCTGGTGGGTGGCCGCGATGACCCGCACGTTGCTCTTGAGCGGCTGGTGGCCCCCCACGCGGTAGAACTGCCCGTCGCTGAGCACGCGCAGCAGCCGCGTCTGCAGGTCGAAGGGCATGTCGCCGATCTCGTCGAGGAACAGCGTGCCGCCGTCGGCCTGCTCGAAGCGGCCGCGGCGGGTGGTCTGCGCGCCCGTGAAGGCACCCCGCTCGTGGCCGAAGAGCTCGCTTTCCAGGAGGTCCTTGGGGATGGCGGCGGTGTTGATCGCGATGAACGGCCCCTGGCCGCGCGGGCTGTGCTTGTGGAGCGCACGCGCCACCAGTTCCTTGCCGGTGCCGCTTTCGCCGGTGATGAGCACCGTGACCTGGCTCTGGCTGAGCCGGCCGATGGCGCGGAAGACGTCCTGCATCGAAGGCGCCTGCCCGAGCATCTCGGGCGCCTGCACCGGGGCGATGTCGGCCACCTCTTCACGCAGGCTCTCCTCGACGGCGCGGCGGATGAGGTCCACCGCAGTGGTCAGGTCGAAGGGCTTGGGCAGGTATTCGAAGGCCCCACCCTGGAAGGCCGAGACGGCGCTGTCCAGGTCGGAGAACGCGGTCATGATGATGACCGGAAGCCCGGGGTGGCGGGTCTTGACCTCGGCCAGCAGGTCGATGCCGCTGCCGCCGGGCATGCGGATGTCGCTGACAAGGACCTGCGGCGCGTCTTCATCCAAGGCGCGGATCACGTCGCGCGGGTTGCTGAAGGTCCGCACGCTGAACTGCTCGCGCACAAGGGCCTTCTCCAGGACGAATCGAATGGATTGATCGTCGTCGACGACCCAGATGGGTTTCATGCGGGATTCAGGCGTACAGCGTACTCGTCAAGGCAGGGGAATCAGGATCTTGAACACCGTGCGGCCCGGCACGCTCTCGCATTCGATCGTGCCCTGGTGTTGCTGCACGAATGTCTGCGCCAGCGTGAGCCCGAGGCCCGAACCGCCTTCGCGCCCCGACACCAAGGGGTGGAAGATGCGATCGCGGATGTCCTCGGGCACACCGGGCCCGTTGTCCTCGATATGCAATTCCAGTGCCAATCGGAAGCGCTGCCGTCCGAAGGTGGCCTGCCGGGCCACCCGGCTGCGCAACACCAGCACCGCGTCGCCCGCGGCAATGCGCTCGGCCAGGGCATGGGTGGCGTTGTGGGCGATGTTGAGCACGGCCTGGATCAGCTGCTCGCGGTCGCCGCGGAATTCGGGGATGGACGTGTCGTAGTCGCGCGCCACCTCCAGCCCGCGCGGGAACTCGGCCAGCACCAGGGAGCGCACGCGCTCGCACACCTCGTGGATGTTGACGTCGGCCACCACGTGCGGGCGTCGATGCGGCGCGAGCAGGCGGTCGACCAGGGCCTGCAACCGGTCAGCCTCCTGGATGATGATGCGGGTGTACTCGGTGAGCTCGCGCGAGGTCACCTCCATGCTCAGCAGTTGCGCGGCCCCGCGGATGCCGCCCAGCGGGTTCTTGATCTCGTGGGCCAGGTTGCGCACCAGCTCCTTGTTGGCCTGGGCCAGGCCGTGGGTGCGCTCTTCGCGGTCCAGCCGGATCTGCTGCTCGATCTCGATCATCTCGACCAGCACGCGGTCGGGCCACTCGGTCTGGCTGACGATGACGTGCACGGGCAACTCGGCGCTGCCGACCGGCATGCGCCTCATGTACGCGTCGAAGCGGCTGGTGGCCACCTGGTTGCGGGCCACCAGCCAGAGTGTTTCACGCAGCTGCGTGGGGTCGGTCAGCCAGCTGAAGATGCTGCCGCGCTTGAGGGCCCGGCGGGAGACGCCCACCAGGTTCTCCAGCGCCGAATTGGCCTGCAGGCAGCGCCCGTCGGGGCTCGCCAGCGCCACCATGGTGGCCAGTTGGTCGAAGGGTTCGAATGCAGGGTAGGGGGGGTTGGGGCTGGGGGCGGTCACGGTGGCAGTTTGCTCAGCTCGCGTTTGAGGGCGGCCACATCGGCTTCCTTGCGGGCGATGGCAGCCTTCATCTCGGCCACGCGGTCGAGGTAGCGCTGGTAGTTGCGCTCGTCGCCGTTGCGCTCGGGCTCGCCGTTGTTGTACTCCTTGCGCAGGCCCGCCAGGCGGTCTTCCTCGCGGCGGAGTTCGTCGCTCAGGATGCGGCGGGCATCGCTGTCGCGGGCACGCTGCTCGGCAGGGTCCACGCGGCCCTCGCCAGGCTTGGACCCCGAGGCCGGCGCCGTCGCAGCCCGCGGCTTGACAGCCGGCACGATGGTGATCGGCGCGCCTTCGATGGTGCGGCAACCCCGGTCGCGGGCTTCCTGGGACGTGATGGCGTCGGTGTAGAGCACCGGCGGCCCCGGGCAACGATAGACCGTGCGCTCCTGGGCCTGGGCGTGCGCCATGGGCGCGAGCAGAACAGCCAGCGCGATCAGCGGGATGGGGTTGTGGGAAGCGGCCATCCGTGGATTGTGGCCCAGGCACATGCCTGCAGAAACGAGAAAGGGCGGGCCCTGAAGCCCGCCCTTTTCACGCTGAAGCCGGCAACCCGGGCTTACAGGGTGTAGTACATGTCGAACTCGACCGGATGCGTGGCCATCCGGAAGCGGGTGACTTCCTGCATCTTCAGGTCGATGTAGGCGTCGATGTAGCTGTCGGTGAACACGCCACCCTTGGT
>CAIJPE010000144.1 GCA_903822435.1 uncultured beta proteobacterium | reverse complement strand
GCCACCGGCAGACCGGAGGAGGCGGCAGCCGAGACCGTGAACGCAGCGCTGCCGACCGTCCGGTCAGGCAGCGCCGGAAACACGATGGTCTGTGGTGCGAGGTTGGGTGCGATGGCGAACGACACCGAGACGGTGGCGGCGGGCAGTACGTTGGCGTTGCCGGGCTGCTGCGCATCGATGCCGCACGTGCCGGCAGCAAGCAGGGCCACGTTGCTGCCGCTGACGGAGCAGATGGCCGGCGTGCTGGACGAGAACGCGACCGCCAGGCCGACGCTGGAACTGGCCGTGAGCGGCACAGGCGCACCGCCGGCGGTCTGGTTGCCCGGTGCGACGAAGGTGATGGTCTGAGTGGCCTTGGCCACGGCAAAGCTGACCGACACCGTGGGTGCCGGCGCGTAGGCATCGTTACCGCCCTGATCGGCCTGCAGGCTGCAGGTGCCGGCGCCCACCAGCGTCAGCACGTGGCCCGACACCGTGCACACCGCCGGCGTGCTGGAAGCCACGGTCACCGCCAGCTGCGAGGTGGCGGCCACGCCCAGCACCACCTGCGGGCCGCCGAAGGTCTGGTCCGTGGGCGCGGTCAGCGCAATGCTCTGGCTCAGCGCCTGCGACTGAGGATCGGCCGCGCCGCCGCAGGAGGCGAGCAGCGCCATCGCCGCAAGGGCAGCGCCGGAAAGGAGGCGGCTGAAGATGCCGGAAGGGGTGGCGTGCATGGCGTGGCTCCGCGGGGAGGTCATCGGAAGGAAAGGGTCGTCAACCGCAGGACCGCGACCACAAAGAAAAAACCCCGGCGAGCCTGGGCCCCCGGGGCTTGTGACCCGACACAGCGAGATGAGCGAACACCCCTTGCGTCCGGGTCAGCCAGCAGGTGCTGGTTCAGGCTGCGCGGCGACGGGCCACGGTTCCCACCACGCCCAGGCCAGCCAGCATCAGGGCGATGGTGCCGGGTTCCGGCACGGCGGCGACGGTGCCCAGGAGGGTGATGTCGTCGATCTTGTAGCCGCCGCCCACGAAGACTGCGCCACCGGGTTGGGGGCCGACGGGGCCCAGCGCGTAGTTGGCTTCGAAGAAGACTGCCGCGGTACCGACAGGAATCACGCCGGCCGAGATGGACAGCTGGGTCCAGGTGGCATACGTGTTGGTGTTGGTGACGATGGCCGACTGACCCAGGATGCCGCCGCCAGCGCTCAGGTAGCGCAGGTCGTAGTTCAGGTTGCCGGTGTCGCCGGGCGAGCCCTTGACCCAGAAGGTCAGCGTGGGGGAGGTGCCGATGTTGGCAGGATCGAGCGTCAGGCCGCCGTTTTCGGACGAGTTGCCGAACAGGTTCGCTGCGCAGAGTTGGGCACAGGTCAACGAGGCAGAGAACGAACCGGTGTGGGCATCGCTGGACAGCCCGACGGGGTTGCCACCATTGGTGAGCCAGTAGCCGGCTCCGACCGACACGCCCGGTGCAGGCTGCGTACCCGCGACGTAGATGGCCGGCGAGCTCTCGAAGCCACCGTTCGCAACCAAATTGCCCGTGGCGGCTTGGGCTGCGCCGCAGAGGGTGAATGCAGCCGCGGCGGCGAGGGAAAGGGACTTGATCTTCATGCTGGGGTCTCCAAGGTGATTGGGGCCGATCCTCTGGGCCTGCAGAGAATCTGCAGGTCCGGTTCGGCACCCTGGGTTTGCAGCGGCCGGACGCCGCGTCCAATGACGGTCTTGCGAGCGGTGGCTGTTTATCGAATCGCCGGTGGGAAGTATGAAAGCGCTTTCAACTTATGTACCTCGGGGAAACCCGATTTTTCGGCCCTGGCAGCCCGTGGACCCCCTAGAAAGGGGGGGGGCTAGGCCGGCCGCCAGGCGGTGGCGATCGATCGCGCCGGCAGGCTCAGCCCGTGTGCCACGCCGTCCACCCGCAAGGCACAGTCGATGCTTTCCTCGGTTCGGTTCATCACCACCACCGCCAGGCCGCCGTCGGTGTTCACGAAGGCCGTGCATTCCAGCGCCTGCCTCGATGCGGCGCACAGCACCCGCCGCGCGCCAGGCCGGATGTACCGGGCAAAGTGGCCCAGGTAGAAGTACGAACTCTGGTGCAGCAGCGCGTCGGCCTGCGGGTCGGCCAGGATGGGCGCGCTGCACAGGTTGCCGACGTGATTGGGCCCGCCCGTGGTGTCCAGCAGCAGGTTCCAGTCGATCCAGCCCACCGTCCAGCGGTTCAGGTCGTTGATGATCGACCGGGCGTAGCGCTCACCCAGGTCCCATGAACCGATGTGGGGCCCGCCTTCCTGGCAGCCCTCGGTGAACAGCAGTTGCTTGTCGGGCCAGGCGTCGTGCAGCAGTTGCACGTGCTCGAAGTGGTCTTCGCCGTACCAGTGGAAGCCCGTGCCCCACACATACCGGGCGGCTTCGGGGTCGTTGTAGACCGTGGCGGCCCGTTCGACCATCAGGTCGCGGTTGTGGTCCCAGACCAGGATCTTCACGTGGCCCAGGCCGGCAGCGGCCAGCGCCGGGCCGAGGTGGTCCCGCACGAAGTCGCGCTCATCCTCTGCGCTGTAGATGCACGAATCCCAGCGCTGGGTGGCCGCCGGCTCGTTCTGCACCGAGACGCCCCAGATGGGCACGCCCTCGGCCGCGTAGGCCTGGATGAAGCGCACGTAGCACTGGGCCCATGCGGGGCGGTACTGCGGCAGCAGGTGGCCGCCGTGGTTCATCTGGCCGTTGCTCTTCATCCAGGGCGGTGGGCTCCAGGGCGACGCCAGCAGCTGCAGCGGCCGGCCGGCCACCCCTTGCGCAGCCTGGATGAAGGGCAAGAGCGCCTGGCGGTCGCGGTCGATGCTGAAGTGCTGCAGCGCCACGTCCCCGGGCGTGGCCGCGTGGGCGTAGTTGCCCAGGGCGAAGTCGCAGCTGTTCATGTGCACGCGGCACAGCGTGTAGCCGTGCCCGGCATCGCGGGCGAAGCAGTCGCTCAGGAACTGATCGCGCCGGGCGGGCGACAGCCGCTGCCACGTGACGGCCGCCGCCTCGGTGAAGGCGGCGCCGAATCCCTCCAGGGCCTGGAAGCGCCGCCCACTGTCGACCATCAGCACCGGCAGCGAGCCGGCGTCGGCAAGGGCCGGCAGGGGCGTGCCTTCGGCCAGGCGCTGGCCGCCGTCTCGGGCGGTCAACACCCAGCGCAGGGCGTCCGCTTGGAAGGGCCTCACTTCGACCAGTAGATGCCGCCGATGTCGAGCTTGGTGGTGATGTTCGCGCCTTGCGCCTTGCCCGTGTTGGCATATCGGTCGGAGATGATGAAGCGCGACAGCACCAGGCTGAGGTCGAGCTTCGGGTTGACCGCCTGGAAGGCCGACAGCGGGATGCTCACAGTGCACCACGCGCCGGTGTTGCAGTAGCCGTAGTCGCCGTTTCCGATCTGGATGTAGGCCTCCTGCACCTGCCGGTCGACGTTGTCGCTGGAAACCCCGATCTCGATCTTGCCCGGGTAGGTGGTGCGCACGCTGACGTGGACGGTGCCGCCCGAGAAGCCCGACAGGTTGGCGGTGGTGGCTGGTGTGGTCGATGACTGGTTCAGGAAGCCCCAGCCATAGACCTTGGGCTGCGGGGTGATCTCGATGTAGCGGGTGCTGCCATCACCGATCAGGGGCGCTGCGGTGGACTCCGGGGCGTTCACGCTGTTGCCGTCGAAGGGGTCGAAGCGCAGACCCGTGGGCCGCAGCTCGGAAGTGCCGATCGGTGCATCCGAGTAGATGGTGTACTTGCTCTGCGTCACGGCGGCATTGACCACGGGCGGCACGAAGTACACGGCCGAGGCTGCGGTGTACGTGCCGCTCTCGCAGGTCCAGGTGGTGCCGCAGGTGCCCAGCGACTGGATGACGTAGCGGGCCTGGCGGTCCTTGTTGAACACGCCCCAGCCGTCGTCACCCTGTTTCCAGGGCTCGTCGAAGGCCTCGAAGTAGATGACGGCCTTGGGACCGGCGCCCGTGCGGCCTTCGGCGGCCCAGGAGGCGAGCCGGTCGATGTACATCTTCTGGTTGACGGGGTGTGCCCGGAACGGCAAGGTGCCGAGGTCGACTGCGTTCCAGCCGGTTTCTCCCACGGTCATGGGCATGCCGGTCAGCCCCTTGCCGTCGAGGTAGGCGCGGGCCACCGAGTACTGGCGACGGGTCTCGGCAATGGCCGCGTCCATCATGGCGGTGGCGCGCTGGGCCTCGGGCACGCTCTTCTGCTTCCAGTCCCACAGGTTCGGGGTGTAGACCGTGTCGAGCTCGGCGTAGGTGTGGATGGATGCGAAGTCGACCTCGTTGACGATGGTGTTGGACATGGTCGACCATGCCAGGTAGTTGTCGTCGGTCGTCACCGGCTGCGAGATGGCGTTGCGCACGCGGTGCAGGTAGCCTGCCAGCGTGTCGACGTTCGTGCGGATGCCCGAGAAATCGACCTGCGTCTCGTTGCCCACGCTGACGGCCAGGATGATGTCCTGGTACTGGTTGGCCAGCGCGATGCCGCGAGCGATCTCGGCTTCGTCGTTGGCGTAGATCTGGGCCTTGGCGGCGGCCGTGGCGGCGTAGGTGTCGCCGCCCACGTACAGGCCCAGTTGAACCTTGATGTCGAGGTTGTTGGCGCGAATGACCTGGAGCGTCTGCCCGGCCACCTTGTCCGAACTTCCGAACAGGCGGATGAGCTTGTAGCCGGCGGCCACCAGCAGTTGAAGATCTTGCTGGATGTTGGCCGGCGGGATGACCTCGGCGTTCAGGCCGCTGCTGTCGGTGGACGTCCGGTAGGGCGAGTAGGAAATGGCCTTGCGGGTGCTGAATTCCGCGCTCAGCGGCCGGATCTGCACGCCGGTGACGGGGGTGGTGCCGCCACCGCCGCAGGCCACCAGGCCAGCGGCCATGACCGCTGCCATCAGGCCGGCCAGCGTGGCGCGGATCGACATGGCGCCGAAGGTGTGGTGCTTCATGCGGGAGACCTCGAGCTTGTGCATGTCAGAAGGTGTAGACCGCGCCGGCGGTGAACCAGTTGCCGCGCGACTTGATGCGCGAATCGATGTTGGTGAACGCCGAATTGCTGGGCATCGTCATCGGCGAAAGGCCCTTGCGGGCGTAGTTCACCATGCCCAGGGAGCCGTACATCTGGAAGCCCTGGCCATAGTTGTAGTTCAGGCCCAGCGTGTTGATGGCTGCCGAGTTGGTCTGCCCGCGCTCGGAAGGGTTGGCCGTGGCGGCCGGGCCGAGGTAGACCATGCCCGTGGATGCGGTCCACTTGCCGAACTTGTAGCGGGCACCCAGCACGATGTCCAGCGAGGTGGCCGGGTAGCCACGGTAGACGCCGCCGCCCAGGTCCTTGGTCCAGTCGACGTTGAAGGGGTTGTTCCAGATGTCGTAGCCGTCGGGGTTGACGAAGCGCGACTGCAGCAGCTTGGCGTAGGCGCCGCTCCAGCGGTTGCCGCGCATGCCGCCCGAGAGTTCGAGCTTGGAATCGACCTGGTAGGTGGCCTGCACCATGGCGATGCTCTGCCCCGAGCTGCCCAGGTCGGCGTCGAAACGCTTGTCGTAGAACAGGCTGGTGAAGGGCCCGTGGCCGAAGGCGCTGGGCGTGCCGTTGCGGCTGTCCTGGAACATGAAGTCCAGGCCCAGGTCGCCCTTGCCGAAGTGCACCCAGAGTTCGAAGAACTGCGGCTTGTTCTTGTGCCAGCCCTCCTTGCCGATGTCGTAGGTGCCTTCGACCACCAGGTCGCCTTCGAGCACGTCCAGCGGGCGGGTGGTGTAGCGCAGGGCACGTGTCAGCAGGCCGTAGCCCGCGCCGCTGGAACCCCACGCATCGGCCAGGCCGATGTTGGTGCCGAAGGGGTAGTCGGCCATGCTCCAGGCCCGGGTCTGCATGGCGCCCACCCGCAGGCTGCCGTAGTCCTCATGGTCCAGCGCGATGCTCGCGTCGTAGAGGAAGCCCTTGAAGTCTTCCTTGCCGTCGCGCCAGCGTTGGCTGAGCAGGCCCGATACCTTGAAGCCGCGCGGCAGGTCGAACTTGGCCGACAGGTAGGGCTGGAACAATGTGACGTGGGTTGTTCCGGCGCCATAGTGCACGCCCTGAACCAGTTCATCGGCCCACAGGAACTGCTTGGAAGAAAACTGGTCCACCTGACAGCGCTCGGGCGGGCAGTAACTGCTCACGCTGGTGACCTCTGCCTTGGCGAACCCGGTCAGGCTGAAGGGGCCGAAGTCGATGGCAGGGGCCGCGGTGGACAGCAACAGCCCTGCGGCTGCGAGCGCCAGGCGCCAAGGGCTCGCCGGCAGGATGCCGGCAAGATCGCTGCGGTGCGGGGCAGCGGGTCGGGCCGCTTGGGGTTCAATATTCATGGTTGGGGCGCCGCGTGGGCTTGAGATCAGGTCCGGGCCGGGGCCTGGACGGGGCTGAAAGTGATCCGGAAAGGACCGTGGCCAAGTCTTGAAATCGCTTTCATGAGCGTAGTTGCAGAGGCCCGGTGGCGTCAACGGCCCGCGGCCGGTGTTTTCCCGGGGCCTTCGGAAAGCGCTGTGCGGGTAAACGTGCGAGTGCCTTGTGAAAGCGGTTTCAATATCATCCCTCCCCAGGGCGACACGCGCCGTGAAGAGGAGTGGGCGATGAGGATTCTCAAGGGCTGGGGTTGTGTCGTGCTGCTGGCATTTGCATTGCCGGGCATGGTGTTCGCGCAGGCCGTCAAGCTGGGCTCGGGCAGCTATTTCCTGGCGCCCAAGGCCAGCGACAAGGGCATGCCCGCCGCGCCCGGACGCACCGAGGCCATGCTCAAGCAGGCGGCGCCCACCAACCAGTGGTATTCAAACCTGATCTTCAGTGCGGTGCCCGAGGCCCTGTACGCGCTGCCCCTGACGGTCAAGCCCACGCCGGCGGGCCTGGAGGTGGCCTTGCCCTCCAAGGAGGTGGTGCCCACCGAGCGCCACGACGTCGAGATCCACTACGTGCACCGCGACGCTCTGGTCGTGTCGCCCGCCGCATTCGAGCCCGGGCCTGCCAAGTTGGCAAAGGTGGGTGACTGGTCGATCGACATCCTCATGGCACGGGGCGCCGATGAACTGCGCGCCACGGTGGCCCACGGCAGCCCGTACGTGCAGATGCGGATCTCGCGCGGCGACGTGCGCCTGCGTCTGCCGGCGGCGGGCGAGCGCCTGCCCAATGCCGACGCCCGCGTGCTGGCCCTGCAGGTCAAGGGAAAGCCCTATGCGCTGTTCGGGCCGACGGGGGTGGTGTGGGAGCCCGTCTCGGCCACCGAGTGGCTGGGCAGGATGCCGGCGGGCAAGGGCTACCTGTCCGTGGCCGCGCTGCCGGATGGCAAGGCCGAGACCCTGACCCTGTTCGCGCGGCATGCGTACGCCTTCCTGGACGATACGCGCGTGGCCTGGCGCTACGACGCCGCGTCCAGCCGCGTGGAGACCACCTTCACGGCCACCACCAAGACCATGGAAGGCGGCGACAACGGCCCCCTGCTGGGCCTGTACCCGCACCAGTGGTTCAACAATGCGTCGGTCGAAGGCCGCCTCGGCCCGGCCTTCGAGAGCGTGCGCGGCCCCATCCGCCTGCTGGCCGCCCGTGAGTTCAAGACCACGCTGGCCTACATGGGCTTCGTGCCGTACTGGCCGGCCGTGAAGGACTCGCCCAAGCTCGAACTGCTCAAGGAGTTGATGGGCAAGGACGAACGCGAAGCGCGGCGCAACATGCTGCGCGAAGGCAAGGGCGCCTACTGGCAGGGCAAGGGCCTGCAGCGCACCATCAAGCTGCTGGACGTGTTCGAGCAGCAGGGCGACGCCAAGGGCAGCGAGAAGTTGCTGGAGATGGCCAAGCAGCGCATCGAAGAGTGGTTCGACGGCAGCAGCAGCAAGAACTACTTCCACTATGACAAGGCCCTGGGCGCCGTCGCCAGCTACCCCGACGAGTTCTTCACGGTCGAACAGATCAACGACCACCACTTCACCTACGGCTACTGGATCCGCACCATGGCCGAGATCGCCCTGCGCGACCCCGCCTGGGCCGCCCAGGAAAAGTGGGGCGGCATGGTCGACCTCCTGGTGTCCGATATCGCCACGGCCGAGCGCGGCCGGGCCGATTTCCCCTTCCTGCGCAACTTCGATCCGTACGAGGGGCACTCCTGGGCCTCGGGCATCGGGCTGGGTGCTTGGGGCAACAACCAGGAATCGTCGTCCGAGGCCATCAACGCCTGGGCCGGTCTCATCCTGTGGGCCGAAGTCACGGGCAACAGCGCGCTGCGCGACCTGGGCGTGTACCTCTTCGCCAGCGAGACCGAATCGATCCAGAACTACTGGTTCGACCTGCACAAGCTGGTCTTCCCTCCGGAATTCAAGAACGTCGAGACCAGCATGGTCTTCGGCGGAAAGTACGCGCACAACACGTGGTGGACCGACGAGCCGCGCCAGATCAAGGGCATCAACATGCTGCCCATCACCACCGCCTCGCTGTACCTGGGCCGCGAACCCGACTACGTCAAGCGCAACATCGAGGCGCTGGGCCCCGAGATGGCGCTGTATGCGAAGTTCGGCAAGAAGCCGCCGTACGCGCCGCCCGACGACGTCTGGCAAGACATCTTCGCCCAGTACATGGGCCTGGCCGACCCCGCCAAGGCGATGGCCATGTGGGACCGCTGGGGCTCGGTGGAACTGGGCGATTCGCGCACGCACGCGCTCCACGGTCTGCTGAGCCTGGAGCAGATGGGCCCGCCGGACTTCAGCGTCACGGCCGACACGCCGCTGTACTCGGTCTTCCGCCGGGCCGATGGCCGGCGCACCTACCTGGCGTACAACGCCGGCAAGGCACCGCTCCAGGTGCGTTTCAGCGATGGAAAGACCCTGACCGTGCCGCCGCGGCAATTGGCACAGACCCCCTGATCGCAGGCCCCGGCGATAAGGGAAACCGATATCCGGCGGGCATTGCCAACCCGGCCTTTGCTGACTATCGTTGTTGAAAGCGCTTTCAAGTCGGCGCATACCGCGTGCGGGAACCCCGCAGCCAGCCACTCCGGCACCCGACGAACCTGTTCCGAGAGATCCGCCATGAGCCAGTCCAGTCAACGCCTCCAACAATTCGCCGCCGCACTGGCCAGCGCAACGTTCCTCAGTGCCTGCGGTGGTGGCGATGCCCAGCCGCCCACCATCGTCAGCGCTGCCGCTGCGCCGACGCCGGCCCCTATCGCGCCGGCCCCCAGCCCCACGCCGACGCCTTCGCCGGCCCCGTCGCCGACACCCACGCCTTCGCCCGCCCCGTCCGCTTCGGGAACGGTGCTCACCACGTTCGATGAAACCACGCCGCTGGTGGTCACCAATTTCGGTGGCGCCGGCTACTCCATCGAAGCCGGCCCGGCGGGCGGCAGTGCCAACGCGCTGAAGATCACCCGGCCGGGTGGCGAGGTCTATGCCGGCGTGTACGTCAACTTCACGGCCATCCCGTTCACGTCCACGCGCAAGACGATCACGGCCCTGGTGTATTCGCCCGCCGCCGGCGTGCCCATGGTGGCCAAGGCCGAGTACGCCGACAACACCGGCACGGGGGAGACACAGCCCACCACCGCCGTGGTGGCCGGCTGGCAGACCCTGACCTGGGTCTTCAACAACGTCGACCTGACCAAGACCTACACCCGCTTCACCTTCCTGCCCAACCTGGGCACCGTGGGCACGGGGCAGTCGTACTACATCGACAACATCACCCTGGCACCCGATGCCGCCCCCACCCCGGCGCCCGCGCCGGGGGTGGACACCACGCTGGCCAGCTTCGACGAAGCCACGCCGCCCGTGGTCACCGAATTCGGCGGCGCCGGCTATGCCATCGGGGGCGGAGCCCCGGCGGGAAGCCCAGCCACCGGCAATTCGCTGAAGATATCCCGCCCGGCGGGTGGCCTGGTGTATGCGGGTGCCTATGTCAACCTGCCGCCGATCCCGTTCTCGGCCACCCAGAAATCGATCTCGGCGGTGGTCTACTCGCCGGCCGCCGGCACGCCCATGGTGGCCAAGGCCGAGTACGCCGACAACACGGGCACGGGCGAAACCCAGCCGACCACCGCCGTGGTCGCCGGCTGGCAGACCTTGACGTGGCTGTTCAGCAACGTCGATCTGACCAAGTCGTACACGCGTTTCACCATCCTGCCGAACCTGGGCACCGTGGGCAACGGCGAGAACTATTACTTCGACGACATCAAGCTGCTTGCCGCGGCACCGGCACCGGCACCGACACCTGCGCCGGCACCCAGCGTACCCACCACCATCGCCACCCTGGACGAACCCACCGCCTCGCTGACCGGCTTCGAGGGTTGCTACGACTCGACGCTGGTGACCGACCCCGTCGGCGGCACCAACAAGGTCGGCCGCGTGGTCAAGCCAGGCAGCGGCGTTCCGTTCTACTGCGGCACCACGGTCGTCACGGTGCTCAACGGCGGCTTCACACCGATCCCGTTCACCGCCACGGCGCAGACCATGACGGTGCGGGTGTGGTCGCCGGACGCGGGCATCCCTGTGCGGCTGAAGGTCGAGGACATCTCCAATTCCGCCAAGGAAGCAGAGACCGAGGCGCTCACCACCGTCGCTGGCGGCTGGCAGACCTTGACCTTCAACTTCGGCAACCCTGCCACCGGCACCCCGCCTTTGAGCCTGTCGAACACCTACAACAAGGTGACGATCTTCTTCGACTTCGGCAACATGGGGACGGGCAAGACCTACTACTTCGACGACGTCACCTTCGTCACGGGCACGGGCACCAACGTCCTCGTGGCCACCTTCGACGAGAAGAACTACAACAACACCCAGTCGCAGCCGTCGATCGTCCTCGGGTTCGGTGGCGCTGAGAACTCCACCCTCGTGGGGGTTTCGGACGGCCTGCCGCCTGACGGCACCAAGACCGGCAAGTCGGTCAAGGTCGTGAAGAATGCCGGCCAGACCTATGCAGGCACGTCGATGCAGCGCTCGGGCAGCGATGCCGTGCCGACGATCCCCTTCGCCACCGGCTCGACCAAGATGTCGGCGCGCGTCTACAGCGCCTACCCGGGCATGCGCGTGCACATGAAGGTCGAGCAATCGGGCCGTCCCGACTTCAACAGCGAGGTCGATGCCTTCACGACGCTCAGCAACACCTGGGAGACCCTGGTGTTCGACTTCGGCCCGAACGGCAAGCACTTCGTGCCCAGCGGGCCGGGCCCGAACGGCTATGTCACGGACCCCACGGCCCTGGGCTACCTGCCGACCGCGCAGCTGGATGTCACGAAGACCTTCAACAAGGTCAGCATCTTCTTCGATTACGGCCTGGGCGATGCGGGCTACGACGCGATGCCGGGTACCCGCACTTACTACTTCGACGACATCAAGTTCGTCGGGCAATAGGCGCGGCCCGGCCGCTGGCGGCCGGGGGTACGGTTCCTGCATGGGCCTTTCGCTCGCGGCACCTCGTGGCGCCGCCTTTCACCGCATGTGATGGCGGTCCAGCCCGGGGCGACCCGGGCTTTCTGCCGAAGAATGCGGTGAAAATCGGTCAATCATGCAAGCGCTTTCAGCTCCACCCCAGTCCCTGCCCGCGGATGTCACGACCGGCGGTTTCGTCGATGACGACGGCCAGACCTGGTACCGCATCGACGGCATCGACCGGATGCCGCCTTTCTTCATCGCCCTGGCCGGCGACAGCGACCTGTGGGCCTTCGTGTCCACGGCAGGGTCGCTGGCCTGCGGCCGCCGCGACCAGGACGGTTCCTTCCTGCCCTACGAGACCGTCGACAAGATCCACCGCCGCTGGGAGCACACCGGCCCGCGCAGCTGGATCCTGATCGACGACGCCGACGCGACGGTCGCGCCCACGCTGTGGCAGCCCTTCGCGCCCTCTTGCGGGGTGGACGTGCGGGCGCGTTCGGTGTGGAAGAACCTGTCGTCCACGCGCTTGCGCTTCCGCGAAGAAGACCCTTCCGGACGTGTGGCCCTGCAGGTCGAGTGGTCCAGCGCCGCCGAGCTGGGCTGGGTGCGCAGCGCGCAACTGCAGGCGTTGCCGGGCCAGCGCGGCCCGTTGCGCGTGCGCGTGCTCGACGGCATCCAGAACCTGGTGCCCCCGGGCGTGAGCTTCGAGCACGCCAGCACCATGAGCAGCCTGACCGATGCCTACAAGTGGAACGAATCGGCAGCCGGCGGGCGGCTGGGCCTTTTCACGCTGTACGCGCAGATCTGGGACCGTGCCGAGCCCAAGGAGTCTTTCCTGGCGCTCACGGCCTGGCACTCGGGCCTGCCGGCCTCGGCGCGCTCGTTGCTGTCGTCGCACCAGGTGGCCGATTTCTGCCGCACCGGCCATGTGCAGGCCGAATCCCTCACGCGTGGCCGCCGCGGCGCCTGGATGGTGCAGTTCGAAGCCGAGCTGCAGCCGGGTGCCGCGCCCACCGAGTGGCACCTGGTGATCGACGGCCCGTGCTCGCAGGTGCAGGCATTCGAGCTGTCCCGGCGCCTCGAGCAGGGCGGCGGCACCCCCGCGGACATCCGCCAGGCCCTGGCCCGCAACACCGCTGGCGTGGACGAACTGCTGGCGCGGGCCGATGGCCTGCAGAGCTCGGGCGACGCCATGGCCGCGGCGCACCACCGCGCCAACGTGCTGTTCAACATCATGCGAGGCGGCGTGTTCATCGACGGCACGCGGCTCGACCGCGACGACCTGCTGGCCTTCGTCCGGCAACGGCTGCACGCCGTGGGCGATGCACTGGCACCCGTCGCACAGGGCTGGCCGGAGAAGGTGGAGCGTGCCGTTGCGCTGGCGGCCGCCCAGGCACTGGGCCCCCAGGCCGAGCGCCTGGTGCTCGAGTACCTGCCGCTGACCTTCAGCCGCCGCCACGGCGACCCCAGCCGGCCCTGGAACCGCTTCTCGATCCGGGTCCGCGACGCTGCCGGGCACCGGGTCATCAATTACCAGGGCAACTGGCGCGACATCTTCCAGAACTGGGAAGCCCTGGCCACCAGCGAGCCGGCCTTCCTGGGCTCGATGATCGGCACCTTCCTGGGCGCGATGACCCCCGAGGGCTACAACCCCTACCGCGTCAGCCGTGACGGCATCGACTGGGAGGTGCCCAATCCGGACGACCCCTGGAGCCACATCGGCTACTGGGGCGACCACCAGATCGTCTACCTGCTGCGCCTGCTGGAAGCGCAGCAGGCGCGCGACCCGGCCTTCGTGTCGGCGCATTGGGACCGGTCGCTGTTCAGCTTTGCCGACGTGCCCTACCGCCTGAAGCCTTACCGGCAGATGGTGGCCCAGCCCCGCGACACCATCGCCTTCGACGACGCCGCGCACCATGCCGCCCTGGCACGCGCGACCCGGCTGGGCAACGATGGCCTGCGGCTGTGCGGCAACGACGGTCTGCCGGCCCTGGCTACCCTGGGCGAAAAGCTGTCGGTCATCCTGCTGGCCAAGGCCGGCAGCCTGGTGCCGGGGGGCGGCCTGTGGCTGCACACCCAACGCCCGGAGTGGAACGACGCCAACAACGCGTTGGCCGGCACGGGCCTGTCGGTGGTCACCCTGGCCTACCTGCGCCGCCTGCTGGTCTTCATCGACAGCCTGCCCGTGGCCGCAGAGTCCTTTGCGCTGCCGCAGGCCACGCTGCAGGCGCTCGAGCGCTCTGCGCAGCTGGTGCATGAAACGCCGCTTGCCGCCGTGCACGATGCCACCCTGCGCCGCGCTTTCATGGATGCCGCCGGAGCGCTGCTGGACCCCTGGCGCACGGCCGCCTACCAGGGCGTGGCCGGGCGTGTGGCTGCCGTGGCGCCACCGGGCCTGTTGTCCGGGCTGGCCCGCGCCCTGCTGCCGCTGGTGGATGCGACCCTGGCCGCCAACCGGCGTCCGGATGGCCTGTTCCACAGCTACAACCTCATTGACCTCGCGCACGGCCGGGCCGAGGTGGGATACCTCTACCCGATGCTGGAGGGGCAGGTGGCGCTGCTGTCGTGCGGCTATCTGTCGGCGGCCCAGGCCGTGGCCCTGCTCGACGCGCTGTACGCCAGCGACCTCTACACCCCTGGCCGCGCCAGCTTCCTGCTCTATCCCGACCGCCGGCTACCGGGATTCCTGGAACGCAATCGGCTGGACGAGGCGGCCCTGGCTCTGCCCATCACGGAGCACCTGCTGGCCGCGGGCCGCAGCGACCTGCTGCAGCGGCAGAGCGACGGCACGGTCCGCTTCGCCCCCGAGCTGGCCAACCGTGCCGATCTCGAGCGCGTGGGCGCCGGACTCGGGGCGGCGCTGGAGCCCCTGGAAGAGGCCTACGAGCGCGTGCTCAACCACCATGCATTCACCGGGCGTTCAGGCACCATGTTCGGCTATGAAGGCCTGGGCTGCATCTACTGGCACATGGTGGCCAAGCTGCTGCTGGCGGTGCAGGAAAACGTCTTCCGGGCAGCCGACCTCGGCGCGCCCGAACTGTCGGCACTGCAACGCCACTACCGCCGCGTGCGCGACGGGCTGGGCTACCGCAAGAGCGCTGCTGCCTATGGCGCGTTCCCGGCCGACCCCTACAGCCACACGGCGGCGGAAGGCGGTGCGCAGCAGCCGGGCATGACGGGTCAGGTCAAGGAAGAAATCCTGGCCCGTTGGGGCGAGCTGGGCCTGCGCGTGGAGCAGGGCGGTGTGCGCTTCGACCCCGTGCTGCTGGATGCGGTGGAAGTGCCCGAAGGCGGTGCGCTGCGCTTCACCTATGCCCACCGCCCCTGCACGTGGCGGCGCGGCCCTGCCACGCGCCTGCGGGTTCGCACCGCCCAGGGGTGGCGCGATTGCCCCGAGCAACGCTTCGAGTTGGCGGACGTGCTCGAGATCGAGGCCGAGATCGGCTTCCCGACGGCCTGACAGACCGCGCAGGTGCCGGTGTGATCAGCCTGCGGGCTGGTACACCCGCACGTACTCGATCTCCATCGTCACCGGGAAGATGTTGTCGTCGATGGCGCCGCCCAACGTGCCGCCGATGGCGATGTTCAGCAGCAGGTATTGCGGCCGGTCGAACGGCCAGCCGCGGTTGCCCTGACCCGGGTTCGTATAACGGTAGTACTCGGCCCCGTCCACGGCAAAGCGGATGTCGGTGGCAGTCCACGTCATTTGATAGTTATGAAAGGCGCCGCAGGCGTCGGCCACCTGCACGGCGCTGCCCGTGCCCGTGCCGCCGCTGGCCTGGGTGTGCACGGTGCCGAAGACCCGCGTGGGGTTGCTGCCCACCTGTTCGAGGATGTCGAGTTCGCCGTCGTCGGGCCACACGCCGCCCGTGCCCAGGGTCCAGATCGCCGGCCACGTACCGCGGCCGCAGGGCATCTTGGCGCGGATCTCGAAGAAGCCGCGCGTCCAACTCGCCTTGCCCCGGGTGACCAGGCGGGCCGAGGTGTAGCGCTGTCCGCCCCAGTCTGCCGCCGTGGACAGGCTTTCCAGGCGCGCCGTGATGCGCAGGCGGCCCCCACTGACGCTCGCGTTCGCGGCCCGGTCGCGGGCGTAGTACTGCGATTCATTGTTGAACCAGCCTGTGCTGTTGCGGTCGGTGTCGTAGTCCCAGCGCGTGGCGTCGGGCAGGCCGTCGGTGTCGAACTCGTCGGCCCAGGCCAGGGTGTAGCCGGAGGGCACATTGCTGCTGGATGGGGCGGGCGCAGGGGCGGGCGTCGGAGCGGGGGTCGGTGAGGGTGCCGGGCTCGCCACGGGCGGGGAGGGTGCCGCAGCCGTGACGGCGCTGCCAGCCCCGCCGCCTCCGCCGCAGGCCAGCAGCATCCACGAAGCCAGCAGCGCCGCGGGTAGCGCCGAGGCGCCGGCGCCAGAGGTCTCGCGGTCAGCCATGCGTCGCGGTGCCAGGCAGCGGCCAGTCGGCCATCACCAGCTTGGGCTGGCGGTCGACCGTGAACAGGCCCCAGTGCTTTTCAGGCTCCAGCGGGTCGGCCGAGCCCTTCCAGGGTTCGTCGAATGCCTCGAAGACGAAGCACAGGATCCCCTGGGCGTCGGTCCAGGCCATCAGGTCGCGCAGGTAGATGGCCTGCAGCTCCTGCACGGCGTGCTCGGCGTTCATCCCGCGGCCATTGCTGTTGGTGCACCAGCCGGCCTCGGTGATGACCACCGGCTTGCCGGGGTACAGGCGGGCCACGCTGTCATAGTTGGCGCGGGTGTAGTCCAGCGATTCGTGGATGTGCTTGTATTCCCACACCGGGTAGGTGTGCAGGGAGATGAAGTCCACCTCGGCCACCAGGTCGCGCAGCTTGTGCTGCCAGGGCACGTAGTTTTCACAGAAGGTGACCGGCTGCGGCACTGCGGACTTCACCCGCCGAACCAGTTCGATCATGCGCGACACCGGCACGAAGTGATCGGTCCAATCCACGGTGGCCTCGTTGCCCACAGCCACCGAGAACACGAGGTCGGCGTGCGCATGGGCCAGGGCGATCAGGCGGGCGACCTCGGCGTCGTTCTCGGCGATGTTCGCTTCGAGTTGTTCCTCGGTCTGCGTGGCGCCCCAGGGGCAGCCGAAGTTGTTCATCTCGGCGCCCAGGTACGCACCCAGCATGACCTGGAAGTGAAGGCCTTCGCGCTGGATGACCTGCAGCACGCGCTCGGCGTGCGGGCTGCAGTCGTACAGCCGCAGCAGCGGCCAGTGCGGTTGCAGCAACAGCAGGTCTTCCAGGATCTGGGCGTGGGTGGGGTAGATGCGGTCGTTCGGGCTCTGGCCGTGGCGGTAGCCCGAGTAGCAGATGGCCCGCCCCTTGGGCAATGTCGTCATGCGAATTTGGGCTTGCCCTGGCTGTCCCAAAGCCCCCAGTACGCGCCCACGTCGCCTTCGGTGCCCACCTTCCAGGCTTCGTCGAAAGCCGCAAAGTAGAACACCTCGACGTCGGCAGACTGCGCCCAGTGCTGGGTGTCGATGAAATAGCGCATGGCCCCGGCCACCGAAGGCACGGCGCCATGGAAGGCCGTGCCCTGATCCGGCCAGCCGGTCTCGCTGACCACCACGCGCTTGCCGCCGGCCACGGCCCGCACGCGCTTGAGCATGCTGTCCATGTAGGCCACGGCCTGTTCGCGGGGGCAGCCTTCCCAGAATGGGTAGCAGTTGGTCAGGATCACGTCGCAGGCCGCCGTGACGCGCGGATGCTTCTCGAAGAGATAGTAGGCATCCACGTAGCCCACCGGCACACCCGGCAAGGCTTCCTTGACCCGCGCGATGAACGCCACCAGTTCGTCCTCGCTCAGGTCTTCGCGCAGCAGCACCTCGTTGCCCACGGCCACGATGTCGGCGTGGCCGGCCCGTGCCACTGCGATCACGCCTTCGATCTCTCGTTCGTTGATGGCGGCGTCGGTGCCCAGCCATGCGCCCACGAGTGTCTTCATGCCCAGTTCGTGCGCAATGCGTGGCGTCTGTTCGTGGCCGTCGGTGCAGGAGAAGCTGCGCACCCAGCGCGTGTGGGGGGCAATGGTGGCCAGGCGCTCCCGGATCTGCGGTGCGCCGATCTGGCTGCCCGGGGCCTGGTCGCCGACGTAGGGGCTGAAGCACAGGCCGTGCACGCCGGCCTGCCACACGGCGCGGTACTCGGCCGTCAGCTCGGCTTGTGCTTCGGGCGACAAGGCGGCCGGTACCGGGCTGGCGGCGATGCCTGCGCCGACGCGGGCCGACTCGGCCGCAAAGGCCGGGCTGGCGGGCGCTGAAGGCATCCCGGCGGTGCGATCCGCGGGAGGAGGGGTGGAGTGGGACATGGCGGCCTCGGACGGGCTGGGGATTGAAAGTGGCTCGGCGGGTATGGGACTGGGTGTGGGTGCGGATGCGCCCGGTGGCACCACCCCACCGGCCGCGGCGGGCACTTCAGCGCCGGCAGGGGCTTCGGGGCCGCGGCGCTGCTCGAGGTCCAGGCCGATCTGCAGCACCTTGTCTTCGTCGAGGTCGTAGAACCACAGCGCCGCGATCGCCAGCAGTGCGCCCACGGTGGGGATGAAGCTCATCATCAGCTTGATCCCGTTGATCGTCTCGGGTGTCTGGGCCACGTTGGGCACATAGCCGAAGAAGGCCAGCAGCCAGCCGGTGCCGGCACCACCCACGGCCCAGCCCAGCTTCTGCGCGAAAGAGGCCGCCGAGAAGATCAGGCCCGTGGCGCGTCGGCCCCACTTCCATTCGGAATAGTCGGCCGTATCGGCGTACATGGCCCACACCAGCGGCGCGGTGGGCGCGGCCACGAAACTGATCAGCACGTGCATCGTCCACACCAGCGGCACGTTGTCGGGCGGCGCGAAGTAGAACGCCACCGTCAACAGGGCGGACAGCGCCATGGCCGCCATGTAGAAGTTGCGCTTGCCGAAACGCTTGGACAGCGGCGTGGTCACCACCACGCCGGCGATGAAGGCGGCTGCGCCCGAAGTCATCACGGGGCCGAACAGCGCCTTGCCGCCTGGCATCACGTACTCGAAGTAGTAGATGGCCACGGTGCCGCGGATGTTGGCGTAGGTCAGGGCCGAGATGCCCACGATGCACAGCACCACCCATGGCCGGTTGCGGAACAGGTTGCGCACGTCGGTGCGCAGGTCGCTCTTCTGTTCGGCCGGCGGCTGCACGCGCTCCTTCGTCATGGCGAAGGTGGCCAGGAACAGCAGGACCGCCACGCCGGCGTAGCAGACCATCGTCAGCTGCCAGCCGCGTGGGCTGACCGAGCTGCCATTGCCGAAGAACTCCACCATGGGGATGGCGGTATTGACGATGATGAACACCGGCAGCAGCGCCATCACGAAGCGGTAGGAGCTGACGCTGGTGCGGTCTTCGGAACTGGGCGTCAGCACCCCGAGCAGGGCCGAATACGGGATGTTGATGGCCGTGTAGAACAGCATCATCAGGCTCATCGTCAGGTAGGCGTAGACGATGCGGGCCGTGCCTTCGAAGCTGGGTGTGGTGAAGGTCAGGATGGCCGACAGCGCCATCGGCACCGACATCCACAGCAGGTAGGGCCGGAAGTGGCCCCATCGCGTGTGCGTGCGGTCGGCGATGCTGCCCATCAGCGGGTCGATGACGGCATCGAACATGCGCGTCACCAGCAGCATCGTGCCCATCGTCGCCGCACCGAGCAGGAACACGTCGGTGTAGAACTTGGCGATGAAGATCGAGAACATCTGCCAGAACAGGTTCGACGCGAGGTCGCCGAAGCCATAGCCGATCTTCTCGCGGACCGTGAGCTTGGGGACATGCAGGGCTGGGGCTGTCATGGCCAGTCGAGTGCTCAGCGCTTCTTCTGCCAGGGAAACTTCCCCTTGCCGATGGCCTTGGCCGGCCCGTACCCGCCCACCTTCTCGTACACCCGCACGTAGTCCACCACCAGCTCCGCCGGGAACACCGTCTGCGGATTCGGCACGCCCGGAAAGTTGCCGCCCACGGCCACGTTCATCACCAGGTAGAAGGGCTGGTCGAAGGGCGCCGGCCAGGTGTTGAGATCGGCGGCCTTGCGCGCCACCACGCCGCGGCCCTTGTCATCGGTGAGGCTGCAACTCCACCAGTGGTCGCAGGTGCTGGTGTGCTCGTCGTCGACGTAGAAGCGGATCTCGCCGGGTTCCCACTCGCAGGCGTAGACGTGCCAGTCGGCCACCGTGCTTTCATGCGGCAGCGGGTGCACGTGGGTGATGAGCCTGCGCGCCTCGGTGCCCGGTGACCCGTAGTGGATGCTGTTGAGCACCTCGTGCGGCTTCTCGCCGACGATCTCCATGAGGTCGATCTCGCCCGAGGCTGGCCAGCCGCCGTAGGTGTCGGTCTGCGGCAGCATCCACAGCGCGGGCCACAGGCCCTTGCCCCAGGGCACCTTGGCGCGGAACTCGAAGCGGCCGTAGCGCTGCGCGAAAAGCGCGCTGCCGTCGCGTCGCCGCGTCTTCAGCCGCGCCGAGGTGTAGCCGCATCCGTGCAGGGCTTCTTTCACGGCGCGGATGGTCAGCAGGCTGTCCTTGACCGTGACGTTGGTGGGGGACTGCGTGTAGTACTGCAACTCCTCGTTGCCCCAGCCGCCGATCCAGGTGTGGCTGTTGTAGTCGAAGAAGCCGTTGCCGATGTCGAAATCCCACTTCGCAGGGTCCACGCCATCGCCTTCGAACTCATCGCGCCAGGTCAACCGCCAGCCGGGACGGCGGGCGGCGGCCTTGGCGCCACGCCTGGGCTTGAACTTGTCCTTCTGCTTCAAGGTCTCCTCCTTCAAGGCAAGAGCCGCCCTGCTGCGTCGAACCCCAGCGTCCAGCGCGGTTCGACGTGCAGGCCCACGCGCTGGCCGGCTTCGATGGGTGCCTCGCCGGCGCCCACCTTGGCGTTGAGCAGATCGCCCACGCCAGCCACGGACAGGTGCAGGATCGACGAGTCGCCCAGGTGCTCTGCCAACATCACTTCGGCCGGCACGCCGGTGCCGTCGGCGACCACGTGCAGGTGCTCGGGCCGCAGGCCGGCGCGGTGCGAAGGCGCCGGTGGCTGCAAGGCGGCCCACAGCGCCTGGTGGGCTGCCGGCGCGTTGGCCGCGGGCCGGTCCACCAGGTTGATCTTCGGCGCGCCGATGAAGGTGGCCACGAATTCGTTCGCCGGCCGGTTGTACAGCGCCATCGGGGCGCCCAGTTGCTCGACGATGCCCTTGTGGAAGACGGCGATGCGGTCGCCCATGGTCATCGCCTCGACCTGGTCGTGGGTGACGTAGATCATGGTGGTGCGCAGCTCCTTGTGCAGCCGGCCCAGCTCGATGCGCATGTTCACGCGCAGCGCGGCGTCCAGGTTGGACAGCGGCTCGTCGAAGAGGAAGACCTTGGGCTTGCGCACGATGGCCCGCCCGATGGCCACGCGCTGGCGCTGCCCGCCCGAGAGCTCCTTGGGGTAGCGCTTGAGCAGGTCGGTGATGCGCAGGATCTCCGCCGCGCGGCCCACCTGCGCCTCGCGCTCCTGGCGGCCGATGCCGGCCATCTTCAGCGCGAAGCCCATGTTCTCGGCCACCGTCATGTGCGGGTACAGCGCATAGCTCTGGAACACCATGGCCGCGCCCCGGTCGGCAGGCCGCAGGTCGTTGGCGCGCTGGCCGTCGATGAGCAGGTCGCCGCCGGTGATGTCTTCCAGCCCCGCGATCATGCGCAGCGTGGTCGATTTGCCGCAGCCCGAAGGTCCGACGAAGACGAGGAACTCGCCCTCGTGAACATCCAGGTCCACGCCCTTGATCACGTCCACGCTGCCGTAGCTCTTGCGGATGCCCCGCAGGCTCACCTGTCCCATCTCATGCTCCTGCCGCTTCGGCGGCTTCTTCGGTGTGCCGGCGGGCCACCCGCTGCAGGAATGCGCGGTAGGCCAGTGCGCTGTCCTTGGGGGTGCGGCGTTGCGTGGCGTAGTCCACGTGCACGATGCCGAAGCGCTTGGCGTAGCCCGAGGCCCACTCGAAGTTGTCGAGCAGGCTCCACAGCATGTAGCCGGCCACCGGCACCCCTTGCTCCAGGGCATCGGCCACGGCCGACACGTGTTGCGCGATGAAGCGTGTGCGCGCGGCATCCTCCACGCGACCGCCGCGCAGTTCATCCGCGAAGGCGGCGCCGTTTTCGGTGATCAGCAGGGGTGGCACCGGGTATTCGCGGTGCAGGCGCAGCAGCAGCTCGGTCAGGCCTTGGGGGTAGATCTCCCAGCCCATGTCGGTGATGGGCCGCCCGGCCGCGGCCGGGTTCCAGGGGCTGGCCGAGCTGGCCACGTTGCGCGTGTAGTAGTTGACGCCCATGAAGTCCATCGGCGTGGCGATGTGGCGCAGGTCGCCGCTTTCGATCCGCGGCGCATCCGCGCCCAGGTATTCCAGCACGTCGGGCGGGTAGTGGCCCCGCAGCAACGGGTCCAGGTACATGCGGGCCAGGCGCCCGTCTTCCAGCCGGGCCGCGGCCGCGTCGGCGGCGCTGGCCGTGGCGGTGTGCACGGGTGAGAGGTTCAGCACGATGCCCAGGCCGGCGCGGCTGCCATCGGCCCGCAGCGCCTGCAGGGCCAGCCCGTGGCTGAGCAGCAGGTGGTGCACCACCTGCATCGCCGTGCCGCGGTGCCGGATGCCGGGGGCGAAGTGGCCGCTTTCGTGGCCCAGCATGGCAATCACCCACGGCTCGTTGTGCGTGGTCATCGAGGCCAGTCGGTCGCCCAGCCGGGCGTGGACGGCGCGCGCGTAGTCGACGAAGCGCTGCACGGTGTCGCGGGCTGCCCAGCCGCCCCGGTCCTGCAGGGCCTGCGGCATGTCCCAGTGATTGAGCGTGAGGTGCGGCTGCAGGCCGCGCGCCAGCATCCCGTCCACCAGCCGGTCGTAGAAAGCCAGGCCGGCGGCGTTGAAGGCGCCATGGCCCGCGGGCTGCACGCGCGGCCAGCTGACCGAGAACCGGTAGGCGCCCACGCCCAGCCCCGCCGCCAGGTCGAGGTCTTCTTCCCAGCGGTTCACGTGGTCGCAGGCCACGTCGCCGTGGCTGCCATCGGCGATGGTGCCGGGCTGGCGGCAGAAGGTGTCCCAGATGGACGGGCCCTTGCCATCTTCGGTGGCTGCACCTTCGATCTGGAAGGCGCTGGTCGCCACGCCCCAGACAAAATCAGCCGGGAAGCGCGCGTGCAAGCCTGCGAAAGGGTCTGCGCTCATTTCACCGCCCCGCTGGTCAGGCCCGAGATCAACTGCCGCGACGACAGCACGAACAGCACCAGCAAGGGAATGGTGGCGATGGCCGAGCCCGTCATCAACGCACCCCACTCGGTGTTGACGGGGCTTTGCAGGCTGCGCAGGGCCAGAGGCAGGGTGTACATGTCGGGGCTGCGCATGACGATCAGAGGGCCGATGAAGTTGTTCCAGCTGGCGATGAAGGTGATCAGGCCCAGCGTGCCCAGGGCGGGCTTGAGCAGCGGCAGCACGATGCGCCAGTAGATGCCCAGTTCGCTGCAACCGTCCATGCGCGCGGCCTCGACCAGATCCTTGGGGATGGAGGTGCCGACGAACTGACGCATCAGGAAGATGCCGAAGGCGCTGGCCGCACCGGGGATGTAAAGGGCGCGCGGCTGGTCGATCCAGCCGAGCGAGTCCATGATCATGAAGGTGGGGATCATGTTCATGAAGGACGGCAGCAGCATGGTTCCCAGCACCATGCCGAACAGCGCGTTCTTGTAGCGGAAGTCGAACAGCGCGAAGGCATAGCCGCCCATGCTGCAGAACAGCAGGGTCAGCGCCGTGGATGCGATGGCCACGTACACGCTCCAGCCCAGGTTGCGCCAGAAGGGCATGCGATCGGTCAGGATCTTCAGGTTGGCCAGGAAGTCGTTGCCGAACCACATGGGTGGCGGCAGGCTGAAGATCTCGGTGCGTGAGTGCGTGGCAAACACGAACATGAAGTAGAACGGCGCGAGCATGATCAGCGCCCCCACGCCGACCAGGGCATAGGCCGCCCAGGGTGCCAGGCGGTCGGTCTTCATGCCGAGCCCTTCTTCGGCGCGAAGGCCTTGTTGGTCAGCCAAGTCAGCAGGGCCACCAGCACGAACAGCAGCCAGCTCATGGCGCTGGCGGCGCCGAAGTCGTTGAAGTCGAAGGCCATGCGGTACAGGTAAATCGCCGTGGTCATGCCCGACTGGTCGCTGCCGCCGCGGCCGCCGGTGAGGATGAAGGGCTCTTCGAAGAGCTGCAGGCCGCCGATGATCGACAGCGTGACGCCGAAAAAGATCATCGGCTTCAGGCTGGGCAGTGTGATGTGGAAGAACTGCTGCAGCCGCCCGGCGCCGTCCATGGTGGCGGCCTCGTAGATGTCCTTGGGGATGGTCTGCAGCGCGGCCAGGTACAGCACCACGTTGAAGCCGACGTAGCGCCAGAACACGATCATCGCGATGGCTGGCTTGATGTTCTCGGGCAGGCCCAGCCAATCGACAGGCTTGGCGCCGAAGACCGCACCCAGGGCCACGTTGACCATGCCGAAATCGGTGGAGAACAGCGAGCTGAACATGATGGCGATGGCCACCGTGCTGGTGATGTACGGCAGGAAATAGGCACCGATGACGGCGTCACGCCCGCGCGAGAAGCTGGTGTGGATGAACACCGCCAGCGGAATGGCCACGAGGTGCTGCGGCACGCCCGAGGCCAGCGCCAGCCACGCGGTGTTGAACAGCGACTTCCAGAACCAGTCGTCGCGCAGGGCGAAGGCGAAGTTGCCCGCGCCCACGAACTCCATGGCGGCGATGCCGGCCGTGGGCTCCCAGGACTGGAAGGCCAGGTACAGCGAGAACAGCAGCGGGAACAGCCCGAAGATGGTGAACAGGATCAGGAACGGGCTGATCAGGACATAGGGCGTCCAGCGGGGCGACAAGCGCAGGGCGGAAGGCAATTTCATGGGGCTGGCGGGGCTCAGCGCAGGGCGCGTTGGCCCAGCAGGTGCTGCGCATCGGCCAGGGCTTCGGGAATGGGCTTGCCGCGGTCCAGCACCTTGTCGAGCTCGGTGTCGATGACTTCGCTGGCGAAGGCGTCCTGCTTGTGCACCTGCACGGCCGTGATGTGCCGCGCGGCCTCGCGCCACAGCACGCGCGCCGCCTCGCCGCCCAGGAAGGGAATGGGCTGCTCGAAGAAGGGGTCGCCGTAGGTGTCGATCGACGCCGGGAACGCGTCTTGTGCCTTGAAGGCGGCCAGTTGCATCGCCGGGTCGAGGGTGAGCATCTGGATGAGCTCCCAGGACAGCGCCTTGTGCTCGGCCGGCGCCGCGCGCGGGATGCACAGGAAGGAGCCGCCATAGGCCGCGAAGGCGCCCTCCGGCAGTTGCGCCGCACGCCACAGCCCCCGCGTCCCCGGCGCCAGCCAGTTGTTCAGGTGCCCGGCCAGCCAGGCGCCCGAGAGTTGCGTGGCCAGCGTGCCGCGCTTGAAGCCTTCGCTCCACTCGTTGGACCAGGCCGAGACGCGGGCGTCGAGCTGGTGGCGGCGCACTTCGCGCGCCAGGGCGAAGGCGCGGGCGAAACGTGGGCTGTCCACCAGCACGCGCGAAGACTGGTCGAAGTACAGCCCCTGGCCAGGCTGCACGCCGGTGCGGATGAGGATGTCCTTCATGTCGCGGGCGTGGGCCAGCAGGTAGGCGCCCGTGGCGGCCTTGATCTTCATCCCGGCGGCCACGAAGCCGTCCCACGACGTGGTGAGGTCGGCCTCGGCCAAGCCGGACTTGGCCAGCAGGTCGGCGCGGTACAGCAGCGTACCGGGTCCGATGTCGGTGGGCGCGCCCACCACGGCGCCCTTGCGGCTGGTGGCCTGGTCGTAGGCATAGGCCACGAAGCGCTGGCGCAGCCTGGCGATGTCGTAAGGCTGCCGGCTGAGGTCTTCGAGCCCGCCGCCCTGGGCGAAGCGGCCCACGTAGCCCACCTCCAGCGCCATCACGTCCGGCAGGTAGACGGAGGTGGACAGCGCGGTGGTCATCGCCGTGTGGTGGTCGGCGAACTGGCGGCTGACCACCTGGATGTCAACGTCCGGGTGGTGCGCCTTCCAGGCAGGGATGGCGGCCTTGACGATCTCGTCCACGGCCGGGAAGGCCGCCACCGTCAGGAGGGTGCGACCACCGTTGCCGTCACCGCTGCTGCGGGAGCAGCCGGCCAGTGTGCCGCCGGCCAGCGCCCCGATCAGCGCAGCCACGCCTTGCCGCCGCGTGGGGCCGCGCGGGCATGCAGGGGGCCGCATTGGGTCGCTCATCCAGGGTCCGCTTGGGTTGAAAGGGTCGCTTCACGAATATGAAAGCGCTTTCAAACTGTAGCGGCCATGCGGGGGCCTGTCACTCAGGGTAAGTGCTGTCGCTCGGGGTCCTACCGGGCTGGGGGCTCAGCGGCCGGCGGCTGCGTGGAGTCGCGCGCGATCAGCTCCGGCTCGGGCATGACGGCCGTCGGCGCCTTGCCGGCCAGCAGGTCGAGCATGGCCTGGGCCGACAGGCGACCGATCTCGTGCACCGGCTGGCGCACGGTGGACATCGGAGGCAGCGAGTAGGCCGCTGCCGGCAGGTCGTCGAAGCCGACCAGCGACACGTCCTGCGGCACGCGCAGCGAGCGCCGGTGCAGCCCCAGCATGGCACCGAAGGCCATCTGGTCGTTGGCCGCGAAGATGGCGGTAAAGCGCCGGCGCAACTGGAACAGCCGATCCAGCGCTTCCATGCCGCTTTGCTCGAAGTAGCGCCCGGGCACCACCATCTTGGGGTCGTAGGCCACGCCGGCGGCTTCGAGCGCAGCGCGGTAGCCGCGATGTCGGTTCACGGCATCGGGGTGGTCGTCGCCGCCCGCGATGCAGGCGATGCGGCGGTGGCCCAACTGCAGCAGGTGGTCGGTGGCCAGGCGGCCGCCTTCCACATTGTCGAAATTCAGCGAGTAGAGGCCGGGCGCCTCGAGCTTGCGGCCCGTCACCACCACCGGCAGCTCGCGGGCGTAGTTGCGCAGCGCGGTGTCGCTCAGTCGCCCGGTGAGGATGATGATGCCGTCCACCCGGCGTGAACGCAGCACATCGACACAGCGCGCCTCGGCCTCGGCGTCCCAGTGCCCGCTGACGAACAGCGCGCTGTAGCCGGCCGAGGCCAGCGTCTCTTCGATGCCGCGCATGGCCAGCCCATAGAACGGGCTGTCGATGGCCTGCGTGATCACGCCGATGCTCAGCGTGCGCCCTCCAGCCAAGCCGCGGGCGACCGGATTGGGAACGAAACCCAGGTGGGCGATGGCTTCTTCCACCGCCTGCTTCTTGGCATCGCTGACGACGGCCGTTCCGTTCAGAATGCGCGAGACGGTGCTGGCGGATACACCGGCCATGGCGGCGACTTCCTGCAAGGTCACCGGCCCGCCGTTCCGCTGACCACTCGGCGTCTTCATGCGCTCCTCCATCCTCGCGTCGGAGTGTAAGCGCGGGCTGACTGCAGGCGTGGCTGGCTTTTTCAGGCTCCGGGCCGTCCATCCTTGCGCAGGCTGCGCCGCGTGAGCGCCCCGCCAGCATCGGCGCCACGGTGTGGCGCAAGCTGCGCGAAGGGGGGTTCAAGGGGCCGCGCTGGGCGGTCAATCCCAGGCACGCACAACTGGGCGACGAGGATTGCTACGCCGATGTGGCGAGCCTGCCCGAGGCGCCCGAGCTCGCCGTGATCTGCACGCCGCCGGCCACGGTGCCGGGCCTGATCGAGGCTCTCGGCGTGCGCGGCACGCGCGCCGCCGTGGTGCTGACCGCCGATGAAGCCGCGGTTGCGGGCGTGGTGCTGGCACCCCTGGGCGAGGCCACCCGCACCACGCTGGATGCCGTGTTGCCGCCGAACTGGAGCCACGCCAACCCCATCGACATCATCGGCGACGCTCCGGTGGACCGCTATGTCCAGGCCTTGCGGGCGCTGCTCGCCGACGCCGCCAGCGGCACCCTGCTGCTGATGCATTCGCCCACGGCCCTCGTGCCCAGCGGCGAGATTGCCGATGCATTGGTGCCGCCGGGCCAGGGTGCGCCCGGCCGCCTGCTGGGCTGCTGGCTGGGCGACGCGGCGGTGCAGGGTGCCCGGGCGCGCTTCCGTGCGGGTCAGCGCGGCGGCCCCTGGCGGGGCGGCCCGCTTTGCCATCCTGCCCTACCCGGCCGAACTGGAAGAGACCATCCACTGGCAGGGCCGCACCTTGACCCTGCGCCCGATCCGGCCCGAGGACGAGGAAACCCACCGCGTCTTCCTCGAACGGCTGGACCCCGAAGACATCCGCATGCGGGTGTTCTACAGCCGCCGCAGCATCGAGCACACCGAGCTGGCACGGCTCACCCAGATCGACGATGGCCGCGAGATGGCCTTCATCGCCACGGCGGCATCGCCCGAAGGCGTGGATGAGACCCTGGGCGTGGTGCGCGCGTTGCGCGATCCGGACAACCAGGACGCCGAATTCGGCATCGTGGTGCGGTCGGACCTCAAGGGCAGCGGCCTGGGCGAGAAAATGATGCGCAAGCTGGTGGCGTACCTGCGCGAGCAGGGCACGCAACGCCTGGTGGCCACCGTGCTTGCCGAGAACCAGCGCATGCTGCAACTCGCCCGCGACATGGGCTTTGCCGTGGATGAGGCGCAGGATGGGGTGCCGCAGATCTGGCTGCCCCTGGCCTGAAGCCGTGGGCGCTTCGGACACCTCGCGCACGATCGCGGGGCCGTTCCCGACCAGGATGTTCAGGGCCGTGCAGGGCGATGGCGTGTCCATCCGCGTTCATCCCGGAGCATCGTGGGCCATGCGCTCCCAGGCTCGGCCCTGGCGTGCGGCCGGCGCGACGTCCGGTACCCTGCGTTTCCGCCTGCTGTCGGGCGACGTCGGGGTGCTGGCGGCGGTGGTGGACCGGTGGATCCGGCGCCATGCAGGGCGCCTCGTGGCGGATGCGGCGGGTGACGGCCTGGTCGCGAGGGAGGTACCCGGGCCGCCGCCATCGAAAGGCGCCTGGACCCTGGCCGTGGTGGGCCGCTGCGGCCACCAGATCCTTTCGCATGCCCTGGCTCTGGCCCAGGGAGCCTTCAAGCCCGAGGAGCGGGCCCGCAAGTCGCGCCGTCGGTTGCGACCGGTGGCGCCGGCGTTGAACGGCGGCCTGCCGCCGCGCTTCAGCGGACGCCCCGTGCGTGGCCTTGCGCCAGGGCCCGTTCCTGCGCGGCCTGGCAGCTTGCGCATCGCAGTGCCGCGGGCTGCACTTGCAGACGCTGCCAGGCAATGGGCTCGCCGCAGTCCTGGCAATCGCCAAAGCGGCCCGCGTCAAGCCGCTGCAAGGCCTGTTCGATGCGGCCCGCTTCCTCTTGCTCCATGCGCAGGGCCTCGTCATCGACGGCGGTACTGGCCTGCTGGGCGGCCTGGTCTTTCTGGTCGCTGACTTCGTGCCCGACGCCGTCCTGTGTGGCCGGCGGTCGTTGCGCTGCGTGCAGTTCCGACTGCCGGTACAGCAGGGCCGCCCGGATGGTCCGGAGATGGGTCTGGGTAGCCAAGTCCATGGTGCGTGCCTCCGTGTGCGGCCGTCGATCGAACCCTGGCTTCAGCATGCGCCCGGCCGATATCCCGGCCTTTGCGCTCGATCAAGCCGTGCGGCGGCCAGGCCGCCCTGGCGGCGCCCTCCGTGCCACCGTCCGTATCCCACGTCGGTGTCCCACGTCGGTGTCCCACGTCCGTGCTGCCGGTTGCCATGCACCACCGGCAAGGTCAGCGGCGTCGAGTCGAGGACAGTGCGCAAGGCGCGGCCCAGCTCCCACTCACGGCCCTGCCGTGCCCGCCACACGCCACCACCCGGCACCCGGCCCCGATGTCTGCCCCGGACAGCCAGTGGGCAGGCCCGCGGACGAAGGCGATGCGCCCCGATTTGCGCTGGATCAAGCCGCTGCGTTGCGGCGCTCTCTACGCTGATGAGCATCCACCAACCGCTGACCTGCAGGGTCACAGGAGCCCGAGATGACCGCGCAACCCGACCCATCCCAAGCCACCGGTGCGGTCGCCCCCAGTGGCCTGGACGTGCTCGATCTCTGCCACCGCAGGACGGTTTACGCGCTCGGCAAGCTCGCCGCCCTGGTGTCCCGGCTGGCTGCCGCCGGGGCGGATGGCGAGGCGCAGGCCTTGGCCCGCGATGTCTTCGAGCACTTCTCGGTGGACCTGCGCCAGCACCACGAAGACGAAGAGCGCGAAGTGTTCCCCAGGCTGCTGGACGCGGGCGACTCCCTGTCCGCGCCGCTGGTGCGGCGCCTGCAGCAGGACCACGCCTGGCTCGAAGAGGATTGGCTGGAATTGTCGCCGCAGATCGACGCGGTAGCTTCGGGCCAGGCCTCGTTCGACCTCGACCTGTTGCGCGAGGGGTCGCTGGTCTTCGGCGCCTTGCTGCACGACCACATCGCGCTCGAAGAATCGTTGATCTATCCCGCGGTTCGAGCCCGGTTCGAGCAGGCGGCGCGCCCCGAATCCGGCCGTGAGATGGCGGCCCGTCGCCGCGAGGGGATCGGCCAGGGCGACGTGGCCGAGCCTGTGCAGCAGGCCGTTTCGCGGGCCTGAGGCGCCGCCCGCCTGCAGACGACCCCTGCCCGGGGTCGGGCATGCCCCAGGGTGACGCTCGAAAGCTGATGGCATCATTGCCCCGGCCCGCCAGCGGAGATGCCCATGACCAGGAAGCCGATCTACCAGGGCCTGTACTTTCAGGTGATCGTCGCCATCCTGATCGGCGTGGTGCTGGGCTACGTGGCGCCTGCCACCGGCGAGGCCATGAAGCCCCTGGGCGACGGCTTCATCAAGCTCATCAAGATGATCATCGCGCCGATCATCTTCTGCACGGTGGTGGTGGGCATCGCCGGCATGGAGGACATGAAGCAGGTCGGCCGCACCGGGGGCCTGGCGCTTCTGTACTTCGAAGTGGTGAGCTCCATCGCGCTGCTGGTGGGCCTGGTCATCATCAACGTGCTGCAGCCCGGTGCCGGCATGAACGTGGATGTCAGCTCGCTGGACACCAAGGGCATCGCCGCCTACACGGGCCCGGGCAAGATGGGCACGACCACCGAGTTCTTCCTGAACATCATCCCCAATACGGTGGTCGATGCCTTTGCCAAGGGCGAGATCCTGCAGGTGCTGCTGTTCGCGGTGATGTTCGGTTTCGCGCTGCACAAGTTCGGCGGCCGCGGCACGCTGGTCTTCGACCTGATCGAGAAGACCTCGCACGTGCTCTTCAGCATTGTGGGGATCATCATGCGCGTGGCGCCCATCGGCGCCTTCGGGGCCATGGCCTTCACCATCGGCAAGTACGGGCTGGGCTCGTTGCTCTCGCTGGGCAAGCTGATGGGCACCTTCTACGCCACCTGCCTGTTCTTCGTCTTCGTGGTGCTGGGGCTGATCGCGCGCTTCCACGGCTTCTCGATCTGGAAGTTCGTGGGCTACATCAAGGAAGAACTGTTGATCGTGCTGGGCACGTCCAGCAGCGAGTCGGTTCTGCCGCGCATCATGACCAAGATGGAAAACGCCGGCGTTCGCAAGTCGGTGGTCGGCCTGGTCATTCCCACGGGCTACTCCTTCAACCTCGACGGCACGTCCATCTACCTCACGATGGCGGCGGTGTTCATCGCGCAGGCCACCAACACGCCCATGACGCTGGGCCAGCAGGTCACCTTGCTGCTGGTGCTGCTGCTGACCTCCAAGGGCGCCGCGGGGGTCACCGGCAGCGGCTTCATCGTGCTGGCCGCCACGCTGTCGGCCGTGGGACATGTGCCGGTGGCGGGGCTGGCGCTGATCCTGGGCATCGACCGCTTCATGTCCGAGGCCCGCGCGCTGACCAATCTCATGGGCAACGGCGTGGCCAGCATCGTCGTGGCCAAGTGGACCGGCGACCTGGACGCCGGCCGGCTGCAGCGCGTGCTGAACCGCGAGACCGATGCCGAGGCGGATGCGCCCGAGGCCGTGCTCGACAGCACCAACCCGCGCATGCCTG
>CAIJPE010000143.1 GCA_903822435.1 uncultured beta proteobacterium | reverse complement strand
TACATATTTCGTCTGACGAACCAAACACAGGGTTTGGTTCCATTCCATCGCCCCGGCCCTGCGCAGAAGAATCCGGCAAAGGTTGCACCGCTGCGGCTCTCGGCTGCAGCGCGACGAAAGCGCCGTGGTTCCTACCCTGCCTGGAGACAATCCCATGAAAGTCCGGTGGTCAAACCTCATCGCAGCCGCCTGCCTCGGAGCGGGCCTTGCGGCCTCTGCCGGCGGCGCCCTGGCGGAAACCGTCAAGATCGGCTGGCTGTCGTCGCTGACCGGCCCGCTGTCCTCGGCGGCGATTGCCGAAAACCAAGGCGTCCAACTGGCTGTGGACGAGATCAACAAGGCGGGCGGCATCCTGGGCCGCCCGATCGAGCTGCTCACGCGCGACACCGCGGGCGACCCGACCAAGGCGGTGAACTTCGCGCAGCAACTGGCCTTCAGCGACAAGGTCAACGTGGTGATCGGCCCGGTCAATTCCGGCGAAGGCCTGGCCACCACGCCGATCCTGGCCCGGGCCGGCGTGCCCAACATCGTCATCGGCGCGCTGGATGAACTGATCGACCCGGCGAAGTACCCGCGCGCCTTCCGGGCGATCAACACCAACCGGCAGTGGATCTCCACCGCCAACAACTACGCCATCGGCACGCTCAAGCGGACCAAGGTGGCCATCATCGCCGACACCTCGGGCTACGGCACGTCCAGCGCGCGCACCGCCACGCAGTTGCTGGAGCAGGCTGGCATCAAGCCGGTCTACTCGGCCCTGGTCGACCCCAACAAGACCGACCTGAGCGACGAGATGGCCAAGGCCAAGGCGGCCGGGGCCGACGTGGTGATGCCCTGGTCGGCTGCCACGGGCCTGCTGGGCCGTCTGCTGAACGCCCGCGGCGACATGGGCTGGAACGTGCCCGTGGTGGGGCACCCTGCACTGATGGCCGCCCAGATCCGCAAGCTGCTGAACAAGCCCGAGTACTGGGACAACGCCTTCGCGGCCGGCTACCAGAGCACCACCTACGGCCCCGACGGCAAGCTGCCGGCACGCACGCAGGAACTGGTGGACAAGGTGCGCGGCAAGCTGGGCACCGGCGAGATCGACGTGCTGTTCTGGTGGATTGCGCTGGGCTACGACACCGTCAAGCTCATCGAGCACGCCGCCCGCACGGCCGGTTCCCTGGACCCTGCCGCGATGCAGAAGGCGCTGGAGAACACCAAGGGCTTCGCCGGCGTGTACGCCACCTACACCTTCAGCCCGACCGAACACAACGGATTCCCCGACGCCAACATGGCCGTCAATGCGGCCAGTACCTTCAAGGACGGCAGCTTCAAGGCCGCGCCACGCTGACACCCGGCCCCGCCAGCGCCCCCTGAAGCCGGCCTGCCCATGCTCAACGTCATCATCCCCGGGCTGGCCATCGGCATGCTGTACGCCGCCGTGGCGCTGGTCTACAACGTGATGTACTCCACCAGCAAGGTGCTGTCGGTCACCACGGGGCACATCGCCATGCTGGGCGGCGTGTTCGGCGCGTGGTTCGTCTCGACGCTCCACCTGCACTGGAGCCTTGGGCTGCTGGGCGGGGTGGCGGTGGGTGCGGCCTTCGGCGCCCTGACCGAGCTGTTGGCCATCCGCCGCGTGCTCAACCGCAGCGACGAGCACCTGTGGCTGCTGTCCACGCTGGCCCTGGCCACCATCGTGCAGCAGGCCGTGGGCCTGTGGTGGGGCACCGAGCCCCGGCCCTTTCCCCGGCTGATCACGCAGGACTTCAGCGCCGGCGTGCTCGACCAGAAGTTCTGGCTGCCCATTGCGCTGGCCGTGCTGATGGCCGTGGGCCTTGAGCTGTTCTACCGCCGCACGCTGTACGGCAAGCTGTTCCTGGCGATGTCGGAAGACGCCTTCGCGGCACGGGCCCGTGGCGTGTCCACCGACCGCATCCGCATCGCGTCCTATGTGCTGTCGGGCGCCCTCGGCGGGCTGGCGGGTTTTGCTGCGGGGCAGCTCACCTTCGCCTACTTCGCGCTGGGGCTGACGCTCACGCTCAACGGCTTCATCGCGCTGGCGGTGGGCGGCCTGGGCAGCAACGTGGGTGCGCTGATCGGCGGCGCCGCGCTGGGCCTGCTCAACGCGCTGGCCAGCTTCTGGTTCGGCGGCTCCTACCAGCAGACGATTGCCGTGGGCCTGCTCATGGTCGTGCTGCTGGTGCGGCCCGAGGGCTTGCTGGGATCCAAGAACGTGAGGCCGGTGTGAAGCCGCAGCGCGGAGCCGCCCTGGGCCTGGGCGCGCTCCTGGCCGTCACGCTGCCCTTCTGGGCGGGAGACCCCTACCAACTCCATTTGGCGGCGCTGGTCTGCGTGTACTGGATCCTGATCGCCGGGCTGAACCTGGTGGTGGGCTACACGGGCCAGCTGTCCATCGGCCACGTGGGCCTGCTGGCCATCGGCGCGTATGCCTTTGCCATCCTGGCCGGGAAGCTGGGCTGGCACCCCGCCGCGGCCGTCGCGGCCGCTGGCGCCTTGGGCGGGTTGTGCGGCCTGGCGCTGGGGCTGCCTTCGCTGCGGCTGCCAGGCTTCTACTTCGCCATGGCCACCATGGCCTTTGCCCTGATCGTGGGCGAGGTGGTGTTGGCACAGGTCGACCTGACCGGCGGCGGGGTCGGGTTGCCAGGCCCGATGTTCCCGGCCCCTTTCGACACGCCCGGCGGCTTCTACTACCTGGCAGCCGGGCTGGCGGCGCTCACCACCTGGCTCACCTGGAACATCGGACGCCGCATCTGGGGCCTGGGTTTGATGTCGATCCGCGACAACCCCGTGGCTGCGCAGGCGGTGGGCGTGCCGCTGTTCCGCGCCAAGCTGGTGGTGTTCGTCTTCAGCGGCATCACGGCGGGCGTGGCCGGCGCGGTGTTCTGCAGTCTGCAGAGCTACATCACGCCCGACACCTTCGTCTTCGAGCTCAGCCTGTTCTTCTTCGTGTGCATCATCATCGGCGGACGCGGCAGCATCCTGGGGCCTGCGCTCGGGACGTTGGTGCTCACGGCATTGCCCGAGCTGGTGGCGCCGCTGGCCAAGCTGGGCAACCTCTTCTACGGGGTGCTGCTGCTGGTCGTGGTTCTGGTGGTGCCCGAGGGCATCGGCCGCATGGCCGAGCTGCTGATGGAACGCCTGCGGCCCCGCGCGGTGGCCAACCAGGCCATCGAGCCCGACCTGCAACGCCTGGCCAAGGCCATCGGGGTGCGGCGATGAGCGCCACCTCGATGGCGCTGCCCGCGGGCTCGGTCGCGCAGGCTCCTGCGGCTGCCGGCGCGGCGCTGGAGGCTCGCGACATCGGCAAGCAGTTCGGCGGCATCAAGGCGCTGGATGGCGTCTCGCTGCAGCTGCGGGCCGGCGAGGTGCACGGCCTGATCGGCCCGAACGGCAGCGGCAAGACCACCTTGCTCAACCTGCTGTCAGGTTATTACCAGCCCGATGCCGGCTCCATCCGGCTTGGGGGTGTCGAGCTGTCCACCTCCACGGTCCAGCACCGTGCCTACAGCGGCGTGGCCCGCACCTTCCAGAAGCCGCGGCTGCTGCCCACGCTGTCGGTGCTGGACAACGCGGTGCTGGGGGCCTGGCCGCATGCCCGCTCGGGCTTCGTGGCCACGGCCTGGGGCCTGCCGGCCGTGGCGCGCGAAGACCGGGTGCTGCGTGGCCACGCCACCGAGTTGCTGCACGGCGTGGGCCTGGGCCACGTGCTGGGCCGGCGCGCCAACCTGCTCTCGCACGCCGAGCAGCGTTTCCTGGAAGTGGCCCGCGGTCTGGCCCAGCGGCCGCGCTTCATCCTGCTGGACGAGCCTGCGGGTGGCCTGACCGAGCAGGAGATCGAGCACCTGGCCGCCATCCTGCGCACGCTGCGCGACGGTGGCATCGGCGTGCTGCTGGTAGAGCACCACACCGACTTCGTCTTCCGCGTCTGCGACCGCGTGACCACGCTGAACGTCGGCCGCATGATCCGCCACGGCCTGCCGGCCGACGTGCGCGCCGACCCCGAAGTGATCCGCGTCTACCTGGGGGCCTGAGCCATGAGCCCCGAGCCGGCAGCCCGCCCCGCGCAACTGCTGTTGTCGGTGGCCGACCTGCACGTGGCGTATGGCAAGGCCGAGGTGGTGCATGGCATCTCGATGGACGTGCGGGCCGGCGAGTTCGTGGTCGTGCTGGGCCGCAACGGCGCAGGCAAGACCACGCTGCTCAACGCCATCTCTTGCCTGATCCCCAAGCGCAGCGGCAGTGTGCATTTTGCGGGTCGAGACCTCAGCCATGCCACCGCGCGCCAGGCCGTGCAGGCCGGCATCGTGCAGGTGCTGGAGGGCCACCGTGTCTTCCACACGCTGTCGGTGGAAGACAACCTGCTCATCGGCACGTACGCCCACCACCCCCGCGGCGACCGCAGCAAGCTCGAGCGCATCTACACGATGTTCCCCGAGATGGCCGAGCGGCGCCACCAGATGGCCTCGCGTCTGTCGGGCGGCCAGCAGCAGATCCTGGCGGTGGCCCAGGGGGTGATCGGCGACCCCCGGCTGCTGATCCTGGACGAGCCTTCGGGCGGCCTGGCACCGATCGTGATCGACCGCATCCTGGACGTGGCCAGCCAGCTGTGCCGGCAAGGCCTGGCCATCCTGCTGGTGGAGCAACTGGTGGACAAGGCGCTGCGCCATGCGCACTACGGCTATCTGGTCGAGACCGGCCGCATCGCCGGCGCCGACACCGCCCTGGCGCTGCGCCAGGGCGACCTGCTGCACCGTGTGTACCTGGGCGGCCGTGCCCCCGCACCCGAGAAGGAAACCGCACCATGAACGAAGACACCGCACTGCGCTGGGTTCAGCGCCCCCCGGGCTCCACCTGGGGCGATTTCGGGCCTGACGACGAGTGCGGGCGCATGAACCTGCTGACGCCGCAGAAGGTGTTGCAGGGCGTGGCCGAGGTGCGCGAAGGCCGCGTCTTCTGCCTGAGCCTGCCGCTGGATCTTCCCGGGGGCAGCGTGCTCAACCCGCGCCGCCATCCGCCCGTGATCAGGCCCACGCTGCGCAACGGGCGGCCGAACATGAACTACCGCCTGGTGGTGGACAACCCCAACCACACTGACGTCATCAGCGACGACCTCGTGGTGATGCACCTGCAGTACTCCACGCAGTGGGACAGCCTGGCCCACGTGGGGCAGTTGTTCGATGCGAACGGCGACGGCATCCCCGAGGCCGTGTACTACAACGGCTGGCGCGCCGGGCGGCACATCCTGGCCCCGAGCGAGGCCACGGACGCAGGGCTGCCCGGGCCGGGCGACAACCGCAGCACGTCCAAGGCCACGCGGCTGGGCATCGAGAAGATGGCCGAACGCTGCGTGCAGGGCCGGGGCGTGATGATCGACCTGCAGGCGCACCTGGGCAGCGGTCGAACCGTGGTGGGCTACGACACGCTGATGGACGTGCTGAAGGCCGACCGGGTGGAGGTCGAGCCCGGCGACATGGTCTGCCTGCACACCGGCTTTGCGCAGGCACTGGTGGACATGGGCGGCCAGCCCGATGCGTCCACGTTGGACCGCACGGGCGCCGTGCTGGACGGCCGCGATGCGCGCCTGCTGCAGTGGATCACCGACACCGGCCTTGCCGCGTTGATCGCCGACAACTACGCGGTGGAAGCCCACCCCGCCACCGGACACCCGGGCTGCTGCGCCACGCTGCCGCTGCACGAGCATTGCCTGTTCAAGCTGGGCGTGCACCTGGGCGAGATCTGGCACCTGACGCCCCTGGCGCAGTGGCTGCGGGCGCACGGGCGCAGCCGCTTCCTGCTGACGGCGCCGCCGCTGCGGCTGCCCGGCGCGGTGGGCTCGCCGGCCACGCCGGTGGCCACCGTCTGAAAAGGCGATGGCGTGCGCCAGGCCTCGGACTCCAACGCCGCGCAGAAGGTCTGCCGGCTGCTTCGCGTGATGTCCACGCCGCTGCCGCTGCGGCTGACCGACCTGGTGGCCGCGTCCGGCATCAACAAGGCCACCGTGCTGCGGCTGCTGGACACCCTGATCGCCGAGGGCTTCGTGCAGCGCGACCCGGCCAGCAAGCGCTACCTGCTGGGCGACGAGGCCCTGGTGCTGGGCGTGGCCATGCAGGGCCGCGACCACATCCGCGACCGGGCCCGGCCCGCGCTGGTGCGGCTGGCCGCGCTCTCGGGCGACACGATGCTGCTGTCCACCCGCCACGGCCTTGAATCGGTGTGCGTGGACCGGGAGTTCGGCAGCTTCCCGATCCGCGCCAACTACCTGGACCTGGGCAGCCGCCGGCCGCTGGGCGCCGGGGCCGGCAGCCTCGCGCTGCTGGCCTGGCTGCCCGACGATGAGGTCCACGCCGGCCCTACAGGTGCTCCATCCACTGTACCTGGTCCCACAGGACCTCAAGGTACGAACACTTATGTACTTAATCCAAATGATGCCTTTCTTGGAACTGCTCCT
>CAIJPE010000142.1 GCA_903822435.1 uncultured beta proteobacterium | reverse complement strand
GTGGAGCCGTCAGTGCTGCACGGGCAGCGAACTTATGTCCAGCGCGGTAGACCGTCGTACCGCGGATCGCCAGGACTGGCGCGTTCTCCCGGCCTATGCCTGACCAGGACTTCTCATAACTGGGGTCTTCTCATAATGGCCGTTATGCAAGTCTTGCCATAACGGCCAGGAGCAGCTGTTCATCTAGGTCGGGTTTGGTGATGGACCCATCACCACCCACGACGCTCGTCGTCCGGCGCAGAGGCTGTTCAGGCTCGATTGACATGCAGAACGCGGCCATTCAGCGTCGCGGCAGCCAGTAGCCAACAGCTGGTAGCCGCCAAGTGTGTCAAGAGGCAGAATCCACTGGAGCTCCCAGCAGACAAGACAGACAAGCACCATCACGAGCGAGGCGACTAGTGCCCTTATGCCGAGCATGTGACTGCGGCCAACGCTAATGCGGCCGGGCCTGCGCCACCGCGGCCAGGAAGCAGGCGTAGCAGGAGGCCGCGCGGCGTTACCAGAACCGCCTAGCGGGACGAGCAGCCCATGCGGCGCGTTCTCGGCGCGGCTGTCTCGAGCGGTAGCAAGGCGACGACGAAGACTAGGAATAGCCGCGGACGCAAGCATGGCGACCAACACAAACCTCGATCACAAGGCCGCCTTCGCGGCAGAGATCCGCAAGTGCCGCGTCTTCGTGCTCGGCGCGGGGTTCTCGGCCGCTGCGGGCGTGCCGCTGACCGTCGCGCTGCTGAGCGAAGCGCTGCAACTCTTTGCTGCGGAGTGCCCGGGCATCTACGCCCGCGTTGAGGGCTATGCGAAGGAGGCCATGGGGGCTGCGAGCGATGCGCTCGATATCGCCAATCTGGGCTTCTCGGAGCTCTGCACCTTCTTGGAATTCATCGAGCTGCGCGAGTACGGCGGCGGTGAGCGCTGGAGCGAGAACGGCAGCCGCGAAAAGCTCGCGCTGCGGTACTACCTGGCCAAGACGCTGGTCGGCCGCACACCGCGGCCCGCCGACGTGCCCGAGCTCTATCGCGCCTTTGCCGCGCAACTGCACCCGCGCGATATGGTGATCTCGTTCAACTGGGACGGCTTGCTCGAAGCGGCGCTCGAAGCGGTCGGTATGAAGTACGTCTATGACCGCAGCGATGACAGCGCGGTGACTATCAGCAAGCTGCACGGTTCGGTCAATTGGCGCCTCGGCGAACCCAACGTGTGGGGCGAGCCACAGCGCACGCTGCCTTGGGTACAGTTGGATTTCCGCAGCGGCATGATGACCCGGCACCTGTTTGCCGCGCGCCCGCTGCTTGACCTTGCCGTTTGGCGACACTACCAACCCCTGGGCGAGGTCGACCCGTACCTGGTGCTGCCGGGCTATGGCAAAGCGTTCGATGTCCGCGGCAATGCCCCGCTCTGGTACAAGCCCGAGTTCATCTTCGCCTTCACGCACGACGTTTACATCATCGGCCTCAGTCTGGCGCACGACGACTTCTTCGTGCGCAGCTTCTTCCTCTCGAACCTTTCGTACATTGACAGCTACTCCGGCGTCCCTGGCCGCAGGATCATCATCATCAACCCGGCGCCTGCCGCCCGAGACGACTACGGCTTCATCCTTGGACGGGACAACGCCGAGCTGTGGAACGAGCGGTTCGACATCGCGCATGTCGCGCGCTTCGCCGGCGGTTGATGGGCGGTGCCTGGCCCCGGATGGCGAGGCCGCAGGACCCTGAGGCGCCCTGCGGCCCGCCGGCGGGAGCGCCTACCGCTACTGCGCCTGCGGCTCGCGCAGCACGACCCGGCCATTGACCGGGAAGGGGCCGAGCTGGATGTCGACGCCCTTGCCGTCGGCATGCTCCTAGGCGGCGCCCACGGCGCGCCAGACGGCGTCTTCGGTTCCGTCGCCGCGCTTGATGTCGCGGACTGCGTAGGCGATCCACTTGGGGGACCTCTCGGTGGCTTCTGCCATGATGCGCTCCTTCGTTGCGTGACCCTCACGCGAGGGCACCTGGTGCGTCGGCATGGGCCACTGACGTCGGACTGCCCAACCCCCTACCCGGGAGCGCAGCGAATGGAGCGGGCCGGGGGTTGCGGTCCGGCCGGCCTGTGCCAACATTCCCGGATGCTGAGCGGGAGAGGGCCAGGCGCACCAGGAGATACATAGACTATGCCGAACGAGAAGCCATCCGATGTGGGGCCGCGATAGCTCGTAGCTGCGGCCTCGGATCGTGCTAGGTTGTCGCGACGGAGTGATACCGGAGCGAAGCTGGGTGCGGATCGGCCTGCACCGGCAAGGTCCGAGATTCGCCATGCCAAGTCCCGGACGCGGGGAGGGGTCGACATTGACCAGAAAGCTGTTCCAGTCAGGCGGGCCGCTCAATTTCGAGGATCTCGGCGACGACCAGTTCCGTGCTTCTATAACGCTGCCTCGGGACGAGGATGGACGGCTGGGACGCGAGTGTCCGGATGAGGCGTGTTCGCCGGGAACATTCAAGGTGCGGCCTGGCACCGGTATCACGGGCGGTCAGACCGTCGCCTATTGCCCTTACTGCCGGCACGAGGAAGCTCCAGAAGGGTTTGCTACGAAGGAACAGCGACGCTACGCGGAAGAGCTGGTCATGCGGGAAGCTCATCGGGGCGTCGACGGCATGATCCGCGATGCCCTCGATCCTGATGTCTTCGGCAGGAAAAAGCTGGGCGGTGGGCTGATCTCAATGGAGATCAGCCTGAAATCCGCACCGCTGCCGCATGTGCGTCCACCGGCCGAGGAAGAAGTGCGGCGAGATGTTGTGTGCCCCAGCTGCGGTCTGGATCACACGGTGTTCGGGCTAGCTACCTGGTGCCCGGACTGCGGTTTGGACATCTTCCTCACACACGTTGCGGCCGAACTCGCCGTGGTGCGCAGCATGGCCGGCGACATCGAGCGACGCCGCGAGGCTCTCGGACGGCGTGTCGCTGCGCGGGATCTGGAGAACTGCCTGGAAGACGCTGTGTCCATCTTCGAGGCAGCAATGAAGGCTCTTGCCCGTCGTCATCTGGCGGCAATCGGACTCGCTCCCGAGGATATCGAAGGCGGTGTCAAGAGGTTGGGCAATACCTTCCAGAACATCGCGCGGACGATCGAAGCGTTGCGCGACCATCTCGGGCTCACAGCGGCAACTGGTGTCCCTTGGGAGGAACTGAGCGCTTCCTTTGAAAAGCGTCATCCCATCACGCACAACCTGGGTGTCGTAGACCGCAAGTATCTGGAGCGCACGCAGGCGTCCGATCGCGAAGGCCGCGAAGTCGGAATCTCTCCGGCGGAAGTGAACATGACCCTCGACCGTGTCCTGGTCGCCGTCAGCGCCGTGCATGCAGGACTGTTTCCTCATGGCGGGGCAGTCCGCGGCGGCTAGACTTTGCCCCGACACCAATTTACGAGAGACCAGGGGTCCGGCCTGGCCACTGCCCGATTGCCCGGGCCCTCCGCATTTGGAGTCAGCTAAACGATGAGGAACAATAATTCGCAGACGTGGCTGAGGGACGTTGGGGAGTGGCTGTGTTCGGTGGCGACTGACAGCCGGGTTCGTGCTAGGGCACGGCCCGCCACGATCCGCTCCGGTGTCAAAGGCGCGCTTGCCAGCAGGGCACGCAGAGGCAAGACGTGACGATCGTCTCGCTGGATCGCAATTTCCTTGAGTGGCGCGAAGGGGCTGACTCGGATGTTCTGCGCTGGCGCTTTGCACAATCGGACGACTTATTGGCGTGGAGCGATCTTCTGGCGCGCCGGCGGGTTGTAGTCCTTGCGGAGGCCGGGAGCGGGAAGACCGTCGAGTTGGATCAACAGGCGCGGCAGCTTTCGGCCGAAGGCAAGTTTGCCGTCTACGCAACGGTGCAGGATGTTGGCCGCCAGGGCCTTGACGGTGCCTTGCGCGCCGTGGATCGCGAGCGGCTGAGCGCCTGGCGCACGAACGATCAACCAGGATGGTTTTTCGTCGACTCGATCGACGAGGCCAAGCTGGACAACATTCGGCTCGACAAAGCCTTGCGAGAGCTGGCCAACGGCATCTTCGGGCACGAGGGCCGCGCTTTCGTTGTTCTCTCCGGCCGCCACACCGACTGGGAGTTCACGCGCGATGCACGGCGGCTGCACGCGGAGTTGCCAATTCCTGCCGAGCCCGAAGAACAAGCTTCATTGCGAACGCTGGTCCGGCGCGCCCTCAATTACGAGAAGCGTCCTGATCCGAAGCCGATAGAGACGCCGCTCGTCGTGCTGATGGCGCCGCTCAATGACGAGCAGATGCGCCGCTACGCCGCAGCGAAGGGCGTCAGCGGCATCGACGACTTCCTGGCCGCGATCCGCGCCGGCAATTTGCAAAAATTCGCGCGACGACCGCTTGATCTCGTCTGGCTGGTCCGTTACTGGGTAGAGCATGGATGCCTCGGCAGCTTCCGCAGCATCATTGAAGCCAGCCTTCGGGAACGGCTCCGCGAAACTGATCCCGACCGCGATAGGCTGGGCGGCCTGAGTACCGAAGGCGCGCTCCGCGGCCTGGAGCGGATTGGTGCAGCGATGGTTCTTGGCCGTAGGGCCACCATTGCCATTCCAGATGCCGAGGCGCCGCCGCCCGTTGAGCAGGATGTGCTTTCGATCGACACCGTGCTTCTGGATTGGACGAGCGGGGATCGCCAAGCCCTGCTATCTCGTCCCGCCCTGGACCCTGCAACATTCGGACGCGCGCGACTTCACAACGACAACGAGGGGGTGGTTCGTGCCTTTCTGGCGGCGCGCTGGTTGGCGCGAATGCGTCAAGCGAACCTTCCCGCGCGACGCCTGCAGACGATGCTCTTCGCCGAGACCTATGGCATTGATTTGGTTCGCCCTTCACTGCAGGAAGCGGCAGCTTGGCTAAGCCTCACGGACGACGGCGTTGCACGCGAGGTCGTGCGGCGTGCACCGTTCCTGCTTTTCACTGCCGGAGACCCGTCAAGCCTCCCTACAGGTACCCGAGCCGCAGCACTGCAGGCCCTGGCGGCCAGCATGAGAGCGGACGAAGAGACCCCAATGCTGGATCAGAGCAGCCTGGCCCGGTTCGCCCAGGCGGACATCGTGCCAACCTTGCGACGCCTTTGGCATTCGGACGCACAGCATGCCGAGGTCCGCGCCCTGGTGCTACGGCTTATATGGTTGGGCGCGCTGAGAGACTGTGCCGATCTCGCCGTCGAAGGTGTCTATGGCAGCTTTGGAGATCGCACCACCCAGCTGATGGCAGGGCGGGCGCTCATCGCGGCCGGCAGCAGCGATCAGCGGAAGGCCTACGCAGCCTTGGTTCGTGACCAGGCTGGGTCCTTGCCGCCGGCGGTGGTGTGGGATGCCGTCCAGGACCTGTTTCCTAACGAGATCGCGGTGGATGACCTGCTGGCGATATGTGAGGTCGTGAGCCTGAAGGATGATGGCCTGGGCGGCTTCAACATGGAGTGGGCGGGAGCTGAGCTTGCCGAAAGACTGTCCGAGCGCGACGCGCTGACGCGCCTGCTACGTGGTTTGATGGAGCTCGGCGGCGGCGAAGTCGCTCAGGATGAGGAGGCCGACACCCATAGGCGAAAGGCCATCGGGCCGATGCTGGCGGCAGCTGCGGATCGACTACTCAGCCTGGCCGCGGCTGATGAGGCACCTGAAGCTGCAATCGATGCCGTCCTGTATTTGGGCGATCGGCGCAACAACTACACGTCTCGTCGTCGCGTCAAGACGAAGGACGCGGTCGCCAGACTGCACGAGACTCCAGCCCGTCGGTGCGCGGCATTTTGGCGAGTTGCCGAGCGCTTGGCAGGGAACGAGATTCTGGGCGGCAGGGGGTTGCAGGCGACGTTTCAAATGCAGTTTCTGGGCTGGCCGCCAGGGCTTGTGGTGGAAGACATCGACTGGCTTCTGGTTGACGGACCAGCGCGCGCAACCGTCGACGAGCAGCGATTGGCTGCGAACGCAGCACTGGAACAGTGGGCAAGAGCCAACCGGCCGGATGCGCTCATGCGCCGGATTGCGGACGCGGCCACGCCCGCGATGCGCGCCGTGATCGACGATTGGCTTCGCCCCCCCGAGAAGTCTGCCGAGTTGCTTCGCAGCGAGGCTGAGCACCAAGCGGTCTTGGCTGAGGGCGAAAAGCATGGGGCTGAAGTCGAACAATCCTGGGTCGACTTTGTAGAAGGCTTGCGGAGCGATTCAGCGCCACTCCGCGATATCAAACCGCCGTCGGCTGAAGGGGTCGACTCGCGCTTGTACCACTTGTGGCAGCTGCTTCGCGAAGCGAACCGCGGGGGCTCGCAATACGCAATCGAAAGTGTCGCCCCGCTTGCGGAGCTGGTGGGCGCCAGTGCGGCGGCGGCCTTTGTCGATGCGATGAAATCGTTTTGGCGAGCCTGGAAGCCGACCGTGCGCAGTTCGCGACCGCCGAGCGAGCGCAATCAAATGTTCGAGTTCGATTCCATTGGCGTGGCGGCAGTCTCGATCGAGGCCGTGAACGATACCAACTGGGCAACCAAGCTCACCGCTGAGCAAGCCACGCGGGCCGCGCAGTACGCGACGCTTGAAATCAACGGGCTTCCGCGTTGGATTGGTAGCTTGTCAAAAGCGTGGCCCGCAGCGGTACAGCGCGTGATGACGATCGAAGTGGCCTCGGAACTGGATGACGGCGACCGTGAAGCCTATGGCCGCACGCTCGACTACATCGATCACGCCGACGAGGGCATAGCCAGCTTGGTAGCGGAGACGCTATGGCCGGAACTGGCATCGCGGCCGAAGATCGCTCCGCGAGCGCTCCGTGCTCTGCTGTCAGTCCTGCGCAAGGGTATGGCCGCGAGCCAGCGCCAAGAGGCGTTTGGGTTGGCAATCGAGCGCTTTCGGACGATCGCGGACCCCGAGGAGGCGGCCCTGTATCTTGGCCTCGCGAGCGCGATCGACGGGCATGGCGCGACGGACGCACTCGTCGAGAAGCTTGCCGGGCTTGGCGAAGACGAGAAGACGGCCCTGGTTCAATGGGTGTTGCCGCAATACTTTGGTTCACGGCGGTCGGTCGGGCCAGGATCCGCAGTGAGTTTGGAATTGTCGACCCTGGAACGGCTCGTCATCCTTGCATACCGCACTGTGAGAGTCGAGGACGACCATGACCGTGCCAATCGGGGCGTCTACTCGCCGGACGCCCGCGATGATGCTCAGGATGCGCGGTCGGCCGCGTTCAATCAGCTTGTTAGGACACCAGGGCGCGGTACCTTCGATGCAATCCAACGACTGCTGGCCTTAGGCGATTTCCCAGCACCAGCATCCCGTCTGCGCGCACTGTCCCATGAGCGGGCAATGTCAGACTCCGAATTGCCGGCTTGGGCTCCGGGCGACGCGTATCGCTTTGAGCGAGAATTTGAGCGTACTCCGGAGACCGGACGCGAATTGCAACTGCTTGCGATACAGCGGCTTCGGGATCTAGAGCACGATCTGCTGCATGCAGACTTCGCCCAAGGCGCGACTGTAAGCGGCCTGCCGGATGAAGCCGCAGTTCAGGCATGGATCGCAGACCGCATGCGCCTCAGCCAGGGCCAGTCGTATTCGATCGAGCGAGAGCCTCAGACTGTCGCAGAGAAGAAGCCCGACATGGTGTTCACAGCGCGCACCTCTGCCGCCAAAGTTCCCGCCGAGATCAAGGTTGCTGGGAGCTGGAGCGTCACGGAGCTGGAGGCGGCTATAACGCAGCAGCTGTGTGGGCAGTACTTGCGGTCACGAGACTGTCGAGAAGGGCTGTTGGTCTTGGTGCACCAGAAGCCACGGACGAAAGGCTGGCCCTCGGCGAATGGTCGGGTTCTGACCTTCGTTGAGCTTGTGCAGCGACTGGATGAGCTGACAGCACGGATCAAGCAGCAGTCATCAGACGGTCCACAGCCGGAACTGGTTGTCATCGACGTTTCCAGCTGTGCGCCCCCCAGACTGCGTATTTCAGCCCATCGTGGACGGCATTTCAGGCTGATCGTGGACGGGATTTCAGCGTGATCGTGGACGGCATTTCAGTCTGATCGTGGACGCCGTTTCAGCGGGATCGTGGACGACGGGGGTGGCGCGCAAGTGATTTTCTGACCGGCCTCAGGCTCACCGCTTTTTGCGGTCCGAGCCGATGCCAACCAACAGAGTCACGATGCGACAAATCCGAGAGACATTGCGCCTGCACCTGCGGGCCGGCCTGAGCTACAGCGAGGTCGGCCGCGCGCTGAAGATCTCCAAGAGCGCGGTGGGCAAGTACATCACCCTGGCCCGGGTGGCAGGCGTGGACTGGGAGCTTGCCCAGAGCCTCAGCGACGAAGAGCTGGAGGCCCGGGTGTACCGCCCGGCGCTGCCCCGCGGCAGCCATCAACTCGCCCCGGACTTCGGCGTCGTGCACCAGCAGCTTAAGCGCCCTGGCGTCACCCTGATGCTGCTGTGGGAGGAGTACGCCACCGGCAACCCGCTGGCCTACAAGTACACGAGCTTTTGCGTCAAGTACGCCGAGTTCGCCAAGTGCCAGCAGCGCTCGATGCGCCAGGTCCATATCGCCGGCGAGAAGCTCTTCGTCGACTACGCCGGCGACACCGTACCCATCTTCGACGCGGCCACCGGCGAGATCACCCAGGCCCAGATCTTCGTGGCCACGCTCGGGGCGTCGAACTACACCTACGCCTGCGCCACGCCGCGCCAGACCACCGCCGACTGGATCGGTGCCCAGGTGCAGGCGCTGGAGTTCATCGGCGGCGTGCCCAAGTTGATCGTGCCCGACCAGACCCGATCGCTCATCAAGACGCCTGACCGCTACGACCCCGAACCCAACCGCACGTACGAGGAATTCGCGCGTCACTACGGCTGCGCGGTACTGGCTGCGCGCCCGGCTCATCCCCGCGACAAGCCCAAGGTCGAGGGTTCGGTTTTGCTGGTGCAGAGGTGGATCCTGGCGCGGCTGCGCAACCGCCGTTTCTTCAGCCTGGCCGAGCTGAACAGGGCCATCGCCGAGTTGCTCATCGACCTCAACAACCGACCGTTCAAGAAGCTGCCCGGCTGCCGTCGCAGCGCCTTCGAGTCGCTCGACGCGCCGGCGCTGCGGCCCATGCCGCACGAGCGTTATGCCATCGGCCGCTGGAAGACCGGCGCCAAGGTCAACATCGACTACCACATCGAGTTCGAGGGCCACTACTACAGCGTGCCGCACCGACTCGTCGGCACCAAGATCGACGTGCGCGTCACCGGGCAGCTGCTGGAGTGCTTCGCGTCGAACCAGCGCGTGGCCGGCCACGCCGTGAGCACCGTGCGCGGCGGCTTCATCACGACGCCCGAGCACATGCCGGCGTCGCACCGCGCGCATCTGCAATGGACGCCGGCCAAGCTGATCAGCTGGGGCCAGCGCATCGGCGTCAGCACTGCCGCGGTGGTCACCTGGCAACTCGAGCACCGCCCGCATCCCGAGCAAGGCTACCGCGCCTGCCTGGGCCTGCTGGCCCTGGTGCGCCGCTACAGCGCCGAGCGGCTGGAGGCCGCCTGCACGCGCGCCATGGCCATCCGCGCACCGAACTTGAGGAGCGTGACCAACATCCTCAAGTGCGGCCTGGATCGCCAGCCCTCGCTGTTTCCCGCCACGTCCATGCCGGCCATCGAGCACGAGAACGTGCGCGGGCCGGACTACTACCACTGACCCCCAGCCGTGTCGCCGTCCGGCCTGGCGGCGGCACCGGGGGCACTGGACCGGCGGCGTGCCGGGTACCCAGCAGCCACATCGCAACGGGCCTCGCCGACCACCGGGCTGACCCCCGAACACCCGCACTGCAACCCACCAAGGAAGACCCATCCCATGTTGAACGAACACACCCTGGACCAACTGCGCAGCCTGCGCCTGGACGGCATGGTCCGCGCCATCGAGGAGCAAGCCGCGAGCACGGCCGCCGCCGGCCTGAGCTTCGACGAGCGGCTGACGCTGCTGGTGCAGCGCGAGGTCGCATGGCGCGACGACCGGCGCGTGCAACGGCTGCTCAAGGCCGCCAAGCTCAAGGTCAGCGCTGCCTGCATCGAAGACATCAACTGGCGCGCCAGCCGCGCGCTGGACCGCGGCCTCATCACCGCGCTGGCCGGCGGCGACTGGCTGCGCCATGCGCGCAATTTGCTCATCACGGGTGCCACCGGTAGCGGGAAGACCTGGCTGGCGTGTGCCTTGGCCCACCAGGCCGCACGCAGCGGCTTCTCGGTGCTGTACGTGCGCGCGGCACGGCTGTTCGACGAGCTGCAGGTCGCACACGGCGACGGCAGCTTCGCGCGACGGCTTGCCGCACTGGCCAAGCTTGACTTGGTCGTGATCGACGACTTTGCAATCTCGCCCATGGGCCCGGCCGAGCGCAACGATTTGCTCGAACTGCTCGACGACCGCATCGGCACGCGCTCGACCTTGATCACCAGCCAGTTGCCGGTCAAGGCCTGGCACACCTACCTCAACGACCCGACGCTGGCCGATGCGATTCTCGACCGGGTCGTGCACTCAAGCCACAAGATCGAGCTCAAGGGCACTCGGTCGATGCGCGACGCCGACGCTGCGGCGGCCACGTGATGGGGCTGCCATCCACGCACCCAGACATGCAGGACCGGACATGAGTACATGGCCCGGTCGGGGCGCCTCCGGCGGCCTGGCAGGGGCCTGAGATCTGAAGATCAATCCAACCCCAATACCAGCCCCGCAACGACCCTGGTCGGTGGGCGTTTCAGGCTGATCGTGGACGGTCAGGGTACATTCAACCTTGGTGCTTGCGCGCCTCCCCGGCGCACCCTCGACGACGCCGTTTCACCGTCCACGATCAGACTGAAACGGGCGTCCACGATCGCTGAAATACGCACCAGACCGAAGCGCGGCGCCGGGCGGACAAGCGCGGCGACCAAGCCGCGAGCCAAAGCCCGGACGGGTCGGCAAGGAGCCAACCCGCGCGCTAAGGATCCATCCAAACAGGCGTAATGACATTGTCGTTACGCTGCGCCGTGCCGGGTCGATTGAGATGGGGAGGATCCGGCCATGACCACGACCAGCACCACCAAGCCGCGCGGCGATACGACATACCGGACCCTGTACCGGTTGTCGTCCTGGGCCGCCTGCCCGTCGCGACCAGCAATCACGGGAGGGGTCTCGGTCGAGCCCTGTTCACGGACGCCGCGCTACGGGTTGTGCAGGCTGCCGATGCGATCGGGATCCGCGGCATGGTGGTGCACGCTCTCGCTGCAGAAGCCAAGGTCTTCTACTACGGCCTCGGTCTCGACGAATCCCCACTTGACCCCATGCCGTTGATGGTGACCCTCGCTGACCTGCGGGCGGCAGCTGACACCGAGAAGTAGACGGGTAATCAGTAGAGAGAATCTCCCGCCGACGTGTGCCCTCCGCAGTAGGGCCTCCTGTGCGTGAAAGCGAGGGTGCTCGACCGGCAGCTTCCGGGCGACGAGACCAGGTCAACGAATGTCGCATTCGGGTCGGTAGCCGCCACATGACCAGCTGATCTTGCTTCCCCGAAGCTGTCATCCAAGTTGATGATGGCGACCTGAGTGAGGTAGGTCCTCCAAACCATCGGTTCGTCGCCCGGCTTCGCCCGGCCGGGCTGTCGCGCTGCGCGTCGAGCCGCCGGGGTACCGGCGTCTCGCCCCTGACGGGCTTCCATCCCTGACGCAACACGGTCAGGCCGGCGGAGCCGGCAGGCACTGCTGTCGCGCCCTTCAAGTCGCTTGGTTCAGTCCGTTGCAGATGCTGGCTCGCCGCGTCTCGACCGCCGCACCATTCGGTCGCCCGGTGGGCTCCCTTGGTGGCACGTCGGCCGCAGGGCCGCCGCTGCTCGTGGGTGTTGGGGCGGCTTCGCTGCAGCCGGGGTGCCAGGCGGGCTGTCACGCCGGCTACGACGCTGCGCCGCCTCCTTTGGGAGGCAGCCCGTGCGCCGGTCGTCCCACCGCGCTCCCCCCAGCTGCGCCCCCATCCAGGGTGAGGGGGACTTGTGGGGGGATCTTCTAGCGGTGGGCCGGGTAACCGGCTCACTGCTTCGGCTGCTGTTGAACCCCACCCATCCCCAACCCCTTCCCGTGATGGAAGGGGGTGTGCCCACCCCCCGCCCGCCCGTGGGCGGGTGCGAGGAAGTCCGAGCAGAAGGATCAGTTTTCAGGAGCACCAGGACGGGGCCCGGCTGATCGTTCTTGCAAGGAGTTTGGCCATGGCCAACGTTCAAGTCATTCAGCGCAACGCCCACCTCGCCGGCCCGGTCCGGCTGGACACGGTTCCCGGGCGCGAGGGTCCGGTTTCCAAGGCGGTGTTCACCGCCATCAGCAACAGCCGGCGCGGATCCGGTGAAGTGTGGTGAGGTGGGGAGAGGCGAACGATTGTCACAGTAAACAAAGATAAGCGTCATTATCTATGCGATATCTCACCGGTACAGGCGCACCCCGTAGGCAGAGGTGG
>CAIJPE010000141.1 GCA_903822435.1 uncultured beta proteobacterium | reverse complement strand
TGGTGGAGACGAGGAGGATCGAACTCCTGACCTTCGCATTGCGAACGCGACGCTCTCCCAGCTGAGCTACGCCCCCACGAACAACCACTAGTTTATCAGAGCCCATCAGGCAGGCAGGCGGGCGTGCGGCGATTAACATCGGCGCCCCGTGGCCACCGCTGGAGTTTGCCGATGCGTGCGCGTTTAGATCCCGACTGGCTGGATGCCGAGTACAACGCCCGCCAGCGCGTGCCGGACCACCCCCAGATACTCGAACGTTGGGCCAAGGCCTCGGCGCTGGCGCGTGAGCACAGCACCGCGCACCTGGATCTGCCCTACGGCGACAAACCCTCGGAGAAGCTGGACCTCTTTCCGGCCGCCACCGCGCCGGGCGAGCCCGGCGCGCCGGTGCTGATCTTCATCCACGGGGGCTGGTGGCGCGCACTGGACAAGGCCGACCACTCGTTCGTCGCCCCTTCGTTCACGGCCAACGGGGCCATGGTGGTGGTGCCCAACTACGCGCTGTGCCCGGCCGTGGGCATCGAACAGATCGTGCTGCAGGTGGCGGCCGCGGTGTCGTGGGTGTGGCACCACGCGGCGCAGTTCGGCGGCGACCCCACCCGGCTGGCCCTCGCCGGCCACTCCGCGGGCGGCCACCTGGCCACCATGCTCTTGAGCTGCCGCTGGAAGGAGGTCGATGAAGAGATGCCCGCCCAGCCCTTGGCTGGGGCGCTGTCGATCTCGGGCCTTTACGACTTGGAGCCGCTGCGCCACACGCCGTTCCTGCAAACGGACCTGCAGCTCACCCCGCAGTCGGTCGCACGGCTCAGCCCGGCGTTCTTCCCGCGCCCCAAATCGGCCCGGTTGTATGCGGCCGTGGGCATGGAGGAAAGCGATGAATTCCTGCGCCAGAACCTGCTCATCCGCGATGTGTGGGGCCCCACCGCCGTCCCTGTGTGTGAGACGGTGCCGGACCGCAACCACTTCACCGTGCTCAACAGCCTGGCCGACCCCGCGGGCCGGCTGCACGACCTGGCGTTGCGGTTGTTGGGTCTGCACTGAGCGGTATCAGGGTCTACCCGCGTGACCTATGAATTGCATTGAAGGTTTGTATTGGCAGGCCCCGATCCCTTTGGTAGTGTCCGAACGGTTGCGGCCCGATCAGGCCCGCGACTCACAGCGTGTTTGAACTCCAGGAGCAACCCATGGGCTTGAAAGGTTCCAAGACCGAGCAAAACCTGAAGGACGCCTTCGCCGGCGAATCCCAGGCCAACCGCCGGTATCTGTACTTCGCAAACAAGGCCGACATCGAGGGCCAGAACGACGTGGCCGCGCTGTTCCGCTCCACCGCCGAAGGCGAGACCGGCCATGCACACGGCCACCTCGAGTTCCTCGAGGCCGTGGGCGACCCGGCCACCGGCATGCCCATCGGCAGCAGCCGCCAGAACCTGGCCGCCGCCGTCGCCGGCGAAACGCATGAGTACACCGACATGTACCCGGGCATGGCCAAGACCGCGCGCGACGAAGGCTTCGACGAAATCGCCGACTGGTTCGAGACCTTGGCCAAGGCCGAGCGCTCGCACGCCAACCGGTACCAGAAAGCCCTCGACGCCCTGGTCGACTGAGGCCCCTGCAGCACCGCGGAACAAGGGGCTTCGTGCCCCTTGTTCGTTTGACCGACCCCCGACCCGAGCCCACCCATGCGCGAAGGCAATCTCCAAGCCCCGACCCGCCATCCCCTCGATTGGAAGAACCCCGACTTCCTCGACGAAGGCAAGGCCCTGGCCGAGTTGGAACGGGTGTTCGACATCTGCCATGGCTGCCGCCGCTGCGTCAGCCTTTGCCAGAGCTTTCCCACGCTCTTCGACCTGGTGGACGCCACCGATGACGGCGAGGTGCATGGCATCGCGAAGGAAGCCTACTGGAAGGTCGTCGACCAGTGCTACCTGTGCGACCTGTGCTACATGACCAAGTGCCCGTACACGCCGCCGCACCCCTGGAACCTGGATTTCCCGCACCTGATGCTGAGGGCCAAGGCCATCAAGTTCAGCAAGGGCGAGGTCAGCGCGAAAGAGAGGTTCCTCGCCTCGACCGACACGCACGGCCAGTTCGCGGGCATCCCCATCGTGGTGGACGTGGTCAATGCCCTGAACCGCACCACCGGCATGCGCAAGCTGATGGACAGCCAGCTGGGCGTGCACCCGCAGGCCTGGATGCCCAGCCTGGCCACCGAGCGCTTCCGCTGGGGCCGGGCCATGAACAACACGGCCTTCGTGTGCGTCAACGGGGAGCGCACGCCGGGCAAGGTGGCCATTTTTTCCACCTGCTACGTGAACTACGACGAGCCAGGCATCGGCGCCGACCTGATCAAGCTGCTCGACCACAACGAGATCCCGTATGAGATCGTCGAGAAGGAGCAGTGCTGCGGCATGCCGCGCCTGGAACTGGGCGACCTCGGCTCGGTGGAGCAGGCGTGGAAGGCCAACATGCCGGTGCTGGCCCGCTACGCCAAGGAAGGCTGGGCCATCGTCAGCGCCATCCCCAGCTGCACGCTGATGTTCAAGCAGGAGCTGCCGCTGATGTTCCCCGAGGACGCCGACACGCAGGCGGTCAAGGAAGCCATGTTCGACCCTTTCGAGTACTTCATCTCGCGCCACAAGGACGGCCTGCTGAAGACCGACTTCAAGGCCGCGCTGGGCAAGGTCAGCTACCACATCCCCTGCCACGGCCGGGTGCAGAACATCGGCAAGAAGACCGAAGAGATGTTCAAGCTCATCGGGCAGACGGTGGAGGTCAAGCTCAACACGGTGGAGCGCTGCTCGGGCCACGCCGGCACCTATGGGGTGAAGACGGCCACCCACCCCGTGGCCATGAAGATCGGCAAACCCGTCTTCAAGGCGATGGCCCGCGACGAGCCCGACGTCATCAGCAGCGACTGCGCGCTGGCCGGCCACCACATCGCGCAGGGCATGGCCCTGGCCGGCACCCCGGCCAAGGCGCTGCAGCATCCGCTCTCGCTGGTGCGCATGGCTTACGGCCTGGAGTAGCACGATGCCCATCACCCGAGACAGCCTGCTGACGCTGGAGGCCTACGCCAGGATCCGCAAGAGCAGCAAGGCCGAGGCCATCGCCCACCGCCGGCTGCGCAGCGTGCGGCTGGGCGAGCACATGACGCTGCAGTTCGAGGACGAGCGCACCATCCGCCGCCAGATCCAGGAGATGCTGCACATCGAGAAGATCTTCGAAGAGGAAGGCATCCAGAGCGAGATCGACGCCTATGCGCCGCTGGTGCCCGATGGCAGCAACTGGAAGGCCACGATGCTCATCGAGTACCCCGATCCCCACGAACGCAAGCGCGAACTCGCGCGCCTGATCGGCGTGGAAGACCGCATGTTCGTGGAGGTCGAGGGCCACGGCCGCGTCTATGCCATTGCCGACGAAGACCTGGACCGCGAGAACGACGAGAAGACCTCGTCCGTGCACTTCGTGCGCTTCGAGTTCAGCCCGGCCCAGCGCGAGGCGGTGCGGGCTGGCGCGGGGGTAAAGATCGGCTGCGACCACACGCACTACCCCGCCCACCTGGCCATCGCCGCAGAAACGCTGGCCAGCCTGGCCGGCGACCTGAGGTAGCCCAAGTGGCGACCTTGGCGGATGACGTGCTGTCCCCCGTCGCGGCAGGCCTGTGGCGGCTGCCGCAGTGGGAGCTGGACACCCCGGGCCTGGTCGGCTGGATCGAGCAGGCGCTGGACCTGGGCATCACCACCTTCGACCACGCCGACATCTACGGCGGCTATACCGTGGAAGCCACCTTCGGGCAGGCCCTGGCCGCGGCCCCGGGCTTGCGCGACAGGATGCGCATCGTCACCAAGTGCGGCATCAAGCTGGTCTCAGGCGAGCGGCCTGTGCATGCCATCAAGTCCTATGACAGTTCCCGCGCGCACGTGCTGGCCAGCGTCGACAACTCCTTGCGGGCCTTGCGCACCGACCGCATCGACCTCCTGCTGATGCACCGGCCCGACCTGCTCATGGAGCCCGAGGAACTGGCCGCCACGTTCCGTGAACTGCTGGCTGCGGGCAAGGTGCTGAACTTCGGGGTGTCCAACCACACCACCGGGCAGGTGGTCATGTTGCGCAAGCGGCAGCCGCTGGCCGCGCACCAGCTGGAGTTCTCGCCGCTGCAGATGCGGGCGCTGGCCGATGGCACGCTGGAGCAGTGCGTGGACCTGGGCCTGCGGCCGATGGTCTGGTCGCCCCTGGCTGGTGGCCGGCTGATGACCGGGGTGGACGCCCAGGCGATGCGCGTGCGCGGCGTGTTGGCCGAACTGGGGCTGCAGCGGGGGGTCTCGGCCGCGACCATGGCCTATGCGTGGATCCTGCGCCACCCTTCGCGCCCGGTGCTGATCACCGGTTCGGGGCGCCGCCCGGCGCTGGAAGCCGCCGTGAACGCGCTGTCGGTCAGCCTGAGCGCCGAGGACTGGTACCGCGTATGGGAAGCCAGCATCGGGCACGAGGTGCCCTGAAGCCCCGCACGGCCGGGGCTCAGCGCACCTGGCCGTCCAGGTAGTACCAGCGGCCGGCCTCGCGCACGAAGCGGCTGGTCTCGTGCAGGCGCGTGGCGCGCCCGCCGAACTTGCTGCGGGCCACGAATTCGACCACGGCATGGTCGGCGTCCAGGGCCGCATGGCGCCGCACTTCCAGGCCCAGCCAGCGCACGCCGGGGTCGAGCTCGATCGGCTCGATGGGCCGCGTGGAGGGGTGCCAGGTCTGTACCAGGTAGTCGGCCAGTCCGCGCACGAAGGCGCTGTAGCGCGAACGCATCAGGGCCTGGGCGTCGGGCGCCTGAAGGTGCAGTGGGCCGGCATGCCATCGGCCGCAGCAGGCGTTGTAGTCGGCCGGGTTGCCGCAAGGGCAGGGCGTGGGCATGGGCGAAGGGGCGATCGGGGGCAGGGCCGGCGAGCATCCCCGAATCGCGCACGGCTGGCAACCCGGGGCTGGCTACACTGACGCTCGAACCCTGCCGGAGTGACCCATGATCGATCCCCAAGCCCGTGCCCTCATCGACCTGATGGTGCAGCGCCAGGTGCCGCCCGTGCACACCCTGACGCCTGTCGAGGCGCGCCGCATGTACCTGGAGCGCCGCTTCTTCACGCAGCCCGAGCCCCCGGTGCTGCCGCAGGTGCAGGCTCTGCAGACCGATGGCGGCGTGCCGCTGCGCCTGTACCGCCCCGCGCTGTCCGGGGCCGGTTCGGCCCAGCCGGTGCTGGTGTACTACCACGGTGGCGGCTGGACCATCGGCGACCTGGACACCCACGACGTGCTGTGCCGCCAGTTGTGCCAACTGGCCGGCGTGGCCGTGGTCTCGGTGGACTACGGGCTGGGCCCCGAGCGGCGCTTCCCCGGTGCGGTGGAGGACTGCCTGGCCGCCACGCGCTGGGTGCAGCGCCAGGCCGTCTCGCTGGGCCTGGATGCCAGCCGCCTGGCCGTGGGCGGCGACAGCGCCGGCGGCAATCTGGCCGCCGTGGTGGCCATTGCCCTGCGCGATGCGGGCGACCCGGCACCGGCCTTCCAGCTGCTGATCTACCCGGCCACCGACATGCGGGCCGTGGCCCCTTCGCACACCACCAACGGCCAGGGTTATCTGCTGACCGCCGACAGCATCGCCTATTACCGCTCGCAGTACATCGCCGACCCGTCGCATTGGAGCGACTGGCGCGCGTCGCCGCTGTTGGCGGCCGACCTCACGCGGCTGCCGCCCGCACTGGTGCTGACCGCCGGCTACGACCCGCTGCGCGACGAAGGCCGGCAGTACGCCGACGCGCTGTCCGAAGCCGGCAACGCCGTGCAGTACATCTGCTTCGAGCGCCAGGTGCATGGCTTCATCACCATGGGCAAGCTGATTGACGAGGCGCAGACGGCCGTGGACCTGTGCGCGGCCCTGCTGCGCCGGGCACTGAAGGCCTGAGCCCCCTGGCGCTTCACGGCCCGGTTCGCATCAGGTTGCGGAAGGGCGCGAACAGCCACGAGCGCATGCCGATGACCAGGGAGTAGGCCTCCTTGTCGGCGGCCTTGAGTTTCTGGTCGGCCACGTGCTGCTGCGCAAAGTCCTGCGCCAGGCGCTGCAGCCGCTCGTTGAAGATCACGGCATGGGCCGGCGCCACCTGCCCATGCACGAGCATCAGCAGCTCGCCATGGCCGTCGAAGCCGCCTTCGAAGTAGTCGGCCACGGCGTGCTCGCGGAAGTAGCGCATCACGGGCCCGTCGGCACGCCAGCGGAAGGTCTTGTCGATGCGCAGCCGGTACTGGTGGCGGGCCCGCAGCTCGATGATGCCCAGCCGGTCCAGGGCCATCAGGCAGGCCACCGCCTGCGGCTTGCTCAGGGCGTAGGTCTGCACGATCTCGTCCACGCTCCACAGGCTGAGCACGCAGATGGCGCACAGCAGCAGCTTGGGGTCGGCCACCACGGCCGTCTCCTGCTCGAGCGTGAGTTCGACGCGCTGCGCGGAAGCCAGCGCAATCTGCCGCGCAAGTTCGACGAAGTCCATGCGCAGCACGCCCAGCACCGCATCCACGCGTGACAACGGCATCTCGCCCCGCGCAAACATGCGCTTGATGCTGGATTCGGCCATGCCGAGTTCCTGGGCCAGCTCGGCGTAGGTGATGCCGGCGCGCCGGAGCTCGGCCTTCAGGGCGGTGACCAGTTCGCGGGTGCTGCTCATGGCGGTCTCCAAAAAGTATCACCAAAAGATACCAGAAGTGGATTTTCACGCCACGCTCACCAGGGGGATGGATACCTTTTTGGGATCGCTGCAAGATGCACCCATTCCCACCCACGAGGCCCCTTCGATGAACCGCTTGCCCACCCCCCGCGCCGACACCAAAGCCTGGAAGACCCAGGTCTGGATCAGCTTCGCCGCCGCCATCGGCCTGTGCGCCACGGGCCTGGCCTGGCTGCCCGGGCAGGACCTGGACCGCGTCTTCATGGTCATGGGCTATCTGTTCACGCTGTCGAGCGCCTTCGCGCTGTCCAAGTACGTTCGCGACAACGAAGCGCAACGCGTGGACACCCCGATGTGGGGCAGCGTGGTCTGGGGCGGCTTTGCCATGGCCATGGCACTGACCGCCTGGGGCCTGTGGCGGATGGACGTCAACCCCACCTACAAGGCCTTCCTGGGGGTGAGTTGGCTGTTCCTCATCTCCACCGTCTTCACCCTGGCCAAGACGTTGCGCGATGCGCACGAGGCCTGCGCAGCGGCTTTCGATCCCTCGCAGACGGCGGCCTGAGCCCGTTCCCGCAACTCGACCTGCCACTGGAGCATCACCATGAAGCATCGCATCCTGACCGTCGGTCTGGTCCTCTCGCTGGGGCTCGCATCGCTCGGCACGGCCCGAGCACACGATCCCGCCTCCGAGCTCAGCGCCTTGTCCATGCTGCCCGTGGCGGTCAGCGTGGCCGCCCCCGTGGGCCTGCTGTCGGCAGGCGCGGTGTTCACGGTGGTGGCGGTGGAGGCTGCCTCCGGCGCCACGGTGTGGGTGCTGGAGCGCGCCTCCGACGGTGCCCGGGCCAGCGTCACGGTCAGCGGCCAGGTGGCCGGCGGGGTGTCGGTGGCGGCGGGTACCGGCGTGGTGGCCGTGGCCTGCAGCGCCGGCTGGGTGCTCTCGGCCGCCGGCCAGGTCATCGCCTTCATCCCGAACGAACTGGGCAAGGCGCTGCTCTACAACGAGCGGGTGACCCGATGAGCCGGGCTTCCGTGGCGCAGGCCCGCCTGACCCTGGGGGCACTGGCCCTGGTACTGGCCGCCGCCCTGCCCACCGCAGCCAACGCCGGCCGCAACTGCGAGGCCCGCCCGCCGCAACCCGCGGCGGTGCAGCGCAGCTTCACCCTGGCCGACCACGCCGCGCAGGCCCTGGAAGCCAGCGGCGCTCAGGTGGTGGTGCTGGCCCGCGCCGGGCAGGACCTGAGCGCCTACCACCTGCGCTGGTCCCACCTGGGCCTGGCCTACCGCGAGGTGCCCGCCGGCCCCGAAGGCCAGCCCGGGCGGGCCGTGTGGCGCGTGGCGCACAAGCTCAACGCCTGCGGCACGGCGCAGGCCGATCTGTACCGCCAGGGCCTGGCCGAATTCTTCCTGGACGACATGTTCGAGTACGCCGCCGCGTACGCCGTGCCCACCGCCGAGGTGCAGGCCCGCCTGTTGCCGCTGCTGCGCGACAACCTTCAGCTGGGCACCCTGCACACCCGCGCCTACAGCATGGTGGCCTACCCGTGGGCGCAGCAGTACCAGCAAAGCAACCAGTGGGCGATGGAGACCCTGGCCCTGTCGCAGGAGCCAGCCGCCGCCACGCGCGAGCGCGCCCAGGCCTGGCTGCGCTTGAAGGGCTACGAACCCACGGTCTTGCACCTGTCGGCGTTTGCCCGGCTGGGCGCGCGGGTGTCCGCAGCCAACGTCAGCTTCGACGACCACCCGAACGAAAAGCGCTATGCCGGCCGCATCGAAACCGTCACGGTCGACTCGGTCTTCGACTGGATGCAGCGCGCAGGCCTGGCCGCTGCACCCCAGGTGGTGCGATAGTCGCGCGCACCGCAGCACCCCGGCCAGAAGGATTGCCCCCGTCATGACCCTGCAGCACGACCATCCCAACCAGTTTGCCCTGCTCGGACAGCGGCGCTTCGCCCCGTTCTTCTGGACGCAGTTCCTGGGTGCGGGCAACGACAACCTGTTCAAGTTCGCCTTCACCGTGATGGTCACCTACCAGATCCAGGTGCAGTGGCTGCCGCCGGCCATGGCAGGGCTGGTGATCGGGGCGCTGTTCATCTCTCCGTACCTGCTGTTCTCGGCCACCAGCGGGCAATTGGCCGACAAGCACGACAAGGCGCAGCTCATGCGCCTGGTCAAGTCTCTGGAGATCGTCATCATGCTGCTGGCGGGCTGGGGCTTCATGCACCAGAACGTGCCCGCGCTGCTGCTGTGCGTCTTCCTGATGGGGCTGCACTCCACGCTGTTCGGCCCCGTGAAGTTCGCCTACCTGCCGCAGCACCTGAACGAACGCGAGCTCACGGGCGGCAACGGCATGGTCGAGATGGGCACCTTCGTGGCCATCCTGCTGGGCCAGGTGGCCGGCGGGCTGCTCATTGCCATCCCCGGCCAGGGCGCCACTTACGTGGCCTGGGCCTGCGCGGCGGTGGCCGTGGCCGGGCGGCTGACGGCGCAGGCCATTCCCGCGTCGCCCTCTACCGACCCCCACCTGCGCATCAACTGGAACCCCTTCACGGAGACCTGGCGGAACCTGCTGCTCGCGCATGGCAACGTGACCGTGTTCCGCTCGCTGCTGGGCATTTCCTGGATGTGGTTCTTCGGGGCCGTGTTCCTGTCGATGTTCCCGGCCTTTGCGCGCGACGTGCTGCATGGCAACGAGCAGGTGGCCTCGCTGCTGCTGGTGGTGTTCTCGCTGGGCATCGGCACGGGCGCGCTGCTGTGCGAGATGCTCAGCAAGCGCCATG
>CAIJPE010000140.1 GCA_903822435.1 uncultured beta proteobacterium | reverse complement strand
TTCCTCGCGGAAGGCACCGTGAAGAACTACGTCAGCCGCATCATGGAAAAGCTGCACGCTCGCAGCCGGCTGGAACTGGCCCTCAGGGCAGTATCGCGCCGCGGCTGAGCGCCTTGCGCTCTACAGGCCGATCACGGACTTGCCGTCGGCGCTCTTGATCTCCTGCCACTGCTTGTGCACCGCCTCCTTGACGGAAGCAGGCATCGGCACGTAGTCCAGATCGGCGGCCATCTGGTCGCCGTGGCCGTAGGCCCAATCGAAGAACTTCAGTGCGGCGGCGCCTTGGGCCGGACGGTCCTGGACCTTGTGCATGAGAATGAACGTGGCGCCGGTGATGGGCCAGGCCTGCTTGCCGGGTTCGTCGGTCAACAGTTGGTAGAAGGTCCTGGACCAGTCGGCACCGGCAGCGGCGGCCTTGAAGTTCACGTCCATCGGCTCGACGAAATGGCCTTCCCGGTTGCCCAGCAGCACGTAGGACATCTTGTTCTGCTTGGCGTAGGCGTACTCCACGTAGCCGATCGAATTGTCCAGCCGCTGCACGAAGACCGAGACGCCTTCGTTGCCCTTGCCGCCAGTGCCGGTGGGCCAATTGACGGCAGTGCCCTCGCCGACCCTGGCCTTCCAATCGGCGCTGACCTTGGAGAGGTAGTCCGTGAAGATGAAGGTCGTGCCCGAGCCGTCGGCCCGGCGCACGACGGAAATGGGCGCGTCCGGCAAGGCCACGTCGCGGTTGAGCGCCTTGATGGCCGCGTCGTTCCAGCGGTTGATCTTGCCGAGGTAGATGTCCGCCAGCAAGGGGCCCGTCAGGCGCACCTGGCCGGGTCTGACACCCTTGATATTCACCACGGGCACCACGCCGCCGATGACGGTGGGGAATTGCACCAGCCCGTCCTGGGCAAGTTCCTGGTCGGTCAACGGCATGTCGGACGCACCGAAGTCGACCGTCTTGACCTTGATCTGCTTGATGCCCGCTCCAGATCCTACCGACTGGTAGTTGACCTGCACTTTGGTGGCCTTGTCGTAGGCATCGGCCCACTTGCTGTAGAGCGGCGCAGGGAACGATGCACCGGCCCCTGTGAGGTTCTGCCCAAAGGCGGCGGCGGCGGCGGTCAGGGTCGACACGGTGATCAAGGCGCGCAGGGTGAGGGCTTGTTTCATGGTCGGCTGGGTTGGATAGGAGTCACCCCCGACTTTGTGCAGGGCCCATGTCGGTTCCGTGACAGGCCAGAGTGACGACGGTCATGGGCTCGGCACTTTCGCCTGCGCCGTGCGCTTGACAATAGACCGACCGGTCTACAGAATATCACGATGGGCCATCCCGCCGCACCGCCTTCTTCCTCGCTCCCGCCCCCAGCCTCCACGCGGGACCGCCTCGTTGCGGCCATGACCCATGCGCTGCGCCGCCGCGGGCTGCACGGGATCGGCCTGACCGAACTGCTGCAAGAGGCGCAGGCGCCCAAAGGCGTCCTGTACCACCACTTCCCGGGCGGCAAGACCGAGCTGGCGGTTGCCGCGATCGGTGCCGCGGCGAAGGCGCTGGGCGAGCGCCTGGACGCCCTGCTGCAGCGCGAGGCCGACCCGGCGGCCGCCTTGCGGGCCTGGCTGGCCGATGCCCAGCGTCAGCTCGAGCGCAGCGGCTTCGCGTCCGGCTGCCCGCTGGCCACCGTGGCGCTGGAATCGACACCCGAAGACACGGCCCTGCGCAGCGCGCTGGCGCAAGCCTTCGCGGCGCTGCGCGAACGGCTGGCGGCGGGGCTGTCGCGGGCCGGCCTGCCCACCGCCAGGGCCGCACCGATCGCCTCGCTGCTAATTGCCGCCTACGAAGGGGCCCTGATGCAGGCGCGGGTGGCGGGCGAGGCAAGTGCCTTGCGCGACACCACCGACACCCTGCTCGGCCTGCTGGTGCGCGAACTGCGCGAAGCCGCCCCAAACCCACCGACATCATGAAGACCGTCCCGCACGAACCCGAAACCCTGGGCCTGCTGGCCGCCGACGGGTACCGCCTGTCGGCCCTGCACTACCCGGCCATCGGCGCCCCGCGCGGCCGCATCGTCGTGGCCGGGGCCACCGGCGTGCCGCAGCGCTTCTACCGACGATTCGCGCAATTCGCGGCCTCGCGCGGCCATGCCACGCTCACGCTCGACTACAGGGGCATCGGCCTGTCGCGGCCGGCCAGCCTGCGAGGCTTCCGCATGGACTATCGCGACTGGGCCCGGCTCGACCTGGCTGCAGCGGTGGACCATGCGGCCACGCAGCCCGGCCCGTCCTGCCCGGTCTTCGTCGTCGGGCACTCGTACGGCGGCCACGCCTTCGGCCTGCTGCCCGACACCGACCGCGTGGCGGGCTTCTACACCTTCGCCACCGGCGCCGGCTGGCACGGCTGGATGCCGCCGCTGGAACGGCTGCGCGTGCTTGCCATGTGGCGCGTGGTGGGGCCGCTTCTCACGCGCTGGAAGGGCTATCTGCCGTGGAGCCTGCTGGGCATGGGCGAAGACCTGCCACTGGACGTCTACCGGCAGTGGCGCCAATGGTGCCGCCACCCGCGCTATTTCTTCGACGACCCCGCATTGGCGGCCGAAGTCACGGCCAGCTTCGACCGCGTGCGGACCCCCATCGTCGCGGCCAATGCCCTGGACGACCACTGGGCGCCGCCGGCCTCGCGCGATGCCTTCATGGCCGGCTACCGCCACGCGGGCTGGC